>QKDA01000101.1 GCA_003246765.1 Spirochaetales bacterium | reverse complement strand
GTTCCAATTGAGGTAGTTACCCGCATCCGCCTTAGTCAGGTTGGCCCGGAAATCGACGGTGAAATTCTGCGCAAAAGCCGCAGGGACAGCAACCAGGGAGGCAGCTATGGCCAGGAGGGCCACCTTGCTCTTCATGTTCATGTATACTCCTTTTCCTCTTCCGCGCCCCTTGGGGCACCTCTGGGATTTCGATATTAATTATATGGTTTTAGTAGGAAAAAGACAAGATCCAACTCTGTCATTCTTCGCGGAAAAGATACGGCGATTCCCCTATGGCGCAGGATTCCGTCATTCATCGCAGGGCCAGTTAGGCTTGTCCATGCCCGATAAAAAGGCGTCGAGAAGCTCCGGATCGAAGCTCTTTCCCCTTTCCTCCCGAATGATTTCTATCGACTCCTCCCGTCCGATGGCAGGCTTATATACCCTGGGACTCGTGAGGGCGTCATAGACGTCGGCTATGGATACAATCCGGGCTTCCACGGGAATGCGGTCTCCGCTCAAGTCTTCCAAATATCCCCCCCCGTTCCATTTCTCGTGGTGGTAGAGCACGATATTCTTGGCCATGGGATCGATGGACTCGTCGTCGATGATACGGTGCCCTATGCGCACGTGTTCCTTAACCTGCTCGAATTCCTTCGGATCCAGACGGGCGGGTTTAAGGAGTATTTCCTTGGAAATGCCCACCTTCCCTATGTCGTGGAGGGGCGCGTACAGCTTGATCATCTTTACGAAGGTTTCGTTAAAGCCTGCCGTCCTGGCGATAAAGCCCGATATGCTCGAGATTCTCCGGATATGGTTTCCCGTATCCTCGTCAAAGAAAAAGTTCGTGCTTTCCAGGGCAGAAACCATTGCCAGGGTCATGCTCTCGATTTTGGTGTTGAGCTCCCCGATCTGGCGGTGCTGACGGAAGGTCCTGAAGGCTTCCCGCAGGCTCAGGAGGAGATCCTTGCTGTCCCAGGGCTTGGCGAGATAGCGGTAGAGGGCGTCACGGTTCACCAATTCCGTCACGGCCGAGAGGTCAGAATACCCGGTGAGCAGAATTTTCTTGGTATCGGGATAGCTGGCATGCAGCTGGCCGAGGAGCTCGCTTCCGCTCATCACGGGCATTCTCTGGTCCGAAATGATGACGGGTATCGTGTCTCCCGCCTCGCTAATCTCCCTTGCGAGGTCAATGGCGTCTTCTGCGGTTTCGGCCACGTCGATTATGATGTTCTTGAAAAAGGGATCCGTCTTGATCTCGTGCTTGAGGCTTTGAAGCACGATATTCTCGTCGTCCACGCAAAGGAGATGTTCAAAGGCCATCAGGCGCCCTCCGTTTCGGTAGCCGCGTTGCTGTCGGTTTCGGGTTTGAAGGTGACCAGAAATTCCGTATTCCCGGGACGGCTTTCAAAGGTAATCGTTCCCCGGTGGCCCTCGACTATTTTCCTGCAGATATCGAGACCCAGGCCCATGCCGGACTCTCCCTTTTTCGTGGAGAAAAAGGGATCAAAGATGCGGTCCCGAATTTCGGGGGGAATTCCGGGCCCCGAATCGATGACCGCCACGAAGGATTCCCCGTCCCTTACCCCTGTCTTCAGGGTTAAGGTGCCCCGGAAATTCATCGCCTGCACGGCATTCCGGATTAGGTTCATCCATACCTGGGAAAGCCGCTCGGCGGATCCCCGTATCCTTAATCCCCCGTATTCCCTGAGAATTTGAACGTCATGCTTAATCTGGTTGTGCATGAGCACCAGTACGCGGTCCAGCTCCCGGTCCACGTCGATCTCGTCGGTGTAATCGACGCTTTCGGCGGTGAGATAGGAACGAAGGGCGTCTACCACGGTCTCTGCCTTCTGGGTGGATAAACGGATCACCGTGGACTGCCTGAGAGCCCCGATCCAGAGCGCGGCGTCCCGGAGCACCCCTTCCATGGAAGGGCGCGATAGCCTCGGAAAGAGTTCGTCAAACCGCTCGGAAAGACCCGTATCGTCCAGGGCCCCCGCTAACTCCACGGGCTCCGAATAACCGGCGTTTTGGAGGGCTTCCACCATCCGCTGGAACCTCTTCCTGTCCGGGGGCGCGTAGTCCAGTTCTTCCGCGAAGGGCCGGCCCAGGGCGAGGAATTCCATGAAAAGCGTCCTCTGGGAGTCGTCCCAGCCATGAAACCGCTCGAGCTGGCCCGGAACCGAGCGGTCCAGATAGTCAGCCACGCTGCGGCTGGAAGACTTTATCGAGCCCAGGGGCGTATTTAGCTCGTGGGCGATTCCTGCCGCGAGTTGTCCAAGGGCGGAAAGTTTACCAGCCTCAATGAGCCGTTCCTGGGCCTTGCCCAACTGCTCGAGGGAGTTCTTCAGCTCCGCCGTCCGTTCGTTCACCCGTTTCTCGAGGGTGTTGTTGGACTCCATGAGCTCGATATTCTTTGTATAGATCTTCGACGCCATATTATTCACGAGATTCACGATGGTATCCACGTCCGCGAACCCCGAAGGCTCTACGCGGGTCTCGAAGGCCCCCCCCGCGATGGCGTCAATGCCCTGGCCGATCTTGTTCAAAGGCCCGAAGATCAGGGGCTTGAGGACGCGGCTGTTCACGAACAGGGAGGAGAGGACGGTCACGAGCACCATGACCGTCATGAGCACAAGGAAAATTATCCTCGTCTTCACCACTTCCGCGTCGCTGAAGTAAAGCTCAATAGACCCGATCTGGGAGCCCTCATAGGCGACCGAGCGGTATTGGGGCGGGATGAGGGAAGCTCCGCCCGCGGGGGGATGGTCAAACCACAGGTCGTCCAGTTCCGAGACGATCTTGATGCCTGAAATGCGTCCCGACTGAAGGAGGGCCTCGCCGATCCTCCGGGCCTGGACGGCGTCGAATTTATAGAGAGGCTCCTGAAGGAGCTTTACCACCTCGTCGGCGGCGGTCACGGATTGGCGCTTTACCGTGCCTACCGTAATGGATGAAATGATCAGAAGTAGTATCAGTTGGAGAACGATGATGCTTATGGTGGAAATGGCCAGGGCAATACGCTCTGCCTCGGCGATGAGCTGCCGGGAAACCTTTTTCCCTCGTTTGAAGAGACCGATTTCGGAAAGCGTCTTCACGGTTTGCTCCTGGAAACAGTATAGGGGCTCTCCCCGGGGCTGTCAAACTCGCCCGGCAGCCCGTCTTCCTGAAAAGGGAGCATTCGGGTATACTGTGCCTCCGACAAACCTTTACGACAAGGAGCGCCAATGACACTCCAGGAACGCGCCGACCGGGGACCGCTTCTCTTCGACGGGGCCATGGGCACCATGATACATCGGATGAATCCATCGGAAGCCGATTATGGGGGACTCTCGGGGTGCAGCGAAATTCTCAACCTTACGCGGCCGGACATGATAAGCTCCATTCACGGGGCCTATCTCGACGCAGGCAGCGACGTTATAGGCACTAACAGCTTCGGGGCGAACGAGATCGTGCTCGCCGAATACGGCATAGCCAGCCGGGCCCGGGAACTAGCCCGGGAATCGGCCCGTCTCGCCCGGAGTGCCGCGGACAAGGCATCCACCGCCGAAAAGCCCCGCTTCGTCGCCGGTTCTGTCGGCCCGGGAACGAAGCTCCTTTCCCTCGGGCATACCGACTGGGACACCATGTACCGCTCCTATAGGGAACAGGCCGCGGGGCTTCTGGAGGGCGGGGTCGACGCCTTCCTCATCGAAACCTGCCAGGACCTGCTCCAGATCAAGTGCGCCATCCTCGCCGTTAGGGACGTCTGCGCGGAGGCAGGAAAAGACCTGCCCGTCATGGTAACGATGACCGTGGAAACCACGGGAACCCTCCTGGTGGGAAGCGAGGTGGCCGCCGTGATCGCGGCCCTGGAACCGTACGGGCTTTTCGCGCTGGGAATCAACTGCGCCACCGGACCCGACGACATGGCGCCCTACGTACGGGAAATCGCCCGCCTTTGGGGCGGTCGAATGCTCGTCCAGCCCAACGCGGGGCTCCCCCGGAACGTGAACGGAGAGTTTCTCTACGACCTGGGAGTGCCGGATTACGTGCGGAGCATGCGCGGTTTCATCGAAAAGGACGGCATCGCCATGGTCGGCGGCTGCTGCGGTACCACCCCCGAATACATAGCCGCCCTGAACGCGATACTCCCTTCCCTGAAACCCGCCCGCCTGGAGGAAGGCCCCGGCGCGGAATCGGTCTCGAGCCTCTTCACCGCCCAAAGCCTCACCCAAAGCCCCCCGCCCTTCTTTATCGGGGAAAGGACAAATACCAACGGAAGCAAGCTTTTCCGCGAAACCCTCCTGAAAAACGACTGGGACGGTCTCGTGGATATCGCCCGGCAGCAGGCCGAAACGGGGGTGCATGCCCTGGACCTGTGCGTGGCCTACACCGGCAGAAACGAGCAGGAGGACATGGCCCAAGCCCTTTCCCGGATCTCCGTAGCCGTTACCCTCCCCCTGGTTATCGACACCACCGACGAGAGGGTTCTCGAGGCGGCCCTCAGGCGCTACGGAGGCAGGGCGGTTATCAACTCGGTGAACCTGGAGGAAGGGGAAGAGCGGGCCGAGAGGATCATCCGGCTGGCCAAGCGTTACGGCGCGGTTCTCATCGCCCTCGTCATCGACGAGGAGGGAATGGCCAGGTCCGCGGACGCGAAGCTCAAGGTCGCCCGGCGCATCCACGATCTCGCGGTGCGCAAGCACGGACTGAGGAGCGGAGACCTGGCATTCGACATGCTCACCTTCACCCTTGGCTCGGGCGACGAGGGCCTTAGGGACTCCGCGCTGGAAACCATGGAAGCCATCCGCAGGGTTAAGGAAGAACTGCCCGGGGTGCGGACCGTGCTGGGACTCTCCAACGTGAGTTTCGGCCTGACTCCCGCTTCCCGACGGGCCCTCAATTCGGTGTTCCTTGACCAGTGCGTGAGCTCGGGACTCGACATGGCCATCGTCAATCTCGCCCAGATCCTTCCCCTTTCGTCCTTGAGCGAAGGCGACGCGCAGGCGGCGCTCAAGCTCATCCGCAACGACCGTTCCGGGGGAGATCCCCTCTTTGCCTTCCTCGAGCATTTTGCCGCCAAGGAGAGGGACGGCATGAAATCCGAAGGAACCGCGGGTGAGGGCGCCGAGGAAAGCAAGAGTCCCGCGGAACTCCTGGCGTCCAGGGTAGTTCGGGGTTCCAAGGCGGAATTGGAAGACCTCCTGGAAGCGGAACTGGAAAACCGGGACGCCCTGGGAATCATCAACGAGGTGCTCATCCCGGCGATGAAGACCGTGGGGGAACTCTTCGGTTCCGGTCGCATGCAGCTGCCCTTCGTGCTCCAGAGCGCCGAGGTGATGAAGGCGGCGGTGGCCCTCCTGGAAAGCCGGATCGAAAAATCCCGGGACCGGGCCCAGACGTCCATAGTGCTGGCCACGGTTCGGGGCGACGTCCACGACATCGGCAAGAACCTGGTGGAGATCATCCTGTCTAACAACGGCTACAAGGTCTATAACCTGGGCATTAAGGTAGAGATCGCCGAGATGATCCGGAAGGCCGAGGAGGTCGGGGCGAACGCCATCGGCATGAGCGGCCTTCTCGTGAAGTCCACCGCGGTAATGAAAGAAAACATAGAAGAACTCGCCCGGAGGGGGCTCTCCATCCCGGTGCTTCTCGGGGGGGCGGCCCTGACTCCCTCTTTTGTCCACGAGGACTGCGCCGAGGCCCATATCGCGGGGGTGGCGTACTGCGCCGACGCCTTCGCGGGGCTACACGCCATGAACACCATCCGGGACGGAACCTTCGACGACTGGATCGCGGCGGAAAGGGCGAAGCATTCCTCCCGGAAGCTTCGCGCCGCCGGCTTCGCCGAAGGCGCCGGCTCTGCCGAAGGCGCCGGCTCTGCCGCAGGCGCCGGACCCGCAAGCTCGTTGCCCGCCGCGCCGGGCACCGAACCGCTCGTTGCCCCAGGATCCATTCCCGTACCCCGGCCCCCCTTTCTCGGCATCCGCCAAGAAACCGGCATCGACCTGGAGGAGATATTTTCCTTCATTACCGAGGAGGTGCTCTTCCGCGGACGGTGGGGCTACCGTAGGGGAAAACTCACGGGAGAGGAATACCGCGGCCTTATCGAGGGTACCGTTCGCCCGGAATTCGAGAAAATCAAAGAAAGGTGCCTCCGGGAGGGACTCCTCAAGCCCGCCGTAAGCTGGGGATACTTCGAGTGCTCCGCCGATGGGGACTCCCTCATCTTGTGGGATCCCGAAAACAGCGGAAAGGAAAAGGCCCGTTTGAGCTTTCCCCGCCAAAGGGGCGGGGAACGGCGCTGCGTAACGGATTTTTTCAGGAAGGCCGAAGAGGGCCGCGACATCATAGCCCTGCAGCTGTGCACCGTGGGGCCCCGGGCCAGCGCCGAGGCCGGCAAACTCTACGCGGAGAACCGATACCGGGAATACCTTCACTTCCACGGGCTGGCGGTGGAAACCGCGGAGGCCCTGGCGGAGTATTGGCATCGGAAGATACGTCTCGAGCTCGGCATCGCCTCGGAAGACGGCAGGGGAATAGCGGATTTCGTGGAACAACGCTACCGGGGGGGGCGCTTCAGCTTCGGCTACCCTGCCTGCCCGGACCTGGAGCACAACCGAACCCTCTGCGAGCTTTTGGACTCATCCTCGGTGGGCGTGACCATCGGAGAGGACTTTCAGATGTTCCCGGAACAAACCACCAGCGCCTTCGTGGCGCATCATCCCCAGGCGAAGTACTTCAGCGTGTAACGCAAGGAGGCCCCATGAGCGAGGGAGAACGGTTTATCTGCTCGAATTGCGGCTATATCTACAGGCCCGAAAAGGGGGATCCCGCCCACGGCATTCCCCCGGGGACTCCCTTCGAGGATCTTCCCGACGACTGGCTTTGTCCCCTCTGTTACAGGGGGATGGAGTTTTTCGATCCTTACGACTGACGGTCCGCGATGATTCTCCGGGTCGGATAGGCGAGATGTACCGAGTCGTCGGCGGCAAAGGCCTCGAGAATCGCCTCGTGGATACCGTTCTCGCTGTCCCTGCGCTTGCGGGGAAGGCATAGGTACCGGCCCGTGAGAAGAATCCCTGAATCCTCGATTCGGGTATACACAATGGGCTTAAGATTGGAATAGACGATGAGGTAGCGCTTACTCGCCTCGCGAATTTTTTCCTGCACGACTCCCTCCTGAGTGGCGGCGTAGGAATCCAGAACCCGCTGAAGAAGCTTCTTTCCGCATTTCCAGTCGCTCTCGAAGGTCAGGAGTACGGAAACCTCGTTCCAGATAAACTCGAATCCCCGGGTATAGTTCGCGAGGGGCTGGGTGAACACGGACCCGTTGGGCACGTGGATAACCCGGCCCGTGCTTTGGTCTGCCCCGACCCAGTTGCCGATTTCCAGCACGGTAAACTGAAAAAGCCGGATATCCACCACGTCTCCCGCGGTTTCCCCTATCTGTACCCTGTCCCCGGTGACAAAGGGGCGGCGGGCGAGGATAAATACCCAGCCGGCGACGTCCGCGATGAGATCCTTCAGGGCTATGGCGATTCCCGCGGACACCAGGCCGAAATAGGTAGCTATCTGCCGCCAGTCGGAAATCCACAAAAAGCCGAGGGCAACCAAGGCGAGTGCGGAACTCACGTGGGCCGCGGTTTTCCGCCCCCTGTATCGGGCATGGATGTCCTCGGTCCTGCGCCATATCACCCGGTGCGCGATGAAGCGGGATACCGCCATCGCTGCCAGGATGCCGAAGCTGGCGGCTATCTTTACCAACAGGGGATCGGCGGTCCAGGCGCCGGTTAGTAGGGAATCGATACTGCTTATGGGATCCTCATAACGTAAGTATACCCGATAGGTTTAGGTAAAAACCACTATACCCCGGGAAGATAAATGAAACTACAATCCTCGGAAGGAGAAAAGGCATGTTTGAGAAAAGCGACGAGTCAATCATACAACCCGCCAAGGCAGCGACCCTTATCGCGGCGGCCGTCATCGGGGTGACCCTTTCCGGATGCGCCGCCGGCGAAGACCTCAATAAAATCGCCGGGAAAGCGGGCATCGACTTCGGAACCGCCGTGCAGGCGGGAGACGCCTACGACCCCAAAACCAGGGATTATATAGGAAAGACTTTTACCATGCTGGTTCCCGAAAACGCCATGAAGTGGGAGAACATACATCCCACCAAGGCTTTCTGGAACTGGTCCGACATGGACGCCATCGTCGCCCTGGCAGAAGAGAAAGGCCTTGACCTTCGGGGACATACATTCCTGTGGCATCAGCAGAATCCCCCCTACGTGAATGCCCTGAAGGGCCGGGAGGAGGCCGTGGAGCTCCTCACCGAGCAGATAAACTCGGTCATGACCCGGTACAAGGGCAAGATTCGGGAATACGACGTTGCGAACGAGGTGCTCGCCGACAATGGACGAATGCGCGATACCCTCTGGCTCAGGACCATCGGTCCCGACTATCTGGACATCGCCTTCCGCGCGGCCCGGTCGGCGGATCCCGACGCCCTCCTCTTTCTCAACGACTACAGCAACGAATACGCCGGTACCGCCAAGGGCGACGCGTTTTACCGCCTTGCCAAAGAGCTCAAGGAACGGGGGGTGCCCCTGGACGGGGTTGGCCTCCAGCTCCATCTCATGGCCGAGTACGGCCTGAACGCGGACGCTCTCGCGCGAAACGTTGCCCGGTTCCGGGAACTCGGACTGAAGGTAGCCTTTACCGAGGTCGACGTAAGGATAAAGCTCCCGGTAACCCCGGAAAAGGAAGAGGCCCAGGGTAAAATCTTCACGGAGCTCTTGAGGATGGCCAAAACGGAAAGCGGGGCGGGTACCTATATGCTCTGGGGCTGGCGGGACTCCAGGAGCTGGATTCCGGGAACCTTTCCGGGCTACGGTTCCGCCCATCCGGTTGACGCCAAGGGAAAGGAAAAGGCGTTTTTCGGGGAGTTCGCAAAGATCCTCAAAGAGCGCTGAGCTGAGCTTCACGAGCCCCCGGGCTTTCGGCTATATTAGTCCCATGAGCTGGTCGCTATTCTGGGGACTCGTGGTCTTCTCCGCGGTCTCGGCCTTTACCCCGGGCCCCAACAACTTGATCGCCCTCGCGTCGGGCGCAAGCCGCGGATTTCGAAAAACCATTCCCCATGTTGCCGGGGTGGCTTTGGGTTTCGCCGTCATGGTCTCCCTGGTGGGCGCCGGGCTCGGGGCCCTCTTCGAGACCTTTCCCCCGCTCTATCGAATACTCCGTTACGTTGCCTTTGCCTACCTCCTGTACCTGGCGTGGCATATAGCACGCTCCGACGGGATGGCGTCCAATGCCTCTGACTCCCGGGAAGTGACCCTTCTCGGGTCCGCCGCCTTTCAGTGGGTTAACCCCAAAGCCTGGTTTGCCGCCATCACCGTCATCTCGTCCTTCACGGATCCCGATCATTTCGCCTTGAGCGTGCTGCTGGCGGGAGCGGTCAACGTGATTCTCGCCTGCTGCGCGGTCTCCTCGTGGGCTGCCTTCGGAACCGTGGTGAGGCGAGCCCTCGCCTCCCCGATCAAGCTTCGCGTTTTCAACGTTTCCATGGCGGCGCTCCTGGTGCTCTCGGTTCTGCCCTCACTGCTGCACTGACGGCCTCACCCCAAAAATCCCACTGTTAGTTTTTCGTTAATACGGCTTCCTTTGCGCGGGTGGAGCCTCCTATTACATTGACAATCATCTATATTAGAGTATACAAAAGACACGCAGGAGGCAGCGTTCGCATCGCTAATAAAACCCGACCGTTCTTCCCTTCGCGAATTTAGGTATCGATTTTCTTAATAGGAGTTTTTGTTATGGAAAAGAAGTGGGTAATGTTTATCTGTATCCACAATTCCGGCCGAAGCCAGATGGGAGAAGCCTTCTTGCGGCATTATGCGGGGAATAGGTTCGAGGTCTTCAGCGCCGGCATCGAGCAGGGATCCATGAATCCCCTGGTCGTAAAGGCCATGGCGGAGATCGGAATCGGCATGGAAGGACAGTACGCGAAAAAGGCTCAGGACTTCGTGGACCGGGGCGAACACTTCGACTACGTGATTACCGTATGCGACGAGTCCAACGCCGAGCGCTGTCCCATGTTTCCGGGAAAGCATAAGCGGATGCACTGGGGTTTTCCTGACCCCTCGGCCCTGAAGGGCACGGAGGAGGAAAAGCTGGCGGGAATAAGGCCGATCCGGGACGAGATCGGAAAGATGGTAAAGGCCTGGGCCGACGGTCTCGAGGACTGAGCTCTAATTCCCGATAAAGGACCTCAACAGGCCCTCAAGCCCGTTAACCTTTATTTCTTCCATGGCCCGAAGATCCTCGCCGATCCGTCCTTCGGGCCATCCCTTTTGCTTAAACCACAAAACGTACGCTTCCGGTAAATCCACAAGATACCGGCCCGCGTATTTGCCGAAGGGCATCTTCGCGTTGGCAAGCCTTACAAGCTCCGCGGCCGCGGCGGCCGAGTCCTCGCCGCCCCACTGCACGTTGCCGTAAATTCCAATATCCTCCGTATCTCCCGGTTCAAGCCCTTCATGATGCGTTGTCATGAGCACAGCATGTACCGCCAAAATAAGGGTGTCAACACCCCGCCTTCTGTGGGGAAAAATGGGTCATAATGAAACAAACCTTGGGAATTCGATAGGGCTAATTGGAGCAAAAGGTATCATGAAAAAAATGAAAAGCCCTAAGCAGACATCACCGACGTTTTCAAAAACTTGATCATCTTCAATATATTTCCTTGCTATATAAAGCTTTATTTTTACTTTCTTGCACCCCTCAACAAGAGAAATTGGCACGGCAGTTGCTTATATATCAGCGAGATTCAACACAACTACCAATTCAAGGAGGTTACGGCATGAATACTTCTGTTTTGGACGATCTATTTGAGATCAACCGCCAATTAAACCGGATCTTTGATCTTTCCGATCCGGTTTATCGGGGACGCTGGCCCGAGGCTAACCTGTACGAGGATAAAGACGCCTACCTCGTCGCGGTAAAGGTGCCGGGTTTAGAGAAAAACGAGATCGAGATCAGCCTGAAAGACAAAACCCTTACCATTCGAGGCGAACGAAAAAAAAGCGCCGCAAACAAGGAGAAGGTTCTGCTGGAAGAAAGGTTTAGCGGGTCTTTTGAAAGAAGTTTCCTGCTCAGCGACAGAATCGATGAAGAGCACATACGCGCGGAGTCGCAAAACGGGCTTCTCCTGGTCCGGCTGCCTAAGTCTCCCGAAGCGAAGCCGCGCACGATCGAGATCAAATAAGGAGGGAAACCATGAATCTCATGAAGAAAGACGCTGCGGATCCTATGGTAGAATCAAAAAGGGGAAACGAGTATCGCATTCCCCCCGCTGATATTCTCGAAACTGACAACGACTATCAAATACTTTTCGATATACCCGGCGTCGAAAAGGAAGACATCAATCTGAAGGTGGAAAAGGGCATCCTCACTTTAACGGCGGAGTGCGCGAAACGTCTGGACGAAGGCTTTGAGTGTCTCAGAAGCGAGATGACCCTGTCGGGCTATAGAAGAAGCTTTGAACTCGGTGACGGGGTCAACTCCGAGGCCATCTCGGCGGACTACAGGAACGGGACCCTGAAACTCACGATTCCCAAGAGGGAAGAACAGAAAACCCGGCAGATTAAGATAGCGGTATCCTAACGACTGCCCTCGGCGCTCAAACCCGTTCAATTCCCCCCCTGCTACAATAAAAAAAAGACCGACCGGCTGATGCCGATCGGTCTTTTTTTTCGGGCAGGGGGGAATTGAACCCCCGACCTCTTGGTCCCGAACCAAGAGGCCAGCTTTCCAGACTTTTCCGGCGCTTTCCGCCGCTTTTACTATATCGTTATATTACATAGTTTTTCAAGTATTCTATTTCCATTTCTTTCCTCCTTTTTCCCTTGCTTTTATTTTGAATTGGTGACACAATTGGTTACACGGTGCGCGTCACCAATTGAAATTGAGGAGGCATTCAAAATGCACAAGTTTTTAGAGGCAGTCGTTTCGTTCGTCAATCCGCTGTACGGGCTTACAACGTCAATGGTTGTTAATTTTGACGGATATTCCCAGGATGGTTTCTGTCGGTACGCTAGCCTACACAACAAGCCGGATGGGTTAAGCACCAGTGAGATTCAAGACGCGCTCGAAGCCGACCCAAAGGCCCTTCGGGAGTTTGCAAGGGCTATGCGCATCCCTGGGGCCGAATTATCCGTGGTCGCCGAAGAAATCGGATACCGCTTCGCTTGTCGGTACGCCCGCCAGTACGCTCGCCTCCAGGCCCGGGAGGCTGTCCCCGCCGAGGCGTAGTGCCTCCATGAAATAAAGAAGGCCCCCGGGAATCCCCGAGGGGCCATTTTTTTTTACTTCGTCCCCCGGTCCCGGCGAACGGCGTCCCGGAGGGCATCCGGATCCACGAAAACGAGGCTCCCTGAACGCGAGGCGGGTACGCGGTATTTTCGGATCAGCGCCTCGAGGTACGACGGTTCACGGTGCAGGCGGAGGGCGACGATGTCCAGGCGGATTTTAGCGGGTGCGTCGCTCATGAGTCCCTCCTGGCGAATCCGAAGCGGGAAAGCTGGCCTTCGATGTACTCCCAGCGAACCGGAAGCGAAAGGCCGCCCTTACGGTCCAGGACGAGCTGCACGGCGTCCCTTACGTATCCCCGGTCAAACCCGTCCGGAACCTCGAGAATTTCGATAGACTGCGTTTCCTGTCCCAGGTGTAGCGGTCGCCGATCCGGGGCGGGGTTCCCCGGGAGGGTACTACCACTTCTACGGAAATTGTGCGAGTCATATTTCCACCCCCATCGTTGTGAGTTCCTGGCGGAGGTCGCGCCAATGGACCCTGCCTGGAATGGTGAATCCCTCATTGAGGAGGGCCCGAACCCCGGCCTCGAGCGCGTCCGGGGCGATCCGGTCGGGTACGCCGCGAACCTCCAGGACAAGCGAACCAGAACCAGCTTCCTCATCATCGAGAAAATCCGGGGCGTCGATTTCAAACGTCAGCGTCATGCGTTCAATCTCCTTTTCGCATCGAAGGCGGTTCCCGTGGCTTCCGTGCGGGCGGGAAGCTCCGTCCCATCGAGCAGGAAAACCCGAACGTCCGCGCCGTATTTCAGACGTACTGGCTCAGGGATTGCCCCGTGGATCGGGTCGAGTTCCAACGATTCGGCGGTGAAACGATGCTCGACGACAAGGCGCTCCTCGCCGTCCAGGAAGGCCGCAAACACGCGCAATGACTCCGCCTCGCGGGTATTTTCGTCCGGAGCGGTTTCGGCGCGCTGGCGGGCCTTTGCTGTGCGAGTTTCGAGCCATTGTGCCACGTCCGGGGCGTCCAAGTCGAAGCGCCCGTCTTCGTCACAAGCGATCCGGCCTCGGCGTCGGGCATTGGACACATTTTGAATCGTGGTGGTTCCCAAGGCGGCTAAATCTGCCGCGTTTATCAGTCTCATTAGTTTACCTCTTAAACAAATTAGTGGTTTACTGAATCAAAAAAATCCTGTCAGTTTATGAACGCGGGACCCTTGATGTTCACCCGCTGTAAATGATAGTTGTCCCAGTACCTTAGTAGGATAAGCTTCACTTTCCCTGCTCCTCGAGCACCTTGACGAGTTTGCTCGCCGCCATGTCCCACGTGAACTCGCGGTGCATCAGCTCGCTTGCCCTGCGTCCACGCTCAATGGCGCGGGGGTATCGATAGTAGACGCGGTGCATCTCGCGGACGAGAACTCGCGGGTCTACCCTCGCGCCTTTCGTGGAAGGCTTCCATGGTAGGGGCTCGAGACGATAACGCATTGGGAAGCCCGTTCGCTTGTCTGCATAATCAAGAGGGGCGCTCCATCCTGTATAGATACACGGAAGCCCGGTGGCCATTGCCTCGGTAAGCGATAGCCCCCAACCCTCGCCCCAGGTTGGTTGTACATAGGCGGCGGCGCCTGCATACACGTCCGCGAGTTCAGGGCTCGACAAATTCCGGTTGTCGATCACGAGCCCCGGAATCGTCCGGGTTTCGGCGTCCACGAGTTGACCGTTTTTCACGGTGAAAAAAGCTTGTCCCTGGAAGGGCCGCCCGTTGCGCGTCGATTCGGTCGCGGTTTTAATGTAAACCTCGACATTTTGAGGACACTTTCCCGAGGAAACCCACTGGCGGAACGCCTCGAAAATTACGGGGACGCCTTTCGATGGATGCAAGTTTCCGACGTAAAGGAATCGGAAGGGTTCGTTGTCTGCCGGGTGCTGGCGTTCAACGAACGGGAACCGGGCGGGGTCGATCCCGAGGGGAACGGTTTGCACGTTTTTATAGTGTCGCTCCAGTATCCTCCGGTTATGCTCACACGGGACGAGAACGAGGTTTGCCCGGGCCAGCGGCACGGCCTCAATGGCGGGGAGTCGGTCGCCTTCGATTGCGACAAAGGCGACGTTTGGAAGCCCCATAGTCGGGCGAAAGAGGTCCGGCGGTCCTACCCAAAGGGCAACGTCCGCCCCGGATTTTTTCGAGGTGAGTACCCCGGCCCGGGCGAGGGCTTCGCGGATTCCTTTTGAGTGCGAGTGAAATCCGTACGACGCGGCGGCGGCCTTATAATCGGATTCAGAAAAATATATTTTCATTTTTTTCTCCATGGTCCCGGCCCCGGAGGGCCGGGTGCTTGCTTACGGCTTCGAAGCCTTCACGGTTTCCAGGTGCCCGGCGGCACCTGTATTCCGTGCGTAGGCCAGCGCGACGGGGAGGCGCTCAATGGCTACGACGAGGTGCCCGAGCGGCGTGTGATTTCCGAGCCGGATGATCCCTTCAAACGTGAAGCCCGCGCCCCCCAGGTCCAGGCGCCGGCGCACGTCGACGGGTATGCTTGCCGAAACCTCTACCGCCGCGACGAGGGCGTCCCTGGCGCGGTCCCACGAGTCGGAGAACGCCGTGAGCGTCGCTTCCTCGAGTTTGGCGGCCTCCTGCGCTTCGGCGAGGTCACGCTGATAAACCTCGCGGGCAAGCTCCGTCTCGAGAGAGAGTACTTCCTTCGAGAATTTATCTGCGAGGATGGAATAGCGGGCGCGGTCTTTCTCTACCGCTTCGGCCCCGGAATCCTCGAGCGTTTGCAGGCGCTCAACCCGGGAGGCGAGCGCTGATGCCTCGCCCTGCGCGGCGTCGCGTTTTACGCGAGCCTTTGATAGTTCGGTTTCAAGTTTCTGAATTTTGTCAGCCATAAAAAATCCTGTCCGGCTTCGCGCCGGTCGTTAAATCCGGGGCTCATGCGAGCCCCGGTGGTTTCATTCTGCGTGGACGCCTTCGGGCATGGCGATGAGTTTGCCGATTTCGGCGTTTGAATATCCGCGTTCGCGATACCACGCGATTTCCGAAGCTTGTTTCGATAACGCGGCTTTCGAAGACTGATCCGAGTACCATCGGGGTCCGGCGGATTCGTAGCCGCGTTCCTGGTAGTGCGCGTCTTTCACGGATTGAACGCCCGCCGCGAACGCTTTAGCGCGGAGCTGTTCCAACCGTTCGGCGAGTCCGGCGCTGAGGTCATTTCCGAATTGGTCGTACTGTACGATTGCGGCTTCCCTGGCGGAGGCGGTCAAGCCCTTCGCGGTGAGCGCGTCTATTCGCCGAATAAACGCGTCGCGTTCTTTGCGTTTTGCGATTTTGCGATTTTCGTCCGCGACGATTTGATGCATGTCGAGCATGTTAAAAAGTCCTTTCCCGGCAGAACCGGGCGAGCTGAGAAATATCCCGGGCGAATGCCCGAGCCTGGCGATAAAAGAAAACGAGGGCCCCTGCGAGGGCGGTGAAGATGAGGGCGCTCATTTGAGGTTGCCTCCGCGAATCTCGGCGAGAACCTCATCCTTCATTCGTTTGAACCGAATGGATTCAAAAGGGTCCGATCTTTTCGCGGCGGATTCTTCGAGGAGGGTAAGCCTGCGCTCAACGTCGGCAAGGCGGGCTATGATGCGGTCCAGGGCGTCCGGGGTCGCGCTCATTCGGTGGCCTCCGGAAGGACACGCTCAAGGCCGAGGGCTTCCAGGGCGGTGTTAATTCGGGTTTCGTGCTCCTGGTACACGATGTTTAACTCGTGATGCCAAGCTGAATCCGTTTTTTCGACACGCGCCACGGTTGCGGCGAGTTCCTCCACTGTCCTTTCAAGCGCATGTAGCTTTTCGTCCAGGCGCTCAAGACACGCTCCGAGGCCTGCAATCATGATTTCGGCTTCCTGCCGATTCAGTAGGTCCATAGTAGGGGACCTCCTTTTTCCGTTCGTCATCACGACGATCTTCGAGAGCATGCGCCCCCGTTTTTTCTATAAGGGAAACTCGGGAATATTGAACCCATCCCCAGCCTTATATATACACGTGCGCGCACGCGCATGCACGGTTATATATTTTTTTCCCTACGCGTAAGGGTTAAAAAAGATTCCCTTTATTCCTGGTTTCCTCCCGCGTTTAAAAGGCGGTACCTCGATCCATGCTGTTTCGTCGATACGTCGTCAACACGGTGCCCATCGATAACGCGGCCTCGGCATTTTCGAAGGGCCGCCCCGAATGATATACGTTGAGCCCGATCCGTCACGCCTCGAAGCGGGAGGGAATCCACCCCGAGGGCTAAATCAAATATTTCAGCCACCCCGACGATGTTCGCTCCGAAGCGTTCATACCAGCGGTGAATTAGCGTCCCCCATGCCAAGGTTTCTTCGTCTGCCTCGTCGAATGTCTTTGCGTAATTCCCCAGGAAACCAACGATACCGACCGACTCGAGAACCCCTCCGATCCGGGAGGACCACGCCTCGAATGAACCAACCGGGGTGCGGCTCCATGCAGGGCAGTCTGCCCAGTACCAGGAATCGAAAATAGTTGCGATTGCATGTGCAATTTCCCCGCGATGCTCGAGCGTCCAGGCCTTGAGGTCAGGATGTCGGAATCCCGTTCGAGCCCATGGGCGCTCCGTGTCCGCGTCGAGGTTGATAACGCACGACCTTCGAAGTAGTTCGTTGGAGATGTCGGGATTGTTCGCGGTTACGATTATTGGCGCTTCCGTCGGATAGGTTCGCGTCGTTGAAGATCCAAGAACCCGGTCAGTATATCTATCTGTCGTTGCATAACTCGCCAAATCTTCGGAATCAATTTTCGCGTTTGGGTTGTCTATCAGGAGCGCACGGGGGGCAAGCTCAAGCGCTGCAGTAAGCCTCTTTCGAAACTCGGCGGGGTCGCCATTTCCGAAACCCATTAACAGATACCCCTGGACTCCCACGGCGGCGAGCAATGCCGTTTCAGCGGCGAGGGTTTTTCCGGTTCCCGCTGTCGAGGCGACGATGGGAAAAAGCATCGGCCTTCCTGTGAATTCCCGGGCCGCGAGCGTGAGGACCATACCAAGGTAGTTTGCGCGGTCGGCGTCGGTCGCAAAGGGGAAATCTCCCGCCCAGTCCTCGAGGAGGTATCGTGCGGCTTCTGCCCCCGACATGTGCGACTCGACTCGAGGTAGTGGGTCGTTAACCCAAACCTGCGTGGTCAAATCGTAACCCTCGCGCACAACGAGGTGCCCCGACGAGGTAAACGCGCATCCCTGGCGGACGCCCCGGATTAAAGGAATTTCCCCAGGGATGTCTGACAACATGCAGTCAAAAACGGTATCGCGTGGAGAGAAAACCTCAAGGGTGCCGTTTGATTTTCGCTGTACGGTTTCGATGAGGTTCGTGACCAGCACCCGAAGTATTTTTCTGTCTACGGCCTCCAGGCGGCCCTGGCGGACGCGGACGAGGGTGTCCCAGGGCGTTCTGTAAAGCTCAATTCCCGAAGCGATAGATGCGGCCCATAGCACCCGAGCTTGTGGCCCGTCTGGTAACTCCCCGAGAATAACCTGCATCACCCCTCCGTGTAGAGGGCGCGCGTCCTGTTCTCCGAGCCGGGTTACCACTTCACCAATAAGCGGGGCGATTGCGTCAGGTTTTTGCGTTTGCTCAAATGCGGCGAGGTGCGGAGCAGTTACCTCGCGGTAATAGTCCATGATTTTAGCCATGGGTTACCGCCCCCCGATGGCCTCGACACGGTGGTCGGCTATATATTTTTCAAGGTCTTCCTCGGTGAATACAACACGGCTTCCGAGTTTTACAAATCCTATTTCACGGGTACAGGTTTTTTTGTAAAGGGTGCTCTCTGATAAGCCAAGTAATCCGGCGGCTTCTTTGATCCGGAATAGCTTTACCATAGGTTAAGCCTCCGTTTTTTCGATGCGATCCGTGCCGCCTCGAAATAATACTTTATCAACCATTTCTGGATTTAGACGGATAGCTCCGCCAAGGCGTAGATGCGGGATTTCTTCCCGCTCAATCATTAAATAAATGGTGTTTGGATGGACGCGGCGCGCGCGTGCATATTCGGCCACGGTTAAAACGTGTTCCATGATTTTCTCCTGTCCGTCATCTCGACGGTCAAAAAATGTTTGGGTTGTTTTTTATCAACCTGTCATTATTGTAACATATCTATCTTCATTTGTGTTGATTTCATTTTTTGGATTTAATTTTTTTTCATTCGCTTTCTTGAAACATTTTCTCGGTCACGTCGCGAATGTCCTCGAGGTCGGCTGTTGAGAAGGACGTGTATCTTTCCGTCAATTCAGCGGAAGTATGCCCCACCACGGCCCGGAGTTTTTCCGGGGCCGTCCCTGCGGCGAGCTGGAGGGTGTTGTAAGTGACTCGCGTTGCATGAGGCGATAGGGCGCGGGCTTTTTGCTCCTCGGGAGAAATTCCTATATTCTCGAGCGCCGCCTTCCATATCTTTGTGAGCCACCGTTCCGAAACCGGAGTAATCCCGTCCAGGGTGAAAAGTAAGCCTTCTCCTCGGAGGGCCTTGAGCTTGCCAAGGACAGCTTGAACCTTTGAGGCTATCGGGACAGTTCGGGGCCTCCCGCTTTTAGTGGTTTTCATGCCGTCGAGTCGGGACCACGATGCCCGAACTTCAATACTGCCTTCGTGTACGGCGGCTCCGGTGAGGCCGCGTATTTCCCCT
Organism: Spirochaetales bacterium; assembly: GCA_003246765.1. Lineage (GTDB taxonomy): Bacteria > Spirochaetota > Spirochaetia > Treponematales > Treponemataceae > Teretinema. The sequence goes on along the minus strand of QKDA01000101.1, from coordinate 2,073 downwards.
ATTCGGCATCCTGTCGCGACGAGCACAAAGAATGCATCCCGGGCGAGGCCATGGTGGTTACCCTCGGTAGCCCCCCAAACCGTCTCTAAGGCGCTTTCACGAAAGAGCGCGGCGAGTTCATGAGGTCGCAATGAGTCCTTTTTAATCCTGGGGGCCTTCCGGGGCCGCACGACGCCAGCGCACGGATTCCCAGGGATAAGCCCAAGTCGCACGGCTTCGGTAAATATGGTCGATAAGCTTCCGAGGTAATTTCGTACTGTTTTTGAGGACCAGCGAAGGGATCCATCCTCATTTTGAGCCTCGAGCGATTCGAGTACCCACGCTTCTATTTCGCCGGAAGTAATCGCCGAAAGCTTCCTCCTGCCCCATCGAGGCATAAAATGTTCCCGGACGGCGGCGTCCCCCGCGGCGAGATAATTCCCGGAGTACGCCCCCCGGTCAGTCGCCGCCCTTCGCCTGGAAAAGTCGGAATCTTTCGTAAAAAAACCGGATGCAAATTCGCCGAAGGTAACCGCCTTCGCGGCGCGGACTTCCTTCGCCTCGGGAATGAGCGTTCCTTCCCGGTATTTTCCCATGAGGTACGCCTTGACGGCAGTTCTCGAGGTGGTCCCAGGAAGCCCGACAGCGAACTGCCGCCGGGTCCCCGCTTCGTCGTAAACCCGGTAGGCCCATGAGGTCCCCGAGGCAGTTTTTCGCTTGAAAATGGTAAAAGGTTCTTTAGCGCGCATTTCAGCCCCCATCGAATTGGTGACATAACTGGTGACGCGGAAAATATGTCAACCAAGGTAAATTTTTCGCCGGAAGTCGTTAAATCGCTAAATCATTGCCCTATAAAGAAAAAAACCGCCCGAAAGAGCGGTTTTTAAGTCGGGCAGGGGGGAATTGAACCCCCGACCTCTTGGTCCCGAACCAAGCGCGCTACCCCTGCGCTACTGCCCGTAACGCCGGCTTAACGCCGGCTCTATGTAAACAGGATCCCATATTGCTATGCCGCTAGACGGATCCTGCGGCGGCGGCACAAGAAGAAAAAAGCCCGCCTGAAAAACAGGCGGGCTTTTAGCGGGAGCGACGGGGCTTGAACCCGCGATCTCCGGCTTGACAGGCCGGCGCGATAACCAGCTTCGCTACGCCCCCGTGACGTTGATGAATATATCGTAACGCTAAAAAAGTGTCAATACGGTTTTTCCAAAATCCCCCGCTAACCGCAGGGGCCTCGCGTTGACAGAGAAAATCGGCCATGATATTCTGTTTTCTACTATAAAATTGACACCGGAAAGGAAGTTCTATGTCAACGTTCAGGAATAAGATGCTTTACGGCGGGGCGGTGGTTATCCTCCTCCTTTCAGTCGTGACCTTTGTGGCGATTCCCTCGGTCGGCGGCGCCGGCGCGGGCGGAAAGACCATCGTTTTCGGTAAATGGAACGGTACGCCGATAGAATATGCCCAGGACAGCTACTTTATCCGCCAGATGCAGAGCATCTCGGAACAGATGAAGAGTCAGGGCCAGGAAATCAATCAGTATTCCTACTATTCCATCATGCAGTCCGCCTTTAACTCTACCGTTATCCGCCTCGCGATTCTCGACGAGCTTAAGGCCGCCGGTTATAAGGTGCCCCAGGCTTCCATTGACCAAGCCCTGCTCCCCTACTACCAAGACTCCAACGGCCGATACTCCGCCAAGCTCTACAACGAAACCCCCGAGATCACCCGGGCCGGACGAAGGGCCACCGTCACCGAAGACCTCACCGCCCAGCGCTTCGTGGATGACGTATTCGGGGACATGAACGGAAATTTCGGGCTCAAGACCGCCACGGGAGAAACCGAACTCATCAAGAAGATGTCCGGACCCGAGCGCTCATTCCGCTACGTTGCCTTCTCCACCTCCTCCTATCCCGAAAGCGAGGCGATAGCCTGGGGAAAGGAACATTCGGACCTCTTCGTTAAGCATGACCTTTCGATGATAACCGCCGACACCGAGGCGGCGGCCAAGAAAGTGGCGGCGGCCCTCGCAAAGAACGAGATCTCCTTTGAGGACGCGGTTACCACCTATTCCACCAGGGTGGGAACGGACGC
>QKDA01000133.1 GCA_003246765.1 Spirochaetales bacterium | reverse complement strand
CCCCGAGCTCTCCGGAGACGGAAACCGCCCTCGCCAGTCTCCAGTCGGAAACACCGACCCCCATGCCGCCCTGAATTATCCTGAATTGTTTCATTATTTCGTCCTTTAGACAAAGTTTGTCATTATGTCAGCATAAATAGAGCCGAGGAGAGGGCGAAAGGTTGCAAAAATATCAATAAAAAAACTGATATCCTGAAGTGAATACGCAGGATCGGGAACCAAAAAGGGAATCCCCGGTAAAGCCAATTTTTTCATAACTTACCCGGCGATTTCCGTTGACCCTGCCCTTTGGGCAGGGTTTTTACTTGGGGCAGGAGGCATGCTATGAAAAACGAATTTGCCCTGCTGACCTGCGCCGTTTTTGCGGTGACGGGGTGTGCGGAACCATGGAAACGTACTGGGAGCCAGGGAACTGCCATGATCGAGGGTGCCCGGATCATTCCGGGGAAACACTGCGAAAGCTCCGCGATGATGAACGCCCTCGTGAATCTTGGATACCCGGTAACGGAACCCATGATTACCGGCGCGGGGGGCGCGCTTTCCTTCGGTTTCGAGAAGGGAACGTTCCCGTTTATCTCGGCGCGAAACGCGGACATGAGGGAAAGGTTCTTTGCCGCGGCTGGAATCGGCTGGCACCGGTCGGCTCCGGACATCGAGAACTCCAAGGACTTAGGCTGGGGTGAAATTTGTTCGCGCCTAGAGTCGGGAACCCCCGTCATTGTTAGGGTCGACATGCGCTATCTTCCCTATCGATACGGCGGAAAGTACGGGCCGTCCTATACCTCCTTCGGGTGGCATATGGTGACCCTTTTCGGCATCGATTTTGACCGGGGACTCGCCTTCGTAAGCGACACCGAGTTTGCCGAGTTGCAGACCATAGGTTTACGCGACCTGACTAAGGCCCGTACGTCTCGAACCAAAGCGTTCCCGCCCCAGGGGGAGTATTATTGGGCAGACAAGGCGCCCGAAAATTTTAGCTTTGACCGGGACATTATGGTGGCTCGCTCATTGGAAACGGTAATCGGCAATTATGAGACGCATACCCTTGCCGCGCTTGAGCGGTACGGCGACGATCTAGCCGATCTGGAATCATACAGCGCGAAGGCTTTTCTTCTCCCCGCGGTCTTTGAGTACATGGCGGGAAATATAGAGGATTTCGGGACCGGCGGCGCTTCGTTCCGCATGCTGTACCGCGATTTTCTCGCCGAATCTACCGCTCAGGGCGTCGGCGCCGAACTCGCCCCCGCGCTGTCGGCGATTGACGCGTCGATCGATTCATGGCATGCCCTATCCTCGGAGTTCCGCTCGCTTTCGCGGGTAGTTAAGGGCTTGAAGAAGGATGAAAGACTGGAGGCTTACGGGCATTTGCGGGATCTGGCGGAAAATATCTACGAACGCGAAAAAGCGTTTTATGCTGAACTGAAAAAGATACGCCCGGAGGAATGAGCCCCGCTTACGATCGGGGAAATTTCGGGCCCAGACCTGAAAAGAAGGGGTGGCGGAAAAGACGCGAAGGCGGCTTTGAAGACAGGGGAAGGCCTTCCCCTCCCTTAAAAAAAATCAGGGCGCCCTGCGGGCCAATCGGCCGGGCGCCCTTTTTTCACCCTACCCCTTCAGGCGGTCGGGGTTGAGCCCCGCAAGTTCCTCCGGGACGAAGAGGCCGTCCTTGCGGACGAGGACGTCGTCGAACCAGATCTCGCCGCCCCCCCACTCGGGGCGCTGGATCTGCACCATGTCCCAGTGGACGGAGGAGCGGTTGCCGTTGTCGCAGATGGTGTAGGCGTTGCCGGGGGTAAAGTGGAAGGATCCCGCGATCTTCTCGTCGAAGAGGGTTTCCTTCATGGGGTTGAGGATGTAGGGGTTAACGCCGAGGGCGAACTCCCCCACGTAGCGGGCTCCGGGGTCGGTGTCCAGGATCGCGTTGATGCGGTCCGCGTCGTTGGCGCAGGCCTCCGCGATCTTGCCGTCCTTGAAGGTGAGCTTCACGTTCTCGAAGGTGAAGCCGTCGCGGAGACTCGGGGTATTGTAGGAGAGCACGCCGTTAACGGAATCCTTCACGGGGGCGGTGTAAACCTCGCCGTCGGGAATGTTCCTGCCCCCGTCGCACTTGACCGCAGGAAGGCCCTTGATGGAAAAGGAGAGGTCCGTTTCCGGGGCGACGATGCGCACCCGGTCGGTCTTTTCCATGAGCTCCGCCAGGGGGTCCATGGCCTTTGACATGGAGGGATAGTCCATGGTGCACACGTCGTAAAACCAGTCCTCGAAGGCGTCCTCGCTCATGTCCGCGGCCTGGGCCATGGCGGGCGAGGGATAGCGGAGGACGACCCAGCGGGTATGGGGCACCCGCTGTCGGGTGTGAACCTCGCCGAAGAGGAACCTCTGGTAGAGGTCGAGCTTGTCCTGGGGAAGGTCCTTCCAGGCGCTCCCGTTCCGGAGGGAGGTGAAGCCGATATAGCAGTCCATGTCCCTCATCTGGTCAAGCTCGTGCTTGGCCCGAAGGCGCACTTGCTCCTCGGTGGCGCGCATGAGGATGGTCCGCTCCAGGTCGCGGTCGAAGAGGTTCACGAAGGGCTGGCCCCCCGCGTCGTACACGGCGTTCACGATCTCCTTCACGAAGGGGATCTCGGGGTTCCAGTTGGAGATGAGGACCTTGTCGCCGGGCTTTACCCGGGTTGAATGGTTCACGAGGATCTCCGCGAGGCGGCGGTGTCTGGGGTCTTTCATGGCGCGTTTCGCTCCTTGCTTGGCGTTCAAAGTCAGATAGTCGACGGGGCCGGGACCGTTTCAGGGCCGTCCCGAGGGGGGTTCCGCGAAGATGGAGCCCCGGATGCGGCGGACGAGGACCGCGCGGCCCAGGGAGACGGATTCCACCGTGCGCTCGGGCTCGAGGACGAGCTTTACCGTCACGTCGCCGGTTCTCTTCTCGGTGGACACGGGGCGCCCGAGGAG
>QKDA01000041.1 GCA_003246765.1 Spirochaetales bacterium | reverse complement strand
ATCCTTATACAGGGCGATGATGGCGGGATTCTCGTGGCTGCAGCGGATCTTCGAGTCCGCGTCGTCCTTGTAAAGCCCCGCGATGCGTTTCTTCCGAACCTCGTCGGTGGAGCCGTAGGGCTGGCCGCCGCCGGCGATGCACCCTCCCCTGCAGGCCATGACCTCTATGAAGTCGTAAGGCCGCTCCTTTCCCGACTTCCTCGCCTCCCGAACCTCGTTCATGATCCGCTTCACGTTGGCCATGCCGTGGGCCACCGCCACCTTCACCTTGGTTCCCTTGATGTCGATGACCGCCGCCTTTACCCCGTCCATGCCGCGCACGTCGCCGAGCTCTACCTTCCCGAGGTTCTCCCCGGTGACGAAGTTGTAGGCCGTGCGGAGGGCCGCCTCCATGACGCCGCCGGTGGCGCCGAAGATGACTCCGGCACCGGTGTAGGTTCCCAGGGGGGAGTCGGCCTCCTCGTCCTTGAGGTCCAGGATATTGATGCCCACCTGCTTGATCATGCGGGCCAGCTCCCGGGTAGTGATGGAAAGGTCCACGTCGGCGGCGCCGGAGCTCTGCATGTCCTCGCTCCGCTGGATCTCGTACTTTTTCGCCGTGCAGGGCATGACCGCCACGGAATAGATATCCGCGGGATCGAGCCCCGCCTTTCGCGCGTAGTAGGTCTTCACCATGGCGCCCATCATCATCATGGGGCTCTTGGCGGTAGAGAAGTTGGGGATCATGTCGTCGTGGTACTTTTCGAGGTAGTCGACCCAACTCGGGCAGCAGGAGGTGATGAGGGGGAGCTCCCCGTGGCCATGGGCGAAGCGCTCCACGAACTCGCTAGCCTCCTCCATGATCGTCAGGTCCGCCGAGAGGTTCGTGTCGAACACCGTGTCGATCCCCAGGCGGCGGAGGGCGGCGTAGATCTTCCCGGTAATGAGGGTTCCCGGCTCAAGGCCGAACTCCTCACCCAGGGCCACGCGGACCGCCGGGGCGATCTGCACCACCACCTTCTTCTTCGGGTCCCGGATGGCGTTCCAGAGCTTTACCGTCTCGTCCACCTCGGTAATGGCCCCTACGGGGCAGTGGGCCGAGCATTGGCCGCACTTGATGCAGGGGGATTCCGCGAGGGCCACGTCCCCCGCAGGGGCGATGCGGGTCTCGTCGCCCCGGTAGAGGAACTCCAGGGCCCATACGTCCTGCAGTTTCTGGCACACCAGGGCGCAGCGCCCGCAGGATACGCACTTGGAGGGGGTGAGCTGCACCGCGCAGGTGGAGGTATCCTGGGGAATGTCGCGGACCCCGGGGCTGAAGGGAACCTCCCGGATGCCGAAGTCCGCCGCCAGGGTCTGGAGCTCGCAGGAGCCGTTCCTGGGGCAGCGGAGGCAGTCGTTGGGATGGTTCGCCAGGATCAGCTCCAGCACGGTCCGCCTCGTCTCGACGATGTCCGGGTCGTGGGTGACGTAGTTCATCCCCTCGCTGACGTTGGTAGTGCAGGAGCGGATCATCTTGGGGCTCCCCTCGGGTCGCACGATGCAGATGCCGCAGGCCCCCCAGGCGGGCAGGTCCGGATGGGCGCACAGGGTGGGAATCGTAACGTTCGCCTCCAGGGCGGCCTTGAGGATCGTGGTTCCCTCGGGAACCGAGACGGCCTGTCCGTTTATCTTGCAGTTGATGGTCTTCATTTTTCCCGCTCCTCCTTACGACACCGTCACGGCGCCGAACTTGCAGGCCTCGAAGCAGGCGCCGCACTTGATGCACTTGGACTGATCGATCTTGTGGGGCATCTTCCGCTCCCCGGCGATGCAGGGTACCGGGCACTTACGGGCGCATACGGTACAGCCGATGCACTTACCCTCGTCGATCTCGTAGGTAACCAGGGACTTGCACTTCCCCGCGGGGCATTTATGGTCCTTGATGTGGGCGAGATACTCGTCGTAGAAGTAGTTGAGGGTGGACATGACCGGGTTCGGCGTGGTGCCCCCCAGCATGCACAGGCTCGCGTTCCTCATGGCCTTGCCGATCTTCCTGAGCTGGTCCAGGTCTTCCATGGTCCCGGTGCCCTTGGTGATCTTCTCGAGGATCTCCAAAAGCTTGCGGCCGCCGATTCGGCAGGGGGCGCACTTTCCGCAGGACTCCTCCACCGAGAAGGCGAGGTAGAATTTCACCACGTCCACGATGCAGTCCTCGTCGTCCATGACGATCATGCCGCCGGAGCCCATCATGGAGCCCAGGCGGGTAAGGGACTCGTAGTCGATGGGGGTGTCGAGGTAGTCCTTGGTGATGACGCCCCCCGAGGGCCCGCCGGTCTGCACGGCCTTGAAGCCCTTGCCCCCCCGGATGCCGCCGCCTATGTCGTAGATGATCTCCCGGAGGGTGGTACCCATGGGGACCTCCACGAGGCCCGAATTGTTGATGGCCCCGGTAAGGGCGAACACCTTGGTGCCCTTGCTGGTCTCGGTTCCGATGGAGGAAAACCAGGCCCCTCCCTTGTGGATGATGACGGGTACGTTGGCGAAGGTTTCCACGTTGTTGATGGAGGTGGGGCAGCCCCAGAGTCCCGATTCCGAGGGGAAGGGGGGCTTGGGCACGGGCATTCCCCGCTTGCCCTCGATGGACTGCATGAGGGCGGTTTCCTCGCCGCAGATGAAGGCCCCGGCGCCCAGGCGGATCTGTATGTCGAAGTCCACCCCCGAGCCGAGAATGTCCTTCCCGATGAGGCCAAGCTCCCGGGACTGCTTCAGGGCGATTTCCAGGCGCTCTATGGCCAAGGGGTACTCCGCCCGGATGTAGATGAAGCCCTTGGTGGCGCCCATGGCGTAACCCGCGATGGTCATGGCCTCGAGGACGCTGTGGGGGTCGCCTTCCAGGGTGGAGCGGTCCATGTAAGCCCCCGGGTCCCCCTCGTCGGCGTTGCAGATGACGTACTTTTGGTCGCCCTTGGCGTTGCGGGTGGACTGCCACTTGAGCCAGGTGGGGAAGCCCGCGCCCCCGCGCCCCCGGAGGCCAGAAACCTTGAGTTCCGCGATGACCTCCTCGGGGGTCATCGAGAAGAGGACCTTCTCGAGGGCCGCGTAGCCGTCCCGGGCGATGTATTCGTCGATGTTTTCGGGGTTGATGACGCCGCAGTTCCTCAAGACGATGCGCAGCTGCTTCTGGTAGAACTGTATGTCGCTCTCGCCCTTGGCGGCCTGACCGTCGGCATGGTAGAGCAGGTCTTTCACGGGCCGCCCTTTGAGGAAGTGCTCCGCCACGATCCGCTCGGCGTCTTCGGGCTTTACCTCCACGTAGAAGGACTCGTCCGGGAGAACCTTAACGATGGGACCCTTCTCGCAGAAGCCGAAGCAGCCGGTTTTCACCACCTGCACCGAGTCCTTGAGGCCGTGATCCTCGCAGGATTTCACGAGATTCCGGTAAATCTGGTCGGCCTTGGAGGATTCGCATCCCGTGCCGCCGCATACCAGGCAGAATTGACTAAATGACATGGGTTACCTCACTTGCCGGTGATAATGTCCGCGGCGGGACGGTCGAACACGTGGCCCTCTACGAGTTTCTTTTCCATAATGTGGGAGAGCACTATCTGGCGGGCCACGGCGGGGTCTACCTTGCCGTAGATGGTGGGGGGCATGCCCGCCATGCGCACCTCCACGGTGGGCTCCGCGTAGCAAAGCCCCATGCAGCCCGTTTGCCTCAGTGACACGTTGGCGACTCCCAGGGCGTCCAGTTCCTTCGCGAAGGCCGCCAGGGTTTCCTTGCCCCCCGCGGCGATGCCGCAGGTTCCCATGCCGACGATGACCTCCACGGTCTTTCCCTCGGCGTCCCGGCGGTTCATGCTCGCCTTTCCCTCGGCCCGGCGGGCGCGCAGTTCCTCAAGCGTCATAGGATCCTCCTCACTTTCCGCGGTACTTCGCGAGCATGGACGGCAGGTCGTCGGGAGTAAGCTTCCCGAACACCTCACCGGCGATCACCGCCACCGGCGCGAGGCCGCAACAGCCCACGCAGCGAACCGCCTCCACGGAGAACTCCCCGTCCGCGGTTACCTGGTTCACCCCTATACCTAAAAGGTTTTCGAGCTCCTGAATCAGGTCCTCTCCCCCCTTGAGGTAGCAGGCGGTGCCCATGCATACCTGAATGTTGTGACGCCCCGGCTTCTTTAGCTTGAAGTAGTGGTAAAAGGTTATCACCCCGTAAATGCGGGCCAGGGGGCAGTCAAGCTCCCGGGAAAGCTGTATCGCCACCTTGCGGGGCAGATACCCGTATTCCTGCTGGGTCCGGTGCAGAATCATGATGAGACTGCCCGGCTCGTCCTTCCATTGGGCGATGAACTCGCGCAGGGAGGGACTGAAATCGACGGTTTCGGTTTGGGTCATGGAAAACGCGTCCTCCTTCTCGGGATGATGAAAAAAGGGGGACGCGGGGGACGGGGACGCAAGCCGCGGAGACAGCGCGAATCCCTGGGCGCCGACTTTTTTCATTATTTCAAATGATCCGCCGGAGCCGGGGGTGTGTCAATGAAATTGGTAGGAATTTATAGATAGAAAGGAGGCGCATGACCTCCGGGATTCAGGACTCTCAATCCCCTCGCCGGTCCCGGATCGACTTGAGTTCCGCGCGGGAAAAGCCGTACTCGCTGCCGCAGTTGTGGCAGTAAATCACCGTTGGGTCATCGCCGTTTTCGGCGAGGTCCTCCAGTTCCTTTTTAGGCAGGTTTCCGAGGTGGAACGCGTACTTCTCCCGGGAACAGGGGCAGTCGAAGCGAATGTCCCGCTCCAGGGCCACCACCGGGTCCATGCCCCGGAAAAGGCCGAAGATGATGTCCTCCCGGTCGCCTCCCTCGGCGAACCAGGTTCCCAGGGAGGGGGCGGCGGAAAAGGCCCGTTCCGCGGCGGCCACGAGCTCCGGGTCCGCCCCGGGCATGGTTTGGAGGTAGAGCCCCCCGGCGCCGACGACGCGGCCCTCCCGGTCGAACTGGATGCCCGTGTCGAAGGCGGTCTGGGTTTGCTCGGAAACGAGAAAGTATTCCGCCAGGTCCTTGGCGATGTTTCGGTGCCGAATCTCCACGGTACCCGTCACGGGCTCCCGCACCCCCTCGGGAAAGCGGATCACCGAGAGGGTTCCCTCGCCGAAATAGGGGGCAAGGTCCCAGCTATCCGGGGCCGCGTCCACAGGAATGGGGTCCTGAAAGAGATAGCCCCGAACGAAACCCGTGGAGTCCGATTCCACGCTAAAGCCCGCCGCGGGGCCCCGGGTGTCGTAGCGGAAAATCGCCCGGTCCCGGCCCTTCATGGTGGGAATGAGAAGGGCCCCCGAAAGGGCCGCCTGGCCGAGCACCAGGGTTTCCAGGACCCCCAGGGAGTGCTGGGCCCTGAGGCGGTTCACGAAGCGGGTGCCGTGGAAGAAAGCTCCCCGAAGGGCGCCGCCGCCGAGGATGAATACGGACATGCCGTCCGGGTGCATGGCGTCGAAACGCTCCAGGAGAACGCTGTCGGTAATGGGGGCTTCAATCATGGCTCGGAGTATACGAAAAAGCCCCGCTGGACGCAAGGGACGAAAAGGGATACACTCCCGCTCAATATATGAAGCCGTCAACAAAAGCAGCCCTACCCATGGCTGCCCTCACCCTCCCCATCATGGTGGAGATGCTCTTCAGAACCCTCATGATGTCCGTGGACACGGTCATGCTCTCGGGGTATTCCCAAAAGGCCGTTGCCGCGGTGGGTCTCGTGTCCCAATACATCTTCTTCGTGCAGATCCTGTTCAACGTGATCTGCATCGGCACCAGCATCGTGCTCTCCCAGTATCTCGGGGCCAACCGGAGCGACGACGCGAAGAAGGTGGCCCAGGCGAGCGCGGTAATGATACTCGGTACCGCGGCGTCCATGTTCGCCCTGATTCTCGCGGGTACGAGGCCCCTCCTCTCGCTCTACCCCATAGAGGAGGAGGTCCGGTCCTTCGCGGCCCAGTATTTCATCATCTTCGGGGGCTTCGGCGCCCTCTTCACGTCCTTCAACATGCTCCAGGGCACCATTCTCAGGTCCTACGGGTACACCAAGGACGCCATGTTCGTCACCATGACGGCGAATCTCATCAACGTGATCGGCAACGCCATAGCCCTCTACGGACCCTTCGGCCTTCCCGTCTTCGGCGTGGTGGGCGTCGCCGTATCCTCGGTGTTTTCCCAGATCGTCGCCACGGTCATTCTCGCATCCCGGATCAAGGCCCTCCCGGAGGTTCAGTTTCCCTACCGGGGATGGAAAGCCGTTCCCGGCCAGATCTACCGCACCATCCTTTCCATCGGCGTGCCCACGGCGGGGGAAAACATGGCCTACAACGTTGCCCAAATCGTCATCATGGCCATGATCTCGAGCTTCGGCACAGCCGCCATGTCCGCCCAGGTCTACACCATCACCATCGCCCGCTTCGTCTTCGTCTTCGCCATGTCCATCGGCCAGGGCACCCAGATCAAGACGGGCTGGTACGTGGGCGCCAAAAAACCCGAGGAAGCCTACCGCAGGGTGTACCGCTACCAGGCGGTGGGAACGGCCCTCTCGGTAGCCCTCATTCTCCTCGTGAACCTCGTGAAAACGCCCATGATAAGCCTCTTCACCCGGGATCCCGCCATCGCTTCCCTCACCGCGACGCTGCTCCTCTATTCCATCTACATAGAATTCGGCCGTTCCCTCAACCTCGTGACCATTTCAGCCCTCAAGGGAGCCGGGGACGTCCGCTTCCCGGTGTTCTACGGAATCCTCTCCATGTGGGGCATCATGGTCTTCGGCAGCTGGCTTTTGGGGATGAAGCTGGGCCTGGGCCTCGTGGGGGTGTGGATCGCCACGGGCACCGACGAGACTACCCGGGGCATCGTCATGCTCTTCCGGTGGAAGAGCAAGCGGTGGATGACCAAGGCGATCGCTTAATCGAACTGAAGGGGAACGAAGGATGAGGGTTGATGGAAGGCAGGGGTTTCCGTGCCCTCCAGGAGGGTCGAGAGTCCCGGGTTTTCTCCCGGGCACTGCTCTATACGGTTAACCGTAAAGTACCACCGCTCCCCCCGGGGAGCCTCGGCAAGGCCGAAATCCTCCCAGGGAATTACGATCTCCACGGTCCACAGGAGCCGTTCCGAAGCGCCTCCCGATACCCGGGAAACGCCTCCCGATACCCTGGAGCTCACGGCGGCCCGGGAATGCCAGTCGTAGTCGAAGGTAATCTCGGTGCCGCAGATACGGTCCCGGAGGATGCCGAAAACGGGCTCCACCCCGGGCCTCGCGCCGGAACCGTCCAAGACGGACCTGCCGCTTCCGTTCCCGACAATCCTTACCCCCTCGCTCCCGATGCCCGCCCGGTACTCCAGGAGCGCTCCCTCGGGGTTAACCTCCCAACCGTAATAAAAGGATGCGGGAAAGGGATTTTCCGCGTCAATCTGGGGGCGAAGGAAGATTTCCAGGCAGTCGTCCTCGAACACCCTGCCCTTTCGGGGGCGCTTTTTCGATGCCGGGGGAGCGGCGCAGTCTGCTTCAAGGCTCACGAAGAGGGCTTTTGAGGATGCGGCGAGGGAGAAGCGGGTTTGGGAACCCCTCCCGAGAAAGCCCTCAAAGGGCTTAGGCACCCCGCAGGGTTCCATTTTTTCCTCAGAATCGGTGAAAATACGGTGAATCGGCATGTTTTTTCCTTTCTCCCGGGGCATTATAGCATATCCCGAGTTGACGGCTCCAGAAAGCCGTGCTACAGTTATTCCATCTAACGGGATCTTTGTTTATGTTAAGAAATGTGTCCGATGACTGTTGTCTGCTTCTGTATCCTGCCTGTCCTGCGCTTGATCCAGCATACCGCGCCATTCCGGTTTCCATTCATAACAGCGACAAGGCCGTTGATGTACCGCTGGTTTGGCGGTAGCAATCAAGCATTACCGTTGTAACGGTAAAGGATTTCTATGTCTCAGAAGATTTACGTAGGCAACATGAACTACGCGACCACCGAGGCCGCCCTCTCGAACCTCTTCGGCCAGTACGGCGAAGTGGTGTCCTCCATCATCATCAAGGATCGCTACACCCAGCAGTCCAAGGGCTTCGGCTTCATTGAGATGGCCGACGCTCAGGCCGCTGAGGCCGCTATCGCGACCCTCAACAACCAGGAATTCGAAGGCCGCCGCCTCCGGGTTAACGTCGCGGAGAACAAGCCCCGCGAGTCACGCCCCCGGTTCAACGACCACGGCGGCGGATACGGCGATCGCTACTGATCCAAACCTAAGCGCAACAGGTATTTCGAAGAACTGAAGGCCGGGATCCCGCAAGGGGTCCCGGTTTTTTTATGTCCCGACACGGGGCAATCACCCTATGCTATACTGTAATCCGCCATGGAACCGACCCTTCCCGTCGACCCGACCGCCGCGGCCGCGTCATCGGCCCTTCTCGCCTTCCTCGCCCCCGGCGTAGACCGCGCCGCCTTCATAGGCTCCTGGCTCGCGGAGCGGAACATACCCCACAGGGTCGTTACCCTCTCGGGAAAGAGGCACGTCATTGTCCGCTTCGAAAGCGGGGCTTACGACCCGAATTTCAGGACCAAGCTCCTGGTGGCCCACCACGACCGGGCACCAGGTTCCCCGGGGGCCAACGACAACGGGGCGGCCTGCTTTCAGCTCCTGCTGTTGGCGGAACGCCTCGCGGGGAGCGGAAGCGCGCCGCAATCGGGGGATTCCGGGGGTGGAGGGGCGCGATGGAAGGGGGTCCTCCGAAAGACCCACAACACGGTGATCCTCTTTACCGACGGGGAAGAAGCGGCTGGCTCGGGGGGCATCCGAGACCAGGGATCCTTTGCCATCGGATCGGGACTGAAGGCCCTGGGCCTGGACGACGCGGACGTTTTCGTATTCGACGCCTGCGGCCGCGGCGACACCCTGGTGGTCTCGGGCTCGGGTCACGGAAAGGCCGGCACGGCCTACCCCGGAAAGGCAGGGGGTTCCCTTTCCTTCGCCTCCCGGTCCGGGAGGCTGCGGGAGCAGGCCCGGGATATCGCCCGGGAGGCCGCGGGCGGGCGCTGGGTAAGCCTTCTTACCCCCTACAGCGACAACGCGGGCTTTTTGGCGGCGGGGCTCCCTTCCCAGGTAATCACGGTACTTCCCCAGGCCGAGGCGGATACCCTTCTTATGGCCCTTGCCGGAAAGGGGAAGGGGCTTTCGGGAAAAAAGGATATCGCTGAATTGGAGCGGCTGGTTACGGCCAACCCCCACGGGAAACGCGCCGAACTCGCCTCAGCCGCACTCCTTTCGCTCATTCCCGAAACCTGGCGCCGCATGCACGGAAGCGGCGACAAGGCCTCCACCCTCACGGCGGAGGCCTTTACCCTCATGCGGGACTTTCTCGACTGCCTCGCGGCCTCGCTGGATCCGCTGTAAAGATCATCAAAACCCGGGCACTTTGATTAAAATCCCCGATAAGAGGGGCGAGGATGCAAGGCTGACAGACAGTCTTGCAGCCGATATATACCATGATATATACTTAAGTATAGTTGGGGTGACTATGGAAACAGCCAAATTATTTTTGAACGGACGCAGCCAGGCGGTCAGACTTCCCAAGGAATACAACTTTTCCGGTAAGGACGTATTCATTCAGAAGGTAGGGGGGAGCGTAATACTCTTCCCGAAGGACCGGGTTTGGGAAACCTTTCTCGAAGGTTTGAACGGTTTTACGGATGATTTTATGGCAGGAGAAAGGGAGCAGCCGGAGATGCAGGATCGCGAAGGGCTCTGATGTATCTGCTCGATACGAATACCTGCATTTTCCTGATTAACAAAAAACCGCAGCCGGTTCTGGAGAGACTTAAAAGCGTGTTGGATTCGGGGGTCGCAATTTCCAGCATCACCGTTGCGGAATTGCAGTTTGGCGTCTATAACAGCATCCATGTCGAAAAAAACAGAATAGCTCTCGCGGAATTCCTCGCACCCTTTACCATACGGGACTTCAATGACGACGATGCGGAAGTATACGGTCAAATACGCGCATCGCTGCAAAAGCGGGGCCGCCTGATCGGACCCTACGACATGCTGATCGCTGCCCAGGCACTGGCGAACAATCTGATTCTCGTGACGAACAATACGGATGAGTTCTCGCGGGTTCACGGCCTGCGGCTGGAAGACTGGAAGCAGTAAATAAAAAAGCCCGGCGCGAACGCGCCGGGCTTCCGGTAATGCCGTCATGAACCGAAGCAAACCCGAAGGTTGATCTCTCGGCGGGGGCTCCGCACGAAGACCTTCGCCCCCCTTTACGCATTCTGCCTCTTCCTAGAAAGTCTTAGGCTCAGAGCCCGAACATGGAGGCATAGGCCTTGAGGGTATCGTCCATGTCGCCGGAGAGGACCTTCTTGGTGAGGACCTTGCCGAGCTGAACCCCTTCCTGGTCGAAGCTGTTGAGGTTCCACGCGAAGCCCTGGAACATGATCTTGTTCTCGAAGTGCGCCAGGAGGGCGCCGAGGGCCTCGGGGGTGAGCCTGGCGCCGCGGATGAGGCTCGAGGGCCGCTCGCCGGGGAAGTTCTTGTTGGGGTTGGAGTCGCTCTTTCCCTTGGCGAAGGCCACGATCTGGGCGACGAGGTTGGCGCAGAGCTTTTTCTGGCTCGTGGAGCCCTCCACGGTCAAGTCGTCCCCGGCCTGGCTGTCCACGAAGCCGATGAACTGCAGGGGCACCGTGTCGGTTCCCTGGTGGAGGAGCTGGAAGAAGGAGTGCTGGCCGTTGGTGCCGGGCTCGCCGAAGATTACCGGGCCCGTGGCGTAGGAAACCGCCTCGCCCCGGCGGTTCACCTGCTTGCCGTTGGATTCCATGTCCGCCTGCTGAAGGTGGGCGGGGAAGCGGGAAAGGGCCTGGCTGTAGGGAAGGACCGCGGTGGTAGGATAGCCGAGGGCATTCCGCTCGTATACGCCGATGAGGGCGTCCAGGAGGGCGGGGTTCTTGCGGATGTCCGCTTCCAGGGCGGTTTTGTCCGCCGCGGAGGCTCCCGCGAGGAAGGCCTCGAACACCTCGGGACCGAAGGCGAGGGAGAGCACGGCGCCGCCGACGGCGGAGGAGGAGGAATAGCGGCCGCCGATGAAGTCGTCCATGTAGAAGGAGGCGAGGTAGCCGGGGTTGTTCGCCAGGGGGCTCGTCTC
>QKDA01000056.1 GCA_003246765.1 Spirochaetales bacterium | reverse complement strand
CTTGCCGTGGATGATTCCCCCTGGCTCTCGGTGGAACCCTGCGAGATTGAGCGGGGCGGGGTGTCCTGGACAATCGATACCCTGGAATACCTGTATTCCTCCCTTGATTCCCTGGAAGGAAAGATCGCCTTGGTCATAGGCGCCGATCTCGCGCCTGGCTTTTCCAGCTGGCGCAGGGCAGGCGAAATCGCGTCCCTGGCGGACATCGTGCTGGCAAAACGTCCCCTTGAGGCCGCCTCGGGAGGGGAGGCCGAACCGGTCGCTTTCGCCTATCCCCATATCCCCCTGGATAACCCGCCCTTGGCGATATCCTCCCGGGATATCCGCCGGCGCATAACCCAGGCTCAAGCCTGGCGTTACCTTGTCCCGGATGCCGTATACCGGTATATTGATAGCCATGGGCTCTATGTTGCCGGAAACCCTTAAGGAGATAACCGAGCGGGTAAACCTCTACGCATTGGGGGTTCTCGCTCCCCCGCGCTATGAGCACTCCCTCAGGGTCGCGATACTGTCCAGGGAGATGGCGGAGCGCTATTCCGTCGATCCGGTAGCGGCGTATCTGGCGGGAATCGCCCACGACATGTGCAAGTCTTCCAGGGAGCGCTGGCTTTTGGCCATGGCCCTCAAGGACGGGCTTCCGATTCAGGAAGTCGAGGAACAAAAACCCTCCCTCCTTCACGGAAGGGCGGCGGCGGTCCTGCTCCAAAGCGACTTTGCCGTGGAGGACGACTCAATCCTTGACGCCGTCAGGCACCATACCTTCGGCGCGGCCGACATGGATTCCCTGGGCAAGATAGTTTTCGTGGCCGACAAGATCGAGCCCGGGCGTACCGGCCTCGATCCCGATTGGCTCCGCAGGGTGCACGAACAGTCTCTTGACGGCATGACCCGCATGGTACTGGAACATAATATCGGCTATCTCGATTCCCGGGGCAAATCGGTTTCGCCGGTGACCCGGGCGATGCTCGCGAGCCTGCAGGGAGGGAAAAGGCTTCGATGAAAACGGTGAGAATCGACAAGAACATAGGCTTTTTGCTCAGCATCCTCGCGGTGCTCATCGGAACCGCCACGGTGTTTTTTTTCGCCATGAAAAGCGATCCGGTAAAAGAGGCCCTCTCCGGGGACAACCTCCTTAAGGTGTTGGTGGTGCTGGACGACGGGAACAAACCCCTGTCCTCCCACGTAATAACCCTATATCCCGCGAGCAAGCGGGCCGCCATGTTCGACATTCCCGGCGAAACGGGGCTCATCCTCGATTCCCTGGGCCGGGTTGACCGCATCGACGCGGTATATACGGAAAAGGGAACCGAGGCGTACAAGAAAGAGATAGAAAAGCTTACGGGCATCGGCGTACCCTTCTACCTAACCTTTTCCCTGGACGGTCTGGCGCGGATGGCGGACCTCCTTGGGGGGCTGAACGTGTTCATCCCGACTCCGGTGGACTATACGCCGGAGAACGGCTCCCGGGTCCTTCTGCCTTCAGGGGCGGTCACCCTGGACGGGGATAAGGCGCGAACCTACGTCACCTACGAGAATACCTCCCTCGGGGACGGGGATTCGGACGCTCCCGGGAGGCGGCAGCGGGCCGTATTGGCCCTGTTTAGCGCCCTGGGCGAGGCTTCCCCGAGAGTTTTCACGGGGGATCTTTTTCCCGTGATCCGGGATTCCATAAAAAGCGACGTTCCTCAGGGGGCCCTCAAGGAGCTCCTAGGTCAGCTTTCCGCAATAGACGCCGAACGGTTAATCCCCCAGCGGGTTACCGGTTCCGTGCGCGACGTGGACGGCCAATCCCTCCTTTTCCCCTTCTACGACGGTCAGCTCCTTAAGGATATCGTCAGGCAGACCCTTGCGGGATTGACCGCCGAGGACGTAACGGTGCAGGAACGGGTGTATTCCCTGGAGATCCTGAACGGAACCAGGAATCAGGGTCTGGCCCATAACACGTCGGCTCTCTATCAGAGTTTTGGGTACGACGTCATCCGGGTCGGGAATGCGGAACACGCGGAATATGAGGAAACCGAGATCATCGACCGGATAGGCAATAACTCGGTGGCCCAGGCGGTGGCGAAGGTGATTCAGTGCGACCGGATTGAGCAGACCAACGTGTCCTCTCCCGGGGAAGATACCTACGGCACAGAGGCGATAGTGGATTTCACGATAATACTCGGAAAGGATTTTGACGGGCGATACGTCAGATAAGGAAAGGAGCGATATGGAAACTAACGGGAAAACCGCGGAGGCGGCCCGGCGTCTCGGGGCGTTGCTGGCGGACCACAAGGGAGCCGACGTGATGGTTCTTGACGTGAGGGGACGCAATTCCTGGGCCGATTTTTTCGTGCTTGCCACGGTTTCAAGTCCCACCCATTCGAGGGGGTTGCAGCGTCACGTTCACGAGGCGCTCAAGGAGCTGGAACTGGAGGTGAGGCCCACGCGGAGAAAAGCCCCGGACGGCGATGATTGGACCCTGATCGATTTAGGCGACGTGGTGGTCCATCTCATGACCCCGGCGGCGCGGGCCTTTTACGACCTGGAAAAGCTGTGGTACGGGGCTGCGGACCTCATGAAGGCCTAAAGAACGCCGGTAAAACGAAAAAAACGCCTGTTTCCTCAGAAACAGGCGTTTTTTGTTGAATGGGGGCGTCGCTTTACTCGTCGAAGTCGTCGTATTCGAGGTCGTCGTCCTCGTAATCGAAATCATCGTCCTCGTCGCTAAAATCGCCCTCGTCCTCGAAGTCGTCGAACTCATCGTCTGAGTCGTCGTCGAAGTCGTCGCCCTCGAACTCCTCGAACCCGTCTTCCGAGTCCTCATCGTCGAAGTCATCGTCCTCATAGTCGTCATACGCGTCCTCAAACACGTAGGCCTTGCGGGAAGAGGTTCTCTCCAGTTCAATGTTGGTAAGCATGCGCCGTTCCGTCCATTCCTTATAAATATGCCTTACGGCATGAATCTCGTGTCCTTTGAAACATAATTGAGAGCCTTTGGTTCTGTCAACTATCCTCCCGTAAAAAAGAGGGCATTTTAGCGGTTCTCTCCTTTGACAAATCGGCCTTTTTTTTGCATAATGCCTTCCGTTGCCATGCAGATATCCGTGACCGAATCAGCTCCCTGCAAGCTCAACCTTCACCTCTCTATTACCGGGGTGAGAAGCGATGGATTTCATTCCATCGAGAGCCTGTTTCAGACCCTTTCTCTGGAGGATCGAGTCACCGTCAGGGAAGCCGGTTCCACGGGATCCCTGGAATTCCTTTGCGGCGGCATGGAGCTCCCGGCGAGGAATACCCTGACCAAGGCGGCGGAACTCTTCAGGGAGAGGACGGGAGACTACCGCGGGCTTCGCATAGAGCTTGAGAAGGTCGTTCCCGCCGGTGCCGGACTGGGCGGTGGGTCTTCCGACGGCGCCGCGGTGCTCAGGGCCTTAAATCAGCTGTGCGGCGAGCCCCTGGGGATTCAAGACCTCCTGGAGCTTGCGGAAGGGATCGGAAGCGATGTTCCCTTTTTCGTTCGCGGAGGCGCGGCCCTGGTGAGCGGCCGGGGCGAGAGGGTTGAGCCGATCCGTCCCCGGGATGATCTTTCCGCCGTGATCATATGGCCTTCGGTCGCGAGCCCGACCCCGGCGGCGTACCGCCTCTATGACGAATGGCTTGCCTCGGGCAATGTCGATCCCGCCTCCAGGCTTGCCCTGGGGGATCTCGAAAGCGAATACCGAAAGAGCCCCGGGGCTTGGGAATTCGCGAACAGCTTCACCCCTCCGTTGGGGCGTGCGGTTCCCGAGATCGCGGCAGCCTTGGCTGATATTGTCTCCGGCGGACCGGAGTACAGCGGCATGAGCGGTTCAGGTTCCGCAGTGTTCGCCATTTACGATGATCCCGAGAAAGGGGCCCGCGCGGCCTCGATTCTTGCGGAAAAGTGGAGGTTTTGCGGTAATTTTCTTTTGCTTGCGCGCTGACCGATGCAGTAGTACAATTAGGTACGGGTTTTCACGATCCGGTCCTTCTACTGCAAAGGAGAGAAAGTATGGAGATTACCGATATCCGCATCCGTAAGGTCACAACAGAAGGCAAACTTAAGGCATACGTGACCGTGACCTTTGATAACTGCTTCGTGATCCACAACGTGAAGATCATAGAAGGGAAGACCGGGATGTTCATCGCCATGCCGAGCAGGAAGATCCGAACCGGCGAATATAAGGACGTAGCGCATCCGATATGCCCCGATTTCCGTACCGCCCTTCAAGACAGGGTGCTCGCGGAATTCGAGGCGGGCAACATAGAAGAATCAGTGGCGGCCGATCCGGCCGATATGTAGGAACCCCAAAAGACGGCGCCTGCTACCGGATCCCCCCTGTTCGAATATTTTTTGGGACGTCGTCAAGCGGTAAGACAACGGTTTTTGGTACCGTCACTCGCAGGTTCGAATCCTGCCGTCCCAACGTGGAAACCGGGCTTGGTCGCTTTGGAGCGACGGCCGGTTCAGTAACCGTTTGCCTCAGATCGCTGACAGCTGCGCTGCCGTGCGGAAGGGGGCGGACGTCAAGGAGTCCCGCATGGACCAGAAGATCATCAACGGCAAGACCCGCACGGTTATCGGCAAGTCTGCCGCGCGCAGGATGCGCAAGGAAGGCCGCCTCCCCGCCGTCATGTACGGCAGCAAGGGCGAGGCCACTCTCATCGACATCGACGAGAAGGAATTCTCCAAGATTTACCACCTGATCACCGAGAGCACCCTCATCGACCTTAAGCTCGACGGAAAAGAGGATCATGAAACCTTCGTGAAGGACATCCAGTACGATATCCTCTCCGACCGGGTTGAGCATGTGGATTTCTACGCCGTGGATCCCAAAAAGCCCCTTCACACCAAGATTCCCGTACGCCTCTCCGGTTCCCCCGCGGGCATCCGCCTGGGCGGTATCCTCGAGAGCGGCATCACCGACATCGTCGTGGAATGCCTTCCCCGCGACCTCCCCGAGCGCTGCGTGGTGGACGTGTCCAACCTTGAGCTCAAGCACTCGATCCACGTACGGGACCTCAAGCTCGGCGACAAGGTGAAGATCCACACCTCCGGCGATGCCACCATCGCCACCCTGAAGTACACCAAGGCGGATATCCCGGCCCCTGCCGCGGAATAAGGCCGAAGACGCTTTCGCCGTTCCCGCCGGGAACGAATCGGAACGAGGAGCCCCGAAGGGGGCTCTTTTTTTTTATTCCCCAGCGCCGGTATACTGTCCCGGGAGGCAACTTTGAATCCGAATCCCGAATCCGCGGTCGCCCGCTTTCTCGAAGCCCTTCCCGGGGGCGTGGCGGGTAAAAGGCTGCTCGCGGCCGTTTCTGGCGGCGCCGACTCGGTTGCCCTGCTGTCGATAGCCCATTCCCTGGCGCCGAGCCTAGGCTTTACGCTCTACGCGGTCACCGTGCAACACTCCCTGAGAACCGACGGTTCCAGTGAGGCCGACGCGGAGTCCGTGGTTCGTTTATGCTCCTCTTTTACGCCAGCCGTGTATTGCCGGAGAATTGACCTTCCCCCCGGGGAATGCCGCTTAAAGGCCCTTGAACGGGGCGGCGGTCTTGAGGACGCCGCCCGGATGCTGAGGTACAGGGCCCTGGAAGGCGTCAGGGCGGAACTCGGCGCCGATTGGATCCTGACGGGACATACCAAGAACGATCTTGATGAAACCCGCCTCATGCGCTTCCTTCAGGGCGCCTCGGGATCTTCCCTTTCGGGGATGGAAAGCCGGCGCGGCTTCGTGGCCCGGCCCCTCCTGACCCTGGAGCGGGCCGTATTGGAAGGTTACCTGCGGGAGCGGGGAATCTCCTGGCGAGAGGACCCTACCAACGGCGACGAAAACTTTTTAAGGAACCGAATCCGGCATCGGCTCGTGCCCCTTCTGAACGACTCTTTTCCCGGCTGGTCCAAGGCGGTCGAGTCCGCTGCGGCGCGTTCTTCCCTGGATGACCTCTTTATCCGGCAGTCCTGTAACCTGGACTGGGTCCGGGAAGCCGCGGGGGTGTCGGCTTCCCGGGATGCGTTTGAGGCTCTCCATCCCGCCCAAGCCCGCCGGGCCCTGCATGCGGCCCTGGATCTCCTTGCCCCGGCCGGCCGGATTCCCCACGGCTATATTGACCGCATCGTCGCGGAACGGGATTCGGATGCGGTCTGCGGTGCCTCTCTCCGGTTCGAGCGCCGGGGGAACCGGGTTTTTTGGGGCCCGGATATTGTGCATTGCCATAAAAGCGGGTATCTTGTAAAGGTAGCTGCCGTCGGCGTTTATGAGCTTCCCTTCGGCAAGCTCGAGGTAACCGGTTCGCCCGGCGCGGCCTATATCGGGCCCGCTTTCGGTCCCTGGAAATTGCCCTTTACGATCCGCTCCCGTCTTCCCGGAGACGGGGAGCACCGGGGCTTAAAAAGGGCCTTCGGGTCATGGGCCGTACCGGAACGCGAGAGGGACCGCATTCCATTGATCGAGATCGACGGAGATATAAGGGCTGTTCTAGGGCAGCCTCTCGGATATCCTGACGTACTACTATGATAAACTGGGGATTCCATGGCAGATTTTAACGGAAAAAATAAGGGCGCCGGTCCCGGATCGGCGAACGGGTCCGGAAGATTCGGACTGATCTTCTTTCTCGTAATTCTCGCGACCTTCCTGTTCGTTCTCTTTTCGGGGACCGGGACTAAAAGCGGTTCAGAGATCGCCTATACGGAGTTTATCTCCAGGGTGAAGGCGGACCAGGTCGATTCGGTTAAGATCGTGGACGGTTCGAAGATCCGGGGCGTCCTGCGGGCCGTTCAGAACGAAGACGGCTTGTTCTATACCTATATTCCCTACGACGACCCGGAGCTAATGGACCTTTTGGCGGCCCATAACGTTCGGGTGACCGGCGGTGAATCCACCGTCTCCGTGTGGTACTACGCCCTCCAATTCGCTCCTACCGTCCTCATCATCGTCTTCCTCGTCATCATGATGCGCCAGACCCAGGGACAGGGAAACAGGGCCTTTCAGTTCGGGAAAAGCCAGGCCCACCGCTACGAGGGCACCAAGAAGATAGCCTTCGCCGACGTGGCGGGACAGGAAGAGGCAAAGCACGAGCTTCAGGAGGTGGTCGAATTCCTGAAGAATCCCCAGAAGTTCGTGAAGATGGGGGCCCGCATTCCCAAGGGTGTCCTTCTGGTGGGCATGCCCGGTACGGGCAAGACCATGCTCGCCCGCGCCGTGGCGGGAGAGGCGAACGTTGCTTATTTTAACATCTCGGGCAGCGATTTCGTGGAGATGTTCGTCGGCGTCGGCGCGAGCCGCGTCCGCGACCTTTTCGAGCAGGGACGCAAGGCCGCTCCCTGCATCATATTCATCGACGAGCTTGACGCGGTGGGAAGAACCCGGGGCGCGGGATACGGCGGCGGGCACGACGAGCGGGAACAGACCCTAAACCAGATGCTCGTGGAGATGGACGGATTCGAGACTAAGGACGGGGTAATTATCCTCGCCGCCACGAACCGTCCCGACGTGCTCGACCCGGCCCTGCTCAGGCCGGGCCGCTTTGACCGCCAGGTCGTGGTCGCCATGCCCGACATCAAGGAGCGGGAAGCTATCCTTCGGATCCATGCCGCGAAGATCCCCCTCGATTCCGGGGTGGATCTCAAGCGTTTCGCCCGCGCAACCCCCGGGATGAGCGGCGCTGACCTGGCGAACCTCGTGAACGAGGCCGCGCTCTACGCCGCCCGAAAGGACAAGGCCCAGGTGGATTCCTCCGATTTCGAGGAAGCGAGGGACAAGGTCCTGATGGGGGTCGCCCGCAAGTCCCTGGTGATGCCCGAGAAAGACCGGCGCATGACCGCGGTACACGAGTCCGGCCACGCGCTGCTCCACTACTATCTCAAGGACGCCGATCCCCTTCACAAGGTTACGATAATCCCCCGCGGCCAGGCCCTGGGCCTTGCCATAAGCCTTCCGGAAAACGATTCCTACTCGCGTACCCGCGGGTGGCTTTCCGACCGCATCTGCATAAGCTACGGCGGTTACGTGGCGGAAAACCTTGTGTACGGCGAGACTACCACGGGCACGAAGGCGGACCTTCAGCAGGCCACGGACATGGCCCGCAGGATGGTCTGCGAGTACGGCATGTCCAGCGAGCTCGGGCCCGTAACCTACGGGCAGGAAGACGAACCAATTTTCATCGGGAAAGAAATCGCCCGGCATAAGGATTACAGCGAGGAAACCGCCCGCTCTATCGACGTGGCCATCCGCAGGGTGCTGGAAGACGCACGGCGGAACGCGGAAAGGATTATCCAGGAACACCGAAAGGAGCTGGATACGCTGACGGAAGAGCTTCTCCGGCAGGAAACCCTCGACGATGCCGAGATCCGTACCCTCTTGGGATTGCCCGCTAAATCGGCGGACTCTCCCGTAGATCCGGAGAAGGCTCCTTGAGCCACCTGGGCCGGTACGCCGCGGCAGCGGTGATGACGGTCCTTCTCGGGGCCGGCGCCTGGGGAGAGAATCCCGCAGCGGCGTCGCGTTCCCTGGAGCGGGCCATTTCTCTCCTTTCCGCAGGGGACTGGCCTGCCGCCGCCTTCGAGGCCCGGCTCGGGGAAACCTACGCTCCTTCCTGGGCCGACTTTCCCTACGTGGTGGCCTTGGCCTCGACAGCCACAGGCAAGCCCCGGGCCGAGGCGGTAGTGGAGGTTGAAAGGTCCTTGTCGCCGGGACT
This sequence comes from Spirochaetales bacterium, assembly GCA_003246765.1. Taxonomy (GTDB): domain Bacteria; phylum Spirochaetota; class Spirochaetia; order Treponematales; family Treponemataceae; genus Teretinema. The sequence continues at coordinate 2,439 of QKDA01000056.1, read as the reverse complement.
TTTCTGGCGGTCTTACAGCCGATCCGCCGCCGCTATCCTGTGCGCGTCGCTTTATGCCGATACCCTGCGGTATCGGGAGGCCCTGAACCTCCTTGACGGCCTCGATATCCCTCCCACCCCGGAGGCGGACCTCGCGAGGCTCCGTTCCCTCTACGGCTTGGGAAGGCTCTCGGAAGCCAGAGCCCTCGCCGCCGCCGCCCTCGACCGGTGGCCCTACGATGCCCGTTTTCCCCGGGAATTCCTTTCGCGGGAGCATCGCCGGCTGCCGGATCCGGCGGCCCTGCGGGTCTCAGAGACCGTGGTTTCTCGGCTTTATTTGTGGGAAGACGATGACCGGGAGCTTCTTCTTCTGGCGGTACCCTTCATTCACGACAGCGCCTCCAGGATACGCAATATAAGGACCTACCGGGCTATGGGCGTGTCCGACCGGGCCGACGGGGCTCTTTCTCCGCTCTCGGCCCTGCGGGCCCTGGAATACGGCCTCATTGACGAGGTGACCGCCCTGGACGAAGTGCTTGTCCGCGGGAAGCCCATTGACCTTTCCGTTTTTGAGGAAACCGCAGCGCTGTGCGCCTCCGATGACGCTCGGAAACGGCTGGCCGACTTTATCCTTTCCTTCGCGGGTACGGTTTCCCTCGACAGGAATGCCGACGGTATCGGGGACGGTTCCGTTAGTTACCGTTTAGGAAGGCCGGTGCAGGCCAGTCTCGACCCGAATCAGGACGGAATCGTCGATTTTGAGGTGCAATGCGGTTACGGGGACCCCACCGAGATTATTCTCCCCGACGCCGCAGTGGAATACGATACCTATCCCTACGTACGCTCCGTGACCCGGGGTGACGAACGGTGGGATCTGAGGCCTCGGTCCCTTGCGTGGGCTCCCGTTTCCTGGATACCCCGGGATTACGGCCTCGTTCCGGAGCCCTTCTATACCATAGAGCCCGCCGGTTCCGAGCCGGTTCTAACCGATCGCCTGCTTGAGGCGAACGCATATAGCCGTTCCAAACCCGCCGACCTTGGCCCGGGGGGAGTTGAGAGAATCCTTTACCGCGAGGGATCTCCGGTTTCCTCCGAGGTGCGCCTCGACGGACGCATGTACGCATGGTCCACCTGGAAAGGCGGCGTTCCGGTGCTTTCGCGGATAGACCGCGACGGCGACGGTTATGCGGAGACAACCCAGGTAAACGACGCTTCCGGCACTCTGCGTTCGGTTGCCATTGACCGCGACGGCGACAGCCGGGTCGACTACCGCGAAGAATACAGCCCCGACGGGTCAAGCCGCATGGCCTGGGACAGCGACGAGAACGGCCGCTATGAGCTGGTGCGGTCCTTGGACCCCGTGGGCACGGAGCGTATTGAATGGACCCACCCGGTCACCGGACTTCCGGTTACGGTCCTTATCGAGAAGGGAAGCCCCAGGAGCGTGAGCTACAACGGCGAGGTCCTTCCGGTGGTGAGGGATCCCCGGGCGGACCTTTGGTGGATAGGAATGCCTCCCTCGCAGTCCAGGGATTATGCCGACCGGGTGCTCAAACGGGTTAACCGTGCGGAGGGTACGGTTGTTGTACTTACGAAACGGGAGGACGGGGTCAATATTCAGGCCGTCGTCTCGGGAGGACTCGTTTTTGCCGAGCTTTTGGACCGATAAAGAACGCCCCGGCGCCCGTAAATTCGCGGCGGCTATGGGCATGGCTATACTGTTTACGTCCTGCGCTACCGCCCGCAAAGAGACCGCCGCGGCTGTCAGGGTCGATTACGCCAACGAGGCCAGCGTGTCCAGCGAGATGGTCAACGCGACCAAGGCCCTCGACAAAGATCCCGTTGAGGCCCTAGCCCGGTTTTGGGTACTGAGGGAGAACCTTCCTTCCGCCGCCGGGATCGACCCGCTCCTCCGGCAAGCGGAAGATAAATCCCTGCGGGCCTTTGACGCCGCCCTGTCCGCGGAACAGTGGGGCGATGCCCTTCGTATATTCCGCTCCCTGGACGCCCTATCCCTTGCCCCAGAGGAATGGACCCTATCGGCCCTGGACGAGCGGATTAGGGATGCATGGAAGCGTCAGGGCAACGTTGCCCTAGCGGATCTTCGTTCCCCCGGACCGGCGGACCCCTCGGACGCGCCGCCCTCGGCGAAAACCGTGGCTACCTTGATGAGCGGCACCGTGACGGTATGGGTAGACCGCGGCTTGCGGGTGGAAAACGGCGTGGGTTACGCCGACAGGGTCATCGGCTCGGGTTTTTTTATCGATCCCCGGGGGTACTTCGTTACCAATTACCATGTAATTTCCAGCGAGGTTGACCCCGCTTACGAGGGTTATTCCCGGCTTTTCATAAAGCTCCAAAACGGACCCGACGCGCGGATACCCGCTAAGGTTATCGGTTGGGACCCGGTACTGGACCTGGCCCTCGCCAAGACCGAGGTGACGCCCCCTGCCGTGTTTT
>QKDA01000241.1 GCA_003246765.1 Spirochaetales bacterium | reverse complement strand
GGATTCGTCTTCGCCGAGAGTCCCCGCAAGACGAACCGGCAAACCGTGGTGGAAACCTCACGGCTCCTCTCGTCCTCCGAAAGCCTGCGGCGCCGGCCCCTTCTGGTGGCGGTGGTCACCGGGTGCGACCAGGAAGCCGACCCGGCCCTGGCGGAAGCCCTCGGCCTCGCCAGGGAGGGCATCGTGGACGCCATCCAGTATCACGGCGGCGCGGGGCTTCTCGGCCTGGAACGGGTGGACGAGGGGGGAGGCCCCTTCGGGGTGGGCCGCTACGCCGCAGTTCGCCTGGGCGAGGCGTCGGACCTGGAACTCTTGGCCAGTCTGCGTACCCACGGCGAGCCCCGGGCCCTGGTGGACGCCCGGGTTCCCGGAGTCCCCGGGGGAACGGGTAGGCAGGTTCCGGCGGACTTGGTCGAAAAGGCCAGGGGCCTCGGCGGCCTATGGCTCGCGGGGGGGCTGACTCCGTCTAACGTGGCGTCCCTGGCGGAGTCCTTCGAGCCTGAGCTCGTGGACGTTTCCAGCGGCGTGGAATCCTCTCCCGGCGTCAAGGACGAGGCCCTGCTGCGCGAATTTTTCATGGAGGTCGCCCGATGAGCGATAAGGGATACTTTGACCGCTTCGGCGGGCGTTACGTGGCGGAGGTGCTCCGGCAGCCCCTGGAAGACCTGGAACGGGCCTTTGGTGAAGCCCGGGAGGATCCCGGTTTCCTTGCCGAGCTGGAGGTTCTCCGGAGGGACTTTATCGGCCGCCCGACGCCCCTCCTGTTCGCCGAGAACGCCACCCGGGAAATCGGCGGGGCGCGGATATACGTCAAGATGGAAGGACTCGCCCACACGGGGGCCCACAAGATCAATAACGCCGTGGCCCAGGCCCTTCTGGCGAAGCGCATGGGAAAGAGGCGGATCATCGCCGAGACCGGGGCGGGCCAGCACGGTCTCGCCACCGCCTCCGCCTGCGCCCGGCTCGGGCTGGAATGCGTGGTTTACATGGGCGAGGTGGACGTGCGCCGCCAGCAGCCCAACGTGGCCGCCATGGAGCTCTACGGCGCCCGGGTGGTGAGCGTAACCGCAGGCTCCCGTACCCTGAAGGACGCCATCAACGAGGCCATGCGCGACTGGGCTTCCAGCTTCGCCGATACCCACTACCTCATCGGTTCCGCCCTCGGACCGGCCCCCTTCCCCGATATGGTGAGGACCTTTCAGTCCGTTATCGGCTCGGAAACCAGGGAACAGATCGCGGAGCGGGGGCTTTCCGTGGAGGCCCTGGTGGCCTGCGTAGGCGGCGGCTCCAACGCCATCGGCTTCTTTTCGCCCTTCATCGCCGAAAAGGGTCCCCGGCTCATCGGCGCCGAGGCAGGGGGAGTGGGCTCCGGCCGCGGGGAGAACGCCGTCCGCATGACCGGTACCGCGGCTTCCGACGGGATCATTCACGGCTACAAGAGCCGCTTCCTGGTCACTGAAGACGGCCAGGTGGCGGAAACCCGGTCCATCTCGGCGGGCCTCGACTATCCCGGGATCGGCCCGGAGCTCGCGGCCCTGGGGGAATCGGGACGCATCGAGTTTACCTCCGTCCGCGACGGGGAGGCCCTGGAGGCGCTCCGCTTTTTCGCCAGGACCGAGGGAATCATCTTCGCCCTGGAAAGCGCCCACGCGGGGGCCGCGGCGATTGCCCTCGCCCGCAAGACGCAGCGGGACAGGGCGGTTGTCGTCAACATGTCCGGCCGGGGAGACAAGGATATCTTCATCACCTCCCCCGTATTCAGGCCCCAGGAGTGGAAGACCTTCCTGAGGGCGGAGCTTGAACGCCTCGAGAGGGGCGAGGAAATACACGCCTTTGGAGGCCGATCGTGATCCATGCACCGTTGAACACTGAGGCCCCCGTGAGGGTTATGGCCCACCTCGTATCGGGTTATCCCGCGGAGGAGACCGCCCTCGCCGCCGCCGACGGCCTTGCCGAGGGAGGGGTATCCTACTTCGAGGTGCAGTTCCCCTTCAGCGATCCCAGCGCCGACGGCATCGCCATACAAACCGCCTGCGCGGCGGTCCTGGAGAGAAACTGGCGCGTGGAGGAGGGTTTCGCCTTCGTGAAAACCCTCCGGGAGCGGTATCCCCATATACCCGCCTATATCATGACCTACGCGAACCTGCCCTGGAAGGCGGGAATTGCCCGCTTCGTGGATCGGGCCTCCGAGGCGGGGGCCTCGGGGCTGATCGTCCCGGACCTTCCCTTTGACTCAGACGAGGGTCTCGCCGCCGCCTGCGAGGGAAAGGGGCTCCTCTCGGTTCCCGTGGCGGCTCCGTCCATGCCCGCCTCGCGGGTCGCGGCCCTCTCTGCCCTGGGCCGGCCCCTGGTCTACGCGGCCCTCCGCTCGGGAATAACCGGGAGCGAAACTTCCATCGACGAGGGAACCCTCGCCTTCGTGGAATCCCTGGGCGGTTCGGAGCGGGTCCTCGGAGGCTTCGGCATTCGCCGGGGGGAACAGGCAGCCCGTCTTGCCCCCCACGTGCACGCCGTGGTGGCGGGGTCGGTCTTCGTGGACATTCTTCGCGAAAAACCCGCTTCCGAGGTTCGGGAAGCGGTGAAAAGAAAGGCCCGGGAGCTCACGGGATTTGGACAATAGGCGAATATCCGTATATACTCATTCCTACGGAAGCACGCCGACTCATGAAAAACAAACTGTATGCCGGCCTGGGGGTGGCGACTCTCGCCGCCGCCGCCGCCGCCCTCGTCATTGTCCAACTCCTCTTCGTGTGGGTCCTCTTCCGCTGCGGGGCCGTCTCTTCTGGGGAATCCGGTTCCTGCGCCATGTCTTCCGCCGGGGGGCTTCCTCCCCTTATATACTGGTATTTCGCGCTCAGCCTTCTCCTGGTGCTCTGCGTCGCGAGCCTCGGGGTTTTCTTCTTTCGGACCCGCAGGCTCTACGCGGATCAAACCGGGGTTTCCGAGAATTACCACCGCATATCCGCCGAGTTATTCTCCCGGATCGAGACCGGCGTGGTCGTTCTGGACGCGGAATTCCGGGTTCTGCTGGGAAATGCCGCGGCGGAGAAAATCCTGGACCGGGCGCCCGGGAGCGTTAAGGCAGGCCAGTCCTGGGCGGAGCTTGCGGACCCGGTACTCGTGCCCGTGGCGGAGCGGCTCGCTGACGCCCTGGACCGGGGCGAGGCCCTTTCCCGGGAATTCCGGGTTTTTCTCCCCTCGGGGGTTCGCTGCGTGCGGCTTGAGTTAAACCGCTTCGAGGCCCCCCTTTCAGGCACCCTGTTCGCGCTGTTCCTCACGGACAACACCCGGGAAGACGAGATCAAGCAGAAGCTCGTGCAGCAGCTGGAGGAAACCCACCGCCACTCCGCGGCGAAGGACAACTTCTTCGCCAACATGAGCCACGAGATCCGTACCCCCATAAACGCCATTCTCGGCATGACCTATTTCGCCAAGGCCGCCGCGGGGGACGGCGGGGCGGCGCAGTATATCGAAAAAATCGAGAGCGCCTCGGATATCCTCCTGGGAATCGTCAACGACATCCTCGATTTCTCGAAGATGCAGCAGCACAAGTTTTCCCTCAATCCCGAGGTATTCAACCTCCATGACCTGCACAGGATCGTTATGGATCTCTTCGCCGACAAGGCCCGTCGCAAGGGCCTCGACTTTTCCGTGAACATTGCCTGCCCCGAAACCTTTTTCGTGTACGCCGACCAGTTCCGCCTCACCCAGGTTTTCATGAATCTCGTGAGCAACGCCATAAAGTTTACCGACCGCGGCTTGGTACACGTCAGCGCCAACGTCGAGACCGTTGCCGAGGACATTATCCTCCGGTGCGCGGTCCGGGATACGGGCTGCGGCCTGGACGAAGAGGAAGTTTCCCGGCTTTTCAACGATTACGAGCAGTTCGGCAAGGTTCTCCTCAAGGCCAACGAGGGAACGGGACTGGGTCTCTCCATTTCCAAGCGCCTGGTGGAGCTCATGCACGGCGTTATCTGGGTGGACAGCACCCCTGGGAAGGGCTCCATCTTCCATTTCGTGGTGGTTCTCAAGAGGTCCGGCCCGAAAACCGCCCCCCAGGGGCGTTGGGACATTCCCCGGGTGGAATTGAAGTCGAAGAGGGTCCTGGTGGTGGAAGACAACGAGATCAACGCCGAGATCGCCGGAACCCTCCTGGGGGAATGCGGCTGTACCGTGGAGTTCGCCGCCGACGGGCTGGAGGCGGTAGAGACCTGCCGGTCAAGGGAGAAGGATTACTTTGACCTGGTACTCATGGACATACACATGCCGAGGATGAACGGCTACGACGCGGCACGGCTTTTAAAGGAAGACATCCGGATCCAGTGCCCCATCCTGGCGGTGACCGCCACCAGCGACAACTCGGACACCCTGGAGTCAAACCGGGACGTGATCGCGGGGTACCTGCCGAAGCCCTATAAACCCGGGGTTTTCCGCGCCGTATTCGGTCTGGGCAATGAATAGGGGGGATTAAGCGCATGGAAAGCTTCACGCTGGTACGGACGGAACACCTCAACCATCACGGAAAGCTCTTTGGGGGGCAGCTTCTCAAGTGGGTAGACGAGTACGCCTGGCTCGCCGCCTCCAGGGATTTTTGCGGGTCCGTGCTCGTTACCAGGGCCATGGAGAACCTCGAGTTCAGGAACTCCGTCCCCAACGGCTCAATCATGCGTTTTTCGGTGAATCTCGTCCATCAGGGCACCACCTCCGCCACCTACTCCGTGGACGTCTTCGCGGACATGCCCGGGGAGCGGGAGGAAAAGCTCATCTTCACGAACAGGGTGACCTTCGTGGCGGTGGCCCCCGACGGCACGAAGATTCCCCTCCGGAAGGATCCCCCCTGCGGGAAGGCTTCCGGAAAGTAACGGTAGAGGCCCCTTGGGTTGTTATAAAGAGGGGAGCCGCGCACGAAAGGATTCTTGTTTTCCCCCTCTCGGGGGAGTATACTTTTTGCATTGACCTTGAGGAGGAACTGCACCATGAAAAAGACGCTCATACTTGCCCTGGCAGCCGCATCGCTGGCCTTCGCTTCCTGCGCTTCCACTACAGTTACCCGGGTGGACGCCGGAACCCAAACGGACCTGAGCGGTTACTGGAACGATACGGACGTCCGCATCGTCTGTGAGAAACTGATCAACGGCTGCCTTGAGTCGCCGAGGGTCGCGGCCATCGCGGAGAAGAAGAAAGACCTCCCGGTGTTTATCGTCGGAACCTTCCGCAACGACAGCGACGAGCACATCGACACCACCATCATCTCCAAGAAGATGGAAGCCGCCATCATCAACTCCGGCAAGGCCGACTTCGTGGCCAACAAGGACGAAAGGGGAGAGATCAGGAGCGAAAGGGACGAGCAGCAGTCCTTCGCGAGCGAGGAAACCGCCAAGGCCCTGGCCAACGAGACCGGCGCGGACTTCATGCTCATCGGTTCCGTCAAGACCATCGTAGACCGCTCGAAGGACGGCAAGACCGCCACCCGCACCTACTACGTGAGCGCGGAGCTCATCGACATCGAGACCAACAAGAAGGTCTGGGTGGACTCCGACGATTCCATCAAGAAGGTCATTAAGACTCCCTCGGCCAGGCTCTAGGACATCCATGAGCCCACGAACGTCCCCTGCCCGCGCCGCCGCGGGAGCCCTGTGCGCGCTGGCGGCCCTGTTCGCCTCCTGCACCTCGGTGGCCCACTTTCAGCCCATTGACGACGCCGTGGCCCGGGGCGACTACGCCGCGGGCTACGCCATGATCCAGGAAGCCAAGGATAGCGCCTATCCCCCGCGGAACCGCATTCTCTATTCCCTAGACGCGGGCATGCTTGCCCATTACGCGGGGAACTGGGAGGATGCCCAGGGCCTGTTCAGGGACGCGGAACTGGGCATAGAGGCGGCATTTACCAAGAGCGTGAGCCTGGAGGCGTCGACCTACCTCGTGAACGACAATACCCAGGAGTATCCCGGGGAAGACTACGAGGATATCTACCTCAACGTTTTCAACGCCCTCAACTACTACCATGAGGGTTCCGTGGTGGACGCCCTGGTGGAGGTTCGCCGAATCGACAACAAGATCAAGTACCTCTCCACCAAGTACGGCGCCATGATTACCAATGCCCAGAAGTCGATCATGGACAAGTCCGCGGAGATTCCCTATGACCCCGAGGCCATGACCTCCAAGTTCAGCAACTCCGCCCTGGCCCAGTACCTGGGCATGCTTTTTTACCGGGCCGAGGGAAAAAGGGACGATGCCCGCATCAACCGGGACCAGGTCAAGCTCGCCTTCGCGAACCAGCCCTCCCTGTACCCCTTTTCCCTCCCGAAGAACCTGGACGACGAGCTCTCCATTCCCGCCGGTAAGGCGAGGCTCAACGTGATGAGCTTCAACGGGCCCTCGCCGATAAAGGTGGAAAACACGGTTCGGGTCCAGCTTTCGGACTTGCACTGGGTGAAGTTCGCCTTCCCCCAAATTCAGTCCCGCCCCTCGCGGATCGCGAAGACCGAGGTGGTCCTCGATTCGGGGGAGCGCTTCGAGCTCGAAACCATCGAGGATCTCGGGGCGGTGGCGGCGGAAACCTTTAAGATGAGGTCGGGGTTCATCTACCTCAAGAGCGCCCTCCGCTCCATAGCGAAGACCTCCGCCTCAATCGCCCTGGACAAGCAGTCGGGCGACGCGGGAAGCGCCGACGCGGCCCTTCTCCTGGGCGTCCTGAGCCTTGGAACCCAAATCTACGCCGAGGCGAGCGAGCAGGCGGACCTGCGCATGGCGCACTACTTCCCCGCCCGCGCCCTCGTCGGCGGCATAACCCTTGATCCCGGCGTGTATTCCTTCACGGTGGAATATTCCGACGCGTCGGGAATGATCGTTGATCGGCTTCGTTTCGAGAACGTCGAGGCGAGGCCGAACCGGCTCAATCTAACGGAGGCTGTATGCATCAAGTAACTTCAATAAAGGCGCTCCTGACGGGGGCGGCCCTCGCCGGATCCCTCCTCCTCGCGTCCTGCGCGAGCGCGCCCGCCTCGTCGGGACCCGCCGAAGAAAAGGCAGGAAAGGCCCTGACGGCGCGGCCCGAGTGGGTGGCGAACCCCCGGACCTCGTTCCCCGAGGCCCAGTACGTCTCCGCAGTGGGAACCGGAACGGACCGGGAAAGCGCCGAAAAGGCCGCCCTGGGCGCCCTGGTCTCTGTCTTCGGCCAGCAGGTGCAGGGAGAGACCACCACTACCTCGCGGTACAGCGAGGCGGTGAAGGCCGGCAAGGTCGTGGTTTCCGAGGACGCTTCGGTGGACCAGGCGGTACGCACCTCCTTCGATTTCGACACCCTGGTGGGCGCCGAGATCCGGGACACCTGGGACGACGGGAAGGGAACCCTCTACGCGGTGGCGGTGATAGACAAGGCCAAGGGGGCTATCCTTTACCGGGATCTCATCGCCTCCAACGAGGAGACCATCGCCAAGCTCACGGATATCGAGAAGGGAGAGGAATACACCTTCGACGCCTATGCCCGCTACGACCTCGCATCGGTAATCGGGGACTCGAACAAGCGCTTCCTTAACGCCCTGTCGGTATTGAGCCCGGGAATGGCCGCCGCGAGCCGGGGAAGTACCCACACGGGCGACGAGTTCCGCCTCCAGTGCCTGAAGATAGCGAAAAACATCCCCATCGGGGTGGCTGTCGCCAACGACCGCGACGGCAGGATCGCCGCGGCCTTTTCCTCGGTTATATCCGACGCGGGCTTCAAGACCGGGTCTTCTTCGTCGCGGTACGTCCTGGAGGGAAGCCTTTCCCTTTCCGAGGCGACCCTCGCGGCGAACCCGAATAAATTCGTACGCTACGTGGTGGACGCGAAGCTGACGGACACGACCTCCGGCTCCGTTCTCCTTCCCTACAGCGCCAACGGGAGGGAAGGCCACGCCACCCTGCCCGAGGCCGAGAACCGGGCAGTTCGCGCGGCGGAGGCCAAGATTAAAGGGGATTACGGCACGGTGCTCTCGGATTTCATGTCCAAGCTCGCCGGCTTCTGATTCCGGCACAGCGCGGCGGCCCCATGGCCGCAGCTCCCCCCGCAGCCTGGGCTTCGGGGGGATTTTTTTTACCTTGAGCCCGTCAGGGTTAAAACTTGAATGCCATTCCCGCGGTGATGATCCATGTGCCGTTTCCGTCGCGCACCTCCGCGAAGGTCCTGAGCAGCGCCGCCTGGAGGGTATACCCGGTAAAGGGGGCTGCCTTTAACAGAATTCCCCCCAGTCCCTCCCCGGGAGACAGGATGGAACCGAAGGCGTCCTCGGTTCCGCTTTCGCTGCCCGTGGCTGCCAGTCCCTGGAGGCTCACGGAAAAGACCTCATCGAGGCCGACCGATGCGAGGCCGTACCAGAGTTCCGCGTTCCTTCCGGGGTGGGCGAGAGCCTCCGCCCGGAGGGTGACCGGGTAGCCCGGGAAATCCAAGATGCGGAAAAGCCCGGCGGATACGGACCAGTCCGCGCTGGCGAGGGGATTCGGCGAGGCGAAGGAGACGGCGGCATACCAGTCAGCCCAGAGGGAACCCTCAGCGGCGAGGCTGCCCCGTTCGGGACCGTTCTCCTCGTGAAGCCAGCTCGCCTCCAGGGACTGCAGATACCTCCAGGAGGGTACTAAGGCGATGCGCCCGCCTCCCCGATCGTTCCGGTTCGCCAGGACAGCCCCGGGGGGAATCCCCCCGCCCGCGGCGGTTTGGGGCAGGGCGGGAAGCCACAGGGCCTCGGCAAAGCTGAAAGCCCCGAGGGGCGCGTAGAATGAGGCGAGGTAGGCCGCGGCGATGCGGTACTCCCCGGATGAGAGCCCCGAGAGGGGTGGGAGCTCGCCGAAGACAGGATCGGCGGCGTTGAAGAGGAAGCCCTTCCCCCAGGACAGGGGCGCGAGACCGGCGGTGAATCGGGAGGTAGTTCCCTCCAGGAACCAGGGGAAGCGGGCCTTCGCCCAGGCCCGCTCGAGGACGAAGCCCCCGCCGGAATCGAGCCGCAGGGAGGCTGAGGCCTTTACGGAGTCGTTGTTCAGGGTATCAAGGCCCAGCGTCAGGCTGCCCCCGCTCAAGTCCGGGCGCGAAGAAATTCCGCCGCTTCCGGCGGCGGCTCCCGCGGATAGGGCGATTTCGCCTGAAACCGTCGCCTCGGCGCGGAGGGGCAGGGGAGCTCCCAGGGCAAAAATCGCCGCCAGGGCCAGCATCCCCGAAGGCGGAAATAATCCGGAAAGCGAAAAAAGGGGGGCGGATCCCCGGCGGGTGACTACCACGAAAGCTTCTCCCGGTTAAAGTAGGCCTCCGGGATTGCAAGGCCTATTTCCGCCGCGAGTATGCTCATGGCGGTGGTGGAGTTTTTCTTCAGCAGATCCGTCATCACCGTGGAAAAGGGCACGTTCTTTCCGTTTACCGTCCGAACGTCGGAGCTCACCAGGTCGCGAATCGCCTTTCCGGAGGCGCTGTAAAGGACCGCGTGGAGGGTGACGAAGCGTTCCGCGTCGACCCACAGCTCCTCTTTCGCGTAGGTCTCGTTCCGGGACTTCGCCGTGAGGGTGAGCTTCCAACAGGGCCGTCCGCCGAAGTCCTCCCTGCCCGAAAGGAGGGCGTCGAAACGCTGTAGGATGGTCTTGTCGTCCGTGAGGTCCTCGTAGGAAAAATCGGAGCCCATGACCGAGTTCTTCAGGGCGCTCCCCTTGAGCCAGATCACCTCGTCCGCGTCGGGATAGTAGAGATACACGTTCTGGCCCTGCCGGAGAACCTTTTGGCCCCGGTCGGGACCGGAGGTAATCTCCAGGAGGGCGTCGCCCCCCGCTCGGGACCAGCTGGTGAACTCGTTCTCGGTCTTTCCGAGGCGGCTCGTCACCGTGAGCCGGGCCTCGATTCGGGCGGTGTCAAAGACCTGGTTCGCCTCGAGCTTTCGCACCACCGACTCCGCGGTCTCGGCTCCTTGGGCCGAGGCGGGGGAGGCAATGAGCAGGGACTGAACCAAAACCGCCGCAAGCAGGTTTCTCATGGCATTCTCCTTTTCTTTCATTTGTCCCTGAGCGCCTCCGCGCTTTCCACCGAGGCCGCCATGCGGGCCGGGAGGGCGCAGGCGGCGAGGGCTATGGCGACGCCCGCGAGGGCTATGTAAAGGCAGTACCGCAGGGGGAGGGCGGGGTAGATGAACTGGGAGACGCTCATGTCCTCGAAGGAGGAGGCACCGAAGGCGTTTACGTCGATTCCGTACTTTCCCATGAGGCGTACGCCGATATAGCCCGCGCTCACCCCCGCGAGGGTGCCCATGAGGGCGATGAAGAAGGATTCCAGGAGAAAGAGCCCCACGATGCGCGTCTTTTCCATGCCCAGGGCCCCGAGGGTACCGATTTCCCGGCGCCGTTCGAGAACGGACATCATGGTGGTGTTGATTACCACGGTGCTTGCCAGGATGAAGAAGATTGCCGAGATCAGCGCATACATGGCATCCGCTACCCGGAAGAAGGAATACATTCCGTTAACGTCGAACCAGGGGCGAATGTCCAGGCTGCCGCTGCTGAAACCGGCCCGCCCGAAGGTGTCCGGCAGGCTTTTTGCGATCTTCGCCTCATCAATCCCGCTTTCGACAAAGACGTGTATTGCCAGGGCGTTCCCGTCCATCCTGAGAAAGTCCGCCGCGAGGCGCCAATCCATGAAGACAACCCGGTTCACGAGGCTGATGTCCGCCAGGGATAGGATTCCCGCTACCGTGAAGGTTCGGCCGTTGCTTCCGTTTATCGCCGTGCGTCCCAGGGCGGTTACCCGGTCTCCCAGCGCGAGGCCAAGCTCCTTCGCGAGCCCGGCGCTCACCAGGACCTCGTTCTTTCCCTCCGAGGGCAGCCGTCCGTCGCTGAGGGTTCCGTTTCGGGCGGTCACCACGGGAGATTCTGCGAAATCGAGGCCCAGGGCCCTTACCGGGATCTGTTCCCCCTTGCGGTAGATCGCAAGCCCGAAGTCCGTGCGGGGCGTGGCCATGCGCACGCCGGGAACCGACCGGAGGGCGGCGAGAAGGCCTTCCGTATCGGCAAGGTGGTACTGGAGGGGCGAAACCCGCTCGTTTTTCACGTATTCCCCGTTCATGACGCGAACCTGCCCCGTGAGGTTTCCCGTCACGTTCGATATGGTGTCTTCCACGAAGCCCCGCTCGAAGCCGACC
>QKDA01000128.1 GCA_003246765.1 Spirochaetales bacterium | reverse complement strand
TACAGGGTTCCCCAGTCTTCCAGCACCTTGGCTATGGAGAGGGTCAGCGCGGAGAGAAGTCCGTCTCCGACGGAGTGGTCGTAGGTGTCGTTCACGTCCTTGAACCGGTCCACGTCGAGAAGCATGAGGGAGAAAGGCTCTCCTTCCGCGATCCTCCGCCTTAGGGAGTCCCTGAAGTTCTTCCTGTTCGGGATGCCCGTAAGCTCGTCATAGTACGCAAGCCTCTCGATATGTTCGAGGTATCTTCGCTTGGAGCTCACGTCCCTGACGATGCTCATGAGAATTTTCTCCCCGAAAAAGTCCACCCCCGTGGAGCTTACCTCCACCGGGATCATCCGCCCGTCCTTGGTGCGGTGAATCGCCTCGAAAACGATGCCGCTGTCTCCCGCCCGGCGCATCTGGTCCAGCACGCATTCCGGGGCATCCGAGGTACGAAGGTCGAACACGCTCATGGAGGTAAGTTCCCGGTGGGAATAGCCGTAGGTTTCCAGGGCGGAACGGTTCGCGTCGACGATGCGCCCGTTTTCCCTGACGAAAAGGATTACGTCCCGGGCATGGTCGAATAATAGCCTGCACTTGAGGGTTAGGAGCTCAATTTCCCGCTCCCCCTCGATAAAGGATGCCTTTCGTTTTCGCAGACTCTTAAGCATACTTTTTTACCGTTCCCTTCCGCGCTTCGCTTACTAGAGTGTAGGTTCCGGTTCCGGTTTTTGTCAAAGCCTGCGGGTGCGACGTTTTCGCTTGCAAAATGCGGGTCTCCCGCGTATCATAAAAAACCCATGGGCATAGAACAACGGCGCCACCGGGACCGCCAAAGGCGCATCGGCGAGATTATCACCGCCGCAAAGGCGATTTTCCTCTCCAAGGGCTTTTCCGGAACGACGATGAACGACATCGCCGATACGTCGGAACTGAGCCGGCGCACCATCTACCACTACTTTCGCAGTAAGGAGGAGGTGTCCCTGGCCGCCGCCGCGGATACCCTTTCCCGCCTCCTTGCCCAGGTGGAGGAGATTCACGGCAGGGGAAAGACGGGAGTGGAGCGCCTGGAGCTTACCTTTGACATGTACCGGCGAATGTTCCAGACCGATCCCGGGGGATTCCAGTTTATCGTCAATTTTTCCGATAGCCTTCGATCCATGGGCACGGACAACGAGCTTGTGCGGGAATGCTTTGCCCATATCGACCGCATCGTGTCCCTCGTGGCGGCCTTCCTCCGGGAAGGCGCCGAGGACGGCAGCGTTAAGCCCCTCGCCGACCCGGAGAGAACCGCCGCCGCGGTAGTGAGCCTCGTCCACGGGGCGGTTCAAAACGCGGTTTCCGATACCGACGTAGTGCGCCTGGCGACCCGCAGAACCTCCGACGAGTTCCTTCAGGAGACCTTCGAGGTCTTTAACTCATATCTGAGAGTCTAACCCCCCCCACTCTTTTACGCTTTTCCCGCAATTCCTCCTATCTCGTCAAAAAAACCCTTGACCAGGCAAACCCGTATGCTTAAATTACACATAATGTGCAAACAACGCACATAGAGTATAGCTAATGCGTAATTAATGCAGAGAGGTAAGCCCATGGACAAAAGAATACGAAAGTCATGGATCGTCATTGCCGTCACCCTGGCGGCCACGGCGATATTCGGGGCGATGGTCCCGAGAATCATCCTGGACAACGAGGTGAAGGCCTTTTTCCCCTATGACCACCCCTCCTACGTCCGGGTGAGGAACCTGGACGACACCTACGGGAGCCAGATCCTCATGGACATCGCCATCGAGGCCAAGCGGGGCACGATTCTCACCGCCGACGCGGTTAGGACCATCGGCGACATTACCGCCGACCTCGAGGCTCTCGACCACATCGAGAGAATTCAGTCCCTGACGAACATGGACTATATCGCCGCCATCGACGGGGGCATGTCCGCGGAGCGCCTGGTTCCCGAGGGATTCACCGGGACAGCGGAGGAACTTGAGGGCCTCAGGCAGCGCATCGTGGACTGGGAGGAGATGTACGGCCGCGTGGTCGTGTCGGACAGCTTCAAGGGAAGCCAGATCATCATCAACGTGGACCACGACATCACGGCCCCCCAGATGAGCGAGCTCTACAAGGCCGCCAGCGCCGTCGTTGCCAAGTACAAGAACGACAACCTCACGGTGCGCCTCGCGGGGGACCCGGTACTCTCCGAGCGGGCCAAGGAATACATGCAGACGGACCTCGCCGCCCTCATTCCCCTGGTGAGCCTCGTGGTTCTCGTCATTCTCTTCCTTTCCTTCGGCAACCTGGAGGGAACCCTGCTCCCCCTCATCACGGTGGTGATAAGCACCGTATGGACCGTGGGTCTCATGGCCCTCACGGGAACCCATTTCACCATCGTCTCGAGCACCCTGCCGGTCCTGCTCATCGCGGTGGGCTCCGCCTACGGCATCCACGTGGTGAACCATTACTACGAGGACCTTCGGTCGGTCGCCGGGGAGCTCACGGCGGAAGCCCACCGGGACCTCATCGCCCGCTCGGTGAAGAAGATGGTCGCCCCGGTGGCCCTGGCGGGTATCACCACCATCGCGGGCTTCATTTCCACCGTCACGAGCCCCATCGTCCCCTTGAAGACCTTCGCGATCTTCAGCGCCGTGGGGGTTACCATAGCCCTGGTGCTCTCCCTGGTGCTCATCCCGGCGCTTCTCACCGTGAAGCCCATCAAGTCGGTGAACCGCCAGATCGCGCCCAAGGCGGCCAAGAAGGGCCGCTTCGGCGCGGGGGCGGCCGCTTCCGGCGCAGCTTCGGGAAACCCCGCAGACGCCAAGGCAGGGGACCCGGGCTGGAAGGACACCGCCGTGGGCCAGATCTACGGCTACCTCAACAAGAGACGGGGCAGGGTGGTGATCGCCTTAGCCGCGATCATCGGGCTTTCCTTTTGGGGCCTTGCCCGGCTTAACGTGGAGTCGTCCCTGATCGAGTACTTTCCCAAGGAATCGGAAATGCGCCGGGACGCAGCGGCCATCGACGACCAGTTCGCCGGTACCAACCTCTTCAGCTTCGTGATCACGGGACAGGAAAAGGGCGACCTCGCGGACCCCGCCATCCTCAAGGAAATGGACGGCCTTTCCGCCTACCTCCTGGAGCGGCATCCCGAGATCGGCAAGATCGTCTCCTTCTCGGACTTCATCAAGCGCATGAACAAGGTGATGCACGCCGCCCCCGCGGAGGGCTCGGCCCCTGGCGGCGCGGACGGTTTCGCCGACTCCGCCTCGGGCGCCGACTTCGCCACTGGCGCCGAGGTCTCGAGCTTCTTCGGCGATGATGCCGCCTCGTCGTCGGGTGACGACTTCTCGAGCTTCTTCGGCGATGACGCCTCCGCCGGCGGGGCTTCGACAGTCGCTGTCATGTCGGCGAATGCCGAGACCCTTGCGTCCACCCCGAACGTGGCCGAGGTTATCGAGCTTTTCAGCCGGGCCTACGCCAGGGCCGGGGGCGGAAACATATCCGCCGGGGAACTCCTCGCCGCCCTCGAGGAGGAGCTTAACTACGGCGGCGCGGCCTACAACGAGATTCCCTCGGACGCGAGAAAGTACCCCGTGGCGAGCGAGGGGGAGCTCAAGAACCTCGTGTCCCAGTACCTCCTCCTTTACTCCGGGTCCCTCGACCAGTTCGCCGACGATCCCCTGGCCCCGAAGGCCGCCCGCATGCAGGTGCAGCTGAGAACCCACAAGACCACCGCCGTGGCCGACGTGATCGCCGACGCCAGGCGCTACGCCGAGGCCAACTTCCCCGAGGGGTACTCCATCGAGGCCACGGGCATCGCGGAAATGGAGGTCGCCCTCACGGACATGATCACCGGAAGCCAGCTCTCGAGCCTGGCCCTCGCCATCGCCGTGGTGTTCATCATCCTGGCGATCTACTTCAAGTCGCCCGTGGCGGGCCTGATCGGATCGATCCCCTTGAGCCTTTCCATCCTGATCAACTTCGGCATCATGGGCCTCACGGGAATCAACCTCGACATGATCACGAGCCTCATCGGCTCCATCGCCATCGGTATCGGCGTGGATTACACCATCCACTTCATGAACAACTACCATACGGAACGCCTCAAGGGCGAAAACCTCGACGAGGTGACCATGAACACTCTCAAGGTGTCGGGGAAGGCCATCGTGGTGAACGCGGTATCCGTGGGACTCGGCTTCCTGGTGCTCTGCCTTTCCCAGTTCGTGGTGCTCCGCTACATCGGCTTCCTCGTGGCGGTGGTCATGCTCACGAGCTCCGTCACCGCCATGACCGTGCTGCCGGTCATACTCAACGTCTTCAAGCCCAAGTTCATCTCGAAGCCGCTGTAAGGAAGCGGCCGCGAGGCGAAGCCCGCCCATGGCGGGCGCATACCGAATAAACTTTTAGGAGATACGCACATGAAAAAGAACGCTGCCCTGATCGCCGCCGCCGCGGCGGCCCTCATCGCCGGGATCCCCGCCTTCGCCCTGGACGGCACGGAGATCATGCAAAAGGCCTACGACGTGAAGGAACCCGCCTTCACCCACTCCGCCGTTAGAATGGACCTCATCGAGGCCGACGGCACCGCCGAGAGCCGCATGGTGGAGGAATGGGGCCGGGAAGCGAACGGACTGAAGTCCGTGGTCATGGCCTTCCGCAGCCCCGCCACCGTGAAGGACACCCGTTTCCTCCAGGTGGAGAACGAAGGCCGGGCCAACGACAAGTGGATCTACCTTCCCGCCCTCCGCACCACCCGCCGGGTCGCCTCCTCCGAGGGGGACAAGTCCTTCATGGGCACCGACGCCACCTATGACGACATGGAGACCCGGGAGGTTTCCCTGGACACCCACGAGCTCCTCGGCGAGGAGAAGGTCGGCTCCTACGACTGCTACAAGGTGAAGAGCGCCGCCAAGAACCCCGCCGACAGCCAGTACGGCTACCGCATCAGCTGGATCGACAAGGGGAGTTTCGTGCCCGTGAAGGCCGAGATGTACGACAAGAAGGGCGCGCTCCTGAAGGTACTCACCGTGGAGAAGCTCGAGCAGAAGGGCGGCTACTGGATCCCCATGAGCAACTGCCTCAAGAACGTCCAGACCGGGCATTCCACCCGCCTGGAGATCATGCAGATCGAGATCGACAAGCCCCTGTCGGACAAGCTCTTCTCCACCAACTTCCTCAACACCGGCCGGCTTTAAGGAGAGATCAATGAACGCGCTCAGCAGGAAAATCCTGGGCGCGGCGACCCTCGCCGCGCTCATTTACGGTCCCCTCGCGGCCCAGGACGCCGCCGACTCGAATACCGACTCGTCCTTCAGCTTCGACGAGGTCTTCGCCTCAGGATCCGCCGATCCGGCCGCCTCGGGCGCAGCCGCGGCAGCCCTGGAATTCCACGGCGCCGCGACGGTCGACGCCCGCGCCTGGCTCGGCACCGACCCCGCGGACGAGACCAACGCCGTTTCCGCGACTCCCTCGGTCAAGCTCGGCTTCTCCTGGAAGGGAGCCAACTCCGAGCTCGAGGGAAAGCTCGCCTTCGACGAGGACGCGGTGAGGGACAACCCCGGCGACCTCCTGGAAGAGGTAACCGCCCGGGCCTTCCTCGGGGACTTCGTCCTAGAGGCGGGAAAGATGAAGGTGGTCTGGGGCCGGGGCGACAAGCTCCACGTGCTCGACCCCTTCAACGCCAACGACTATACCGACTTCATAATCCCCGACTACATCGACCGCCGCCTGGCGGAACCCATGGCCCGACTTTCCTGGAACGGGCCCGCGGGTCTCCGGGCCGAGGCCGTGTGGACCCCGGCCATGACGGGCGACCGCCTCGACATGAGCGGCCGCTGGACGCCGGCCCAGGCAACCGCGCTCACGGAAGCGGGCACGAACTACGTGACCTACCTTTCGGGCGAGGCTTACGCCGCGGCCTATGAGGAAACCTTCGCCGCCCTTTACCAGAGCACGTACAACGCCGCCGCCGCCCAGCTTGCCGCGGCCGGGATCTACACCCCCGACGAGATCGCCGCCCTCGCCGCCGCCCAAGCCACCGGAACCGCCACCGGCGCCGCCAGCGCCAAGGGCCTGGAAGCCGCCCAGGGCGTGCTCGCCGCTTACGGCTCCGCCGCCGACCTCCTGCCTGACACGAAGGCCCTCAAGTACGGCCAGTACGGTCTTCGCCTCACCGGCACGATAGGACTCGCGGACCTCGGCGCCGAATACTACTACGGACATTACAAGACCCCCTCTGCCTCCGTTACCTACGGGCAAAACGCCCTCGGGGAGACCGCCGTCACGGCCCTCTCCCTTGACTATGACCGGCTCCAGATCTTCGGCGCCGACGCGGCGGCCGCCGTAGGTTTCCTCAACCTCCGGGGCGAGATAGCCTGGTACCTCACCGACGACGTCAAGGGCGACGATCCCGCGGTGCGCAACAACAGCCTTCAGTGGCTCGCGGGCTTCGACATTCCCGTGCCCGTGAGCAACATGACACTAAACGTGCAGGAGATCGGCTCCTGGCTCTACGGCTCCGACGGCATCGAGTCCGCCGCCGACGCGGACTGGAACGCCGACGAGGCGTGGACCAACAACAAGCTCGTGGTGCTCCTCTCGGACAGCTGGAACCACGACAAGGTAAAGCCCGAAATCGCCTGCGTGTGGGGCATCGAGCGGGAAGACCTCTACCTCCAGAGCAAGCTCACGGTGTCCCTCAAGGACGGCTTCTCGGTAATCGCCTCGGGCGGCTATATCCTCCGCACCGACACGGGCGAGTTCGCTCCCTACGAGCAAAACAACTACGCCCAGATAACGGCGAAGTACGAATTTTAAGGAAGAGGCAGAACGGGGGAAGGGGGGAGAAAGGGCCACGGGCGGAGCCCCCGCCGAGGGCCCGACGGTGTCGGGCCGCGTCCCTGCAGGGGCGTTAATCGCAGTCGTGAAAAAAACTTGACAGAGTTCCTGGGTTTGGCTATTATATGAATGAATAGGTAATGTATTCATTCAGGTAAGAGAGAGCTCATGGAAACGGATGAAGAGAAGAAACGCAGGGTTTTCGAGGCTGCCCATGCCCTGTTTTCGTCAGTCGGATACCGGCAAACCTCGGTGGCGGACATCATGCATAGGGCCGGTTTCGCGGTAGGTTCCTTCTATCGGTATTACGAGTCGAAGGAGGCGGCCTTTCTTGATGTCTACAGGGCCGAGAACCGGGCGCTTAAGGCGCGGCTCTTTGAGGGTTTGGTTCCCGAGTTCTCCCCTGAGGGGGCTCCTGTCGGTCTGCCCCCGGATCCCGTGGAGTTCGTCGCGGAAATCGTCAGCCGGAACGCGCGGGAGATGCTTGCCAACCCCGTTCTCCGGGAGTGGTATAACCGGGACCTCTTCGCCAGGCTCGAGCGCATGTTCGCCGGGAGCGATGAAATGGCGCAGCTGCAGGCGGAAATGAATGAGGGTCAGCTGGAAATGATTCGGGAATGGAAGGCCGCGGGGATGATGCGGACTGACCTGGACGACGCGACGATTCAGGCTATGTTCCGCGCGATTCCCTTTATCGACCTGCATAAGGAAGAGATAGGGGCGGAACACTTCCCTGAATTGATGAAACACATCGCCGCGGCGATTCTAAGGGGGCTTCGTCCATGAAGCATTACGCAAGGAGCTGTTATGAAAATCCTGATTGAGTACTATTCCCGGACCGGGAACAATGCCGCGCTCGCCGAGCGCATCGCGGAGGGCCTCCGTTCCATGGGCGCCGCGGAGGGGGGCTCCGCACACGGGGTTACCCTTTTTTCCCTAGCCGAAAGGGTTCCCCGGAAGATGGGCGGCCTCGTCGCAGACATGGTCTTCGGCAGGAAGCCCGCCCTTCAGGCCCTTCCGGACAACGTCGGGGATTATGATCTCGTGGTGTTCATGGGCCCCCTGTGGATGTTCCATATTGCCGCCCCCCTGAGGACTGCCATTAAGGCGGCCCGGGGGCGAATGAAACGTTACTGCTGGGTGTCGGTGTCCGGCGGGGCCCTCGGTCCCAATCCCGGTATAGCGAAGGAATTGGTCAAACGCGCGGGGAAAGGC
Organism: Spirochaetales bacterium; assembly: GCA_003246765.1. GTDB lineage: Bacteria > Spirochaetota > Spirochaetia > Treponematales > Treponemataceae > Teretinema. Next base: position 29,779 of record QKDA01000128.1, on the reverse strand, counting down.
CTGGCGCTGTGCCTCGACCTCAATATCGCGCAGTACTGCGAGGTTCCCGCCGGGCCGAGTACGGGGGACACGGGGGAGTACCGCCTGGCGGAGCATCCCGGCGACCTGGAACGGCTCGCGGGAATCGCCGCCTCGGCGGTCGGGAAGCTGCGGCCCTGACCGCGGGCGGCGCCCCTGCAGGGACTTGGCCCGGCCGAGGTCGGGCCCTGGGCGGGGGCTCCGCAGAACGACGCGCTCCCCCCGTGCGCCTTTCTGCCTCCCCCTCCGTTGTGCCCCTCACCGCTTTAGGGTATCCTTAGGGGATGAATGACGCAGCACGCACCATGAGCGGCTTACTGTCGAGGCCCCTCGCGACGGAGCGCCTCGCGGTGAGACGGTTCCTTCCCTCCGACGGGGAATCCCTTTTCGCCTACCTTTCCCTTCCCGAAACCTACCTCTTCGAGCCGGGCTCCCCCGTAACCCGGGAGGAGGCGGACCGCATGGCGGCGGAACGCGCCGGTGGGCAGGATTTTTTCGCCGTATGCCTGCATTCCGGGGAGATGGCGGGTCATCTTTACTTTCACCGGCGGGAACCTCTGCACTTTGATACCTGGGAGCTCGGCTACATTTTCAACCCCGCCTACCAGGGCAGGGGGTACTGCACCGAGGCTGCCCGCTCCCTGATCGGCCACGCCTTCGGGGCCCTGGGGGCCCACCGGATCGAGGCCATGTGCGACCCCAGGAACGCCGCTTCCTGGCGGGTTTTGGAGCGGCTCGGCATGCGCCGGGAGGGTCATTTCCGGGAGCGGGCCTTTTTCCGCCGGGACGGCGCGGGCGCCCCGATCTGGCACGACGCCTGGGCCTACGGAATCCTTTCCTCCGAATGGGAGAAGCGGTGAGCGCCCCCCTTCACGCAGCCACCTTCAACGCGGAGAATTTCTCCCTTCTCCTGGACCGGGAACTGGACCGCTCGGAGCTTGAGGCCTTGAGCGACCGGGAATACCACGACATGAACCTTTCCATCTGGAATCCGAACAAGGAGCGGCCCAAGATCGCGGCCATCGCCCGCACGATCCTGGAGCATGACTTCGACCTCGTGACCCTCTGCGAGATCGGGGGACTCGAGACCCTGGACAACTTCAACGGCCTGTATCTCGCCAACCGGTACGACTGCTTTCTTTATGAAGAAAATTCCCGCCGGGGCATCTACGTGGGGGCCCTCCTCAAGAAGGGCCGGTTTCCCGGCGCCCGGGCGGTCAACGTGGAGGGGGAGTTTTCCCGGAACCTCCTGAGGCTCGACCTGGGCAGCGAGGGGGGTAACCTCCAGGTTTTCGCGGTGCACCTGAAGAGCCAGCGGGGGGAAGACCGGGGAATCGAGTTCCGGGTGGAAGAGGTTAAGCGCCTGGCTTCCATGATTCCCCGCCGAAAAGCCCTGGTGATGGGGGACTTCAACGGCATCCTCATCCGGGGCATGCACCAGTTCGAGTTCGAACCCCTTCTGGAGCTCCCCCTGTCGGACGTCCTTGCCGCCGCGGGAATTCCCCAGGCGGAACGTCATACCCACTGGTATTTCGGCAACGGCGGCAGGGGCTCCCAGCTGGACTATATCTTCTGCACCCACGACATCGAGGTGCTGGAAGCCTCGGTCATCTCCTACGGGGAGCCCTCCAACCGGGCGGAGCGGGACCGCCTTCCCTCGGATCACCGTTTCGTGCGGGCGGTCCTTCAGGCGGACTAGGGCTCGGCGCCAGGGGCCCGCAGCCCAAGGGGCTCCTGGACGGCGGCTCCCTGGCGGGCCGGAAACCCGGCCGGCGGGCCTGCCCGGCGGCAGCGGTACCTCCGGTCTTACCGGGCCTCGATCGCCTTGATGTTGAACTCAAGGCCCCCCAGGGCTTCCGGGCGTTCCTCCCCGCAAAAGGGGCATCTCCCCTCGTTGGAAAGGACGTGGAAGATCTTCCCGCAGCCCCGGCAGCGTCCGTTGCCCCTCACGGTTTCGATAATGAGACGGGAGCCCTCCAGGAGGGTTCCCTCCGCCGCCGCGGGAAAGCAGGCTTCCACGTAACGGGGCACCATGGAGGAGAGTTCCCCTATCTCCAGGGTAAGGCTTTCGATCTCCGTAAGGCCGTTCTCGGCGGCGAATTCCTCCACCGCCTTGACCACCTCCATGACGACTCCCAGTTCGTGCACGGCCCCTACTCCCGGTCAAAAAGCGAGGTCACGGGCTCCGCGGCCTTTTTCACGGCGATTTTAACCATTCGCTTCAGGGCGTTCTTCGCCACCGCGGGTTTGAGTTCCTTGAGCTCCACGCTCGCGGCGTCGTACTTCCGTACCAGGGAGATGGCGTCGAACTTGCACCGGGTGGTGCAGGCGCCGCAGCCCACGCAGAGGTATTCGTCCACGGTGGTGGCGCCGCAGCCGAGGCAGCGTTCGGTTTCCTCCCTGACCTGGCTTTCGGTAAGGGCGTCATGCTTCCTTTCCGGGCGCTGCCGGGGGAGCCGGTCGTAGCTCTCGAGGTCGAGGGATGAGGTATCGAAGGGCTTGTAGTCCCGTTTGATTCTTCCCAGGGTGAGGCTTTGGCCCTTCTGCACGAACCGGTGGATCGAGACGGCCCCCTCCTTGCCCAGGGCTATGGCGTCGATGGCGAACTTGGGCCCGCTCAAGGCGTCTCCCCCGGCGAATACGTCGGGTTCCCCGGTTTGCAGGGTAACCGGGTCCGCCTTGACGGTCCCGTTGGGGTTCAGCTTCGCGGCGCTGCCCTCAAGGAGGCCTCCCCACTCAATGGTCTGTCCCACCGAGACCAGCACCGAATCCGCCGGAACCAGGATTCCCTCGGCATCGTCGAACTTCGGGGCGAACCGGCGGTTTTCGTCGAATACCGAGAGGCAGCGGCGGAATTCAACCCCCGTAACCTTTCCTCCCTCGGTCACGATCCGGGCCGGGCCCCAGGAGTTTTCGATGCGGATTCCCTCTTCCAGGGCTTCCTCTATTTCTTCCGGCAGGGCGGGCATTTCCTTCCGGCTTTCCAGGCAGAACATGGAAACCTCCGAGGCCCCCGCGCGGGAAGCGGTCCTGGCGACGTCGATGGCGACGTTGCCGCCGCCTATGACCACGGCCCTCCCCGAAAGGGCGGCGCCGGTCCCGAGATTGACCCCCTTGAGGAAGTCGACCCCCGAGATTACCCCCGCCGCGTCCTCCCCCTCGATGCCGAGCCTGCGGCCGCCCTGGGCTCCCGGGGCGAGGAAGAAGGCCTCGTAGCCTTCCCGACGCAGCGACTCGAGGGTCCTGTCGCGGCCCACCTCCACGCCGAACTCGAAGGCGACTCCCAGTTCCCGCAGTATTTCGATTTCCGCCCGGACCACGTCTTTTTCCAGCCGGAAGGAGGGAATGCCCAGGGTGAGCATGCCCCCGCTTTCCCGGTTTTTCTCGAACACCGTGACCCTGTAGCCCTCAACGGCGAGGTAGTAGGCGCAGGAGAGCCCCGCGGGGCCCGATCCGACCACGGCCACCCGGTTGGGGTACTCGTGGCGCCTTTCGGGCACGAAGCGGTGCTCCGCTTCGAGGTCTTTCTGGGCGATGAAGCGCTTGATGTCGTCCACCGCCACGGGGTCGTCGATTTCGTTGCGGGTGCACGCCGCCTCGCACTTTCGGGGGCAGATGCGGCCGCATACCGCCGGGAAGGGGTTTTCCCGCTTGATGAGCTCCAGGGCCTCCCGCCACTTTCCCTGGGCGGCCTTCTTGACGTAGCCCTGGACCGCGATGTGGGCGGGGCAGCCCGCCTTGCAGGGGCTCGAGCCTCCCTCGTCCACGACCTTCCGGTTGATGCGGTAGTCGGGGTTCCACTTGTCCGCTGTCCACACCGTGTCCCGGGGGGTCTCCCGCCGCTTTTTCTTTGGGGCTTCCGGGGCGCATACCTTCCGTCCCAGGGTAAGGGCGTTCACCGGGCACACCTCCACGCACTCGCCGCAGGCGACGCAGGCGTCCCGGTCAACCTTGGACACGTAGTTGGAGCGGACCATGTCGTTGTTGTAAAACATGCCCGCGGTGCGCATGGAAAGGCAGGAACAGCCGCAGCAGTTGCAGATGGCGTGGGTCTTGCCGGGCCCGTCGGTGTTCGGAATCTGGTGCATGAGCCCGTTTTCCTCCGCCCTCCGGATAATCGCGAAGGCCTCCTCCCGGGTAATCTCCCTTCCCCGGCCCGTCCGGATGTAGTATTCCGCGGCATGCCCCATCTGGATGCACATGTCCTCCTTGAGGTGGCCGCAGCCCTCGCCCATGGACTCCCGGGCGGTGCGGCAGGAGCAGTCGGACACGGAAAAGAGGGTGTTCTCGTTGAGGTAACCGGAAACCTCCTCGTAGGAGGCCCTCCGGGTCTCGCCCTGTATGGCCTTTTCGATGGGAATAACCCGCATGAGACCCATGCCCACGGGGAAAAGCCCCGCGGTTTTCGGGCCCCGAACCCGCCCGTAGGCCTCAAAAGCCTCCGCGAGCTGGGGGTATTTCTTCACGTTTTCCTTGTTGTTCACGATCATTTCCATGTGGCCGGGAATCCACAGGTCGTGCCAGAATTTGTCCACCCCGTCCTTTTTGTTGACGAAGCAAACCCCCGCCACCGCGAGGTCCCAAAGGAGCTTGCCCGTTTCTTCCGGGGTTTTGCCGCAGAGGGGGGCGATTTCCCCGGCGCTCTTCGGCTCCCTCAGGCCCAGGCAGAGGGCTACCTCCGCCATCTCGTCGCTGACGATGGGCTCCAGGATCATGTATTCCGGGTCCTCGGCGCGAATCTCCGATTTGGTGCCCCGTTTTTGCCTCGATATCTTGTTTGCCAGATCCAGTATCTTTTCCCTTGCCATGGCGTCAGTCTTCCTTTCGGGCATTCTTCGCCCGCCACGAGTCTATTTCGGCGCCCAAAAGGGCAGCCCATTCGGCGATTCCCTCGCCGGTCTTGGCCGATATCGGCAGAATGCGGGCCCCGGGATTGAGGGCGAGGACCCGCTCGGTGAACGATGCGAGGTTGAAGTCGAAGACCGGGAGGGTGTCGATCTTGTTGACCAGTACCACGTCCACGGCCTTGAACATGGTCGGGTACTTCAGGGGTTTGTCGTCCCCCTCGGGCACGCTTAAGATCATGGCGTTCAATGCCGCTCCCGTGTCGAACTCGGCGGTGCAGATGAGGTTCCCCACGTTTTCGATTACCGCCAGGTCGAGCCCCTCGAGCCCCATGGCCTCGAGGCCTTCCCGGGTCATCTGGGCGTCCAGGTGGCACATCCCCCCGGTATGTACCTGGATGGTCCGGGCCCCCGCCCGGGAGACCGTCCGGGCGTCCACGTCGGAATCGAGGTCCGCCTCGAGGATGCCTATCCCGTACCGGCCCGAGAGGGCCTCGAGGGTCCTTACCAGGGTGGTGGTTTTCCCCGAGCCCGGGGAGGACATGAGATTAAGGAGGAAAACCCCCCGCTTCTCCATGTCCCGCCGCAGTTCCGCCGCCTTTGCGTCGTTGCTTTCGTAGACGCTTTTCTTTATTTCGATGACTCTGAAGGCTTCCATGGGTTTCTCCGTAGGCCGCCGCGTCACAGGCCGAGGAAGGTCATGCCGAGACCGCAGCAGCAGATGAGGGATCCCGCGAGGGCGTTCCCGAAGCGGTAAAAGAAGGTTCCCCCGCGAACGCGCCTCAGGGCCGGGAGCCGGCCGCCGAAGGCAAGCACTGTCACGGCCGTCAGCATGGTCGCCACCGTGGCGAGACCGAAGACGAGGGCCGTCGCGATGACCGAGCCCGCGCCGCCCTGGATGGAGCTCGCCATGACCAGGGGAATGAAGGGCTCGCAGGGCCCCAGGGCGAAAATGATAAAGAGCGCCCAACCTACGCTTTTCTTCTCGCCGACGGGGGTTCCGTTCCCTTCCGGGGGAGCGGCCCTTTCGGTAAACGCCCTTCTCAATCCCCAAACGGCGTAGACAAACCCGAAGGCCGTAAGGAGCCATGCCGCAAGGCTGCCCCGGACGGATTCAACCGCCTCCAGCCGGGCGACCGCCTGTCCTGCGGAGGCCGCGAATATCCCCAGGATAAGGGCGGAAAGCACGTGGGCGCCGCCGCAGATGGCGGTGACCGAAAGGGTGCGGCGCAGGGACCAGGAGCGGGCCCGGGACAGCGCCGCGAAGGGCAGGTAGTGATCGGGCCCCATGAGGGTGTGAATGACGCCGACCCCTGCGGCGGTTAACAGAAAAAGAAAAACGCTTTGTTCCATAGTGCATACCTCTCGGGATAATCGTATGAGCGTAGGTTATACCAGCTTCTGAATATATGTCAATAAAAAAATATCGAATATAAAATAACATTATATATATTGAAAATAAAACCTGTTATCGCTACACTGATAGAGTCTGGTAACTGGTTAGACCAGTACGATGATAGAGGAGGGCTCCATGATTTTCCCCAAACTTTCATCCCCAACGCTCAAGGAACTGTTCGTGAACGAAATTGAGCGCATGATCCTTTCGGGGGAACTCCCGGTGGGGACAAGGCTCCCGAGCGAACGGGAGCTCGCGGAACGCATGCAGGTGAGCCGGGGGGTGGTGAACTCGGGGCTTACGGAGATGGCAAAAAAGGGCTTTCTCGAGATACGGCCCCGGGTAGGCGCCCTGGTGTCGGATTACCGAAGGACCGGAACCCTCGAAACCCTCCTTTCAATCATGCGGTACAACGGAGGAGTGCTCAGGCGGGACGAGATCAAGTCGTTCCTGGAGATACGCCTGGTTCTCGAGACCCTGGCCCTGAATCTCGGGGTGCCTTCCATGACCGACGAGGACGCGGCCGCCCTGGAACGGCGGCTTGCGGCTTGCGGGGAAGCCCGGGACAGACGGGAGGCGGCGGCGGCCATCTTCGCGTTTCACCACGAGCTGTGCGTAATCTCGGGGAACACGATTCTCCCCCTCATCTTCCAGTCGTTTCGCGAACCCGTTCTCAAGCTGTGGGAGCGCTACCTCAGCCTTCACGGCCCCGACCGGCTTTTGTCCAACGCCCGGGAGATCCTGGACCTCGCCCGCTCAGGGAACGCTCCGGGGGCCGTCGCGGCCCTCAAGGCCTCCATCGACGGCACTATCGCTGGAAACCCCTCAATATACTTCGACTAATCCCCTTCCCGCGGCTTGCCTCAGCGCGGGCTCTGCTCGATTCCGTTCATGTAGCGCTTGGAGACGAACCTGACGCTGACCGTGATGAGGGTGTAGTCCCTGTCGGCGCGGAGCATGGAGCTCAGGCTCAGGTTCGCCGGCTCGTAGAGAACGTCGAACCCGTATACGGCGCTCTGCGATAGGGGTATGTCCGCGCTGCCGGAACCGTAATCGTAGGACATGGAGCTTTCCATTTCCGTTTCTGCGGTTCCTCCCGTCCAGGTCAGCACCGCGAAGGGCGAAATCACGAAGGGACTGAACTCGAGGTTTGCCTGGAGCCCCGCGGAGGCGCTGGCGGTGACCATGGTAGTTCTCACGGTCACGGTGTCGGTGACCGTTTGGGCCGTGTAGGGCACCGGCTGGACGATGTCAAAGCTCATCATGGAGAGCCCCAGGGCCCCCGAGAGGCCGCCGAAGGCAAAGAGCGAAAGCTCGGGCCGTTCCAGCGCCCGCAGGACCCCCGAGGCGGACATGGGAAAATTGATGAGGATCATGTCATAGTCGCTGCCCATGAGCAGGCTGCCCCCGAGATTAAGGCTGCCCGCGAGGCTTTCCGAGAACGAGTGCTGGCGGCTGCTGAACACCGTTCCCCCCAGCAGGGTGAAGTCCTCCGAGGATCCGCCGGGGTTGGATTCCAGAGAAAGCCATAATCCGTTCATCCCGGTTTGGGTAATCGTCTCCCCGGGAAAACGGTTGACAAGGGCCGAAGGAAAACCGAGAATTCGCCCTGTGATAACCCGCAGTAAACTCGGAGACCCGCGCCCATGACGGTCTACCCGGAAATTCTCGAGGCAAGGATTCTCCGCCAAACCCTGGCGATTCTTACGGCCCTGGCGGCCGTGGGTTTTGGCCTTCTCGGGGGGGAGGCCCTCTGGTATCTCGGAGCGGCCACCCTTTTTACCGCCGAGACCTGGCCCCTGCTGGCGGGCGCCCTGGTCAACTTCCTTGGCTTCTTTCTCCTTCCCCCGGCGAAGGTGAGCCTCGCGTCTCTCAGGCGCCTGGGGATGGCCCTGGTGCTCGCGGACTTTGCGGTGCTCGCCCTCAATACCCTGTTCTTTTCGGGTTCCCTCACGGCGGTAATCTTCGGCTTTTTGGGAATGTCCGTTTTCGTGGTGATTACCGGGCTCGTGTCCCGGAGCATCCTCTTTCAGGCCCTTTTCGCGGCCTTTATAGCGGCGGTCTTCACCGCGTACGCCCTGGTCGCGGCAGCCCGCCGGCCCCTGCCCGCCCTTCCGGCCCAAGGGGGCGCCGCCCGGATCCTCCTGTGGGGGGGCATCAGCCTCGGGGCCATTATGACCTCGGTCCTGGCCTATGCCGCCCAGGAGGGCTACCTGGTTTCGTACTTCCGCAGGCTTTCCCTCTTTGATACGGAAACGGGCTTTCCCAACGGCAAGCTCCTGGAAGCGGACCTGACGGACCGGATTGCCGCCCTGCGCAAGGGCGGGCGCCTGGCCCTGTTCGCCTTCCGTATCGAGGGACTCGGGGAGCTGGCGGGCCTGGCGGGTCCCGCCGCGGCCAAGCGCTGGTTTGACCTCATGCTCCTCTCCTTTTCCGATACCCTCGACGAATGGCAGCGGTACTGCCCCCGATTCGTGTTTCCCCGGGAGTACCGCATCTACAGGGCGGAGACGGACTTGTTCTACCTGATCGTCGAGGATCCGACGGGGACTCAGGACCTGGCGGAGTGCGCCAAAAAGCTCGAGTCCCGATTCCGCGGCGACTTTCTCAAGCACGAAACCGAGGCCGCCACGGGTTTCCTCGCGGCCTATACCGTCTACCCGGATCACGCCGCCTCGGCGGACCAACTTCGGGGCAGCGTGTACCGCATGGTATCGCGGCAGGCTCGGGAGACGCGAAACCGCATCGTGTCCTTCGACGCGGAACTTCACGGGCGTTATGCCCGGGAGATCGTCCTCCGGAAGGCCTTGGTCAAAACCGATTTCTCCGTAAACCTTTCAGTGGTGTTTCAGCCCAAGGTTTCCGTGGACACCGGGTCCTGCACGGGCTTCGAGGCCCTGGTGCGCTGGACCCATCCCGAGCTTGGGCCCGTGTCACCCTCGGAATTCATACCCATCGCCGAGGAGACCCCCGCCATCGAGATGGTAACGGGCTTCGTGTTCCGGGAAACCCTGGCCTTCGTGCGGCGCCTCAACGAGCTCCCCGGGGGGAGCGAGGTCCGGGTGTCCTTCAACCTCTCCCCAAAACTGGCGACCACCGTGTTCCTTTCGCCCCTGGCTGACCGCCTCCGGGACCTTCCCGAGGCCCGCCAGATCGAGATGGAAATTACGGAGGGCGTGGTGATCCGGGAAAACGAGGCGGTCCGTTCCCTCTTCAGGAGACTGAGGGAGTTGGGCGTCCGCTTCTCCATTGACGACTTCGGGACGGGGTACTCAAACCTCTCGTACCTGCAGGGGTTCCGGCCGGACAGCCTGAAGATAGACCGCCGCTTCGTGTGCGACCTTCCGGGAAACGCGGAGAACGAGAATTTGCTGAAAGCCATGCTAGCCCTGGCGGAAACCTTTTCCATGGGGGCGGTGGTGGAAGGCGTGGAGACCGAGGATCAGGCCCGGTTTATCGCCCAGTGCGGGGGGCGCGAGATACAGGGGTTCTACTATTCCCGCCCCGTACCCCCGGCGGAGGCCCTGGAGTTCTTCAAAAAACGGAATCCGCGTCGTTAGCCGCCTGGGCGAGCTCGTTATCGCCGGAATAATACTCGACCATGACGAAGCCCGACCCGGTGCTGTCCGCCACGGCCATGGCGCCTATGCTCGCCACGTTCCCCGGGTACGCCGCGTTTTTCCTTTCTTTCCAGAAAGCCAGGAGGACCCGCTCCTTCTTCAGGAGCGAGATCATCCAGTTGTCCGCGCCCGGCCAGGCGCTGCCCTTCTGAAGGTAGTCCAGGGCCTCGCCCTTGCCGTAGGTTTTTTCCAGGCCCGTCACCACGTCCGAAAAGGCTTCCCTCAAAGCGGAACCGTCGCCGGGGGTCTCGACCCGCCTGCCTATAGCCTTGATGAAGTGGGTTCCGTACCGGGGGCTTACCTGGACCACGTAGGAATCGAAGTCCGGATGGGGGGAAGGGGGCTTTACCGAGTAGAAGCCCGGGGCGATTTCCCGGGGAGGGGCGCCGCACAGACGCTCCAGGTCGGCCAGGCTCGTGCCCATCTCGAGACCGAAGGGGCCCGCGAAGCCAAGGCTACCCGTAGCGCACAGCATCAGCGCGGCCAGTACTTTCCCAAGGGTCCTTTTCATGATCCGCCTCCGTTCGTTTTTCGTATATAAGGTTAGTATATAACGCCAAGGCCTTTCAATCCGTCCGCGGAGGGTTGACCAGGCCGTCTAAATCGCTAGAATTCCCTTTTAGGAGCGCTTTTGGCAATGTTTAAATCATGCTTAGGCAGGGTGAAGTCCTCTCGGCTGACCGATTTTTTTAGATACCGTTTCATGCTCGTGGCGTTATCCCTTCTATCCTTGACCGTTCTCGCCGTCTTTTCCCTTTTACTTTCCCGAACCCACGAAAGCGAGCATAACCAGATCTTGAACGCCCTGGGCCGGCAGCGGATGCTGACCCAGCAGATCGCTAAGGACGCGAACAGGATTTCGTCTCTCCTGGATGCCATAGAATCCCCGGTCAGGCTCCAGGAGGTGAACTACCTTGAGAGCAAGCTGTGGGACGTCAGAATTTCCCTTTCCCTCGCGATTGAGGCCTTCGGTAAAACCCTGGCCTCTACGGAAGGAGGCGTCCTCCAGATCGACGAGGGCGGTAAGATCCGCTCTATTTCCCTCTTTGATCTCGCGGACCCGTCCTTCGCGGTGGCCGTCGGGGAAACCCGAAAGCTTTGGACTTCCTTTGAGTCCTCCGCCCGGCTGATCGCCTCTTCCGGCTCCAAGGACGCCCGCTTCAGGGCCGCGCTTATAGTGATTAACGAGGGCAATTTGGAGCTCCTTGCCCACACGGAACGGATCAGCCGAGCGGCCCTGGACGCCTTCGGGGCCAAGAGCCGCTTTGACCAAACCGCCTTCGCCATCCTTACGGTATCCCTTATCTTCCTGGTGGTGTGGCTGCTCTACGGTACGTACCGCTTTCTCATAGAACCCTATACCCTGTTTTACCGGGGAGTGAAGACCATGGGCGCCGCCGCCGCGGAGGCATCCCCTTCGCCGGGGGGAAGGTACTCGGTGCTTACCCGTGAGGTGGCGGACACCTTCGCTATGATGCGGGACATGCTCAATCTCGTAGCCTATATCAACCAGGGCAACTCCTTTTCCGAGACCCTCTCCCTAATATTCCGGACCTTTAAGCCCTACGTTCCTTACGAATACATCGGCGTCGCCACCTTTGCGGGCTACCGGGGCACCCGGCTCACGGCGGCCTACGGAGAGTCCGACGGATCCTTCGCAACCCTCCCGGCGAGGCTCATGGGTAAGACCTGGGACATCGGAACGACCTCCCTCGGGGAGATTCTGGAGACGGGGTTTCCCCGGGTCATTAACGACCTGGAAATCTATTCCCGAAACAAGCCTCCCAAGGAGTACACCCAGATACTCCTGGAGGAGGGCATCCGGTCCTCCATTACCCTTCCCCTGGTGATGAACGGCAAGGCCCTGGGCTTTCTCTTTTTCTCAAGCCGTACCGTGAACGCCTACACCGACTTGCACCTTTCCTTCCTGCAGAACCTCAGGAACGCCGTTGCCCTGGCCTTTGAGAAGAACATCGTGGTGGACGAGCTCGTCTACGCCACCACCCTTTCCCTGGCCAAGATGGCGGAGGCCCGGGACGAAGACACCGCGGACCACCTGGACCGCATGAGCCGGTACACGACCCTCCTGGCCCGCCTCATGATCGAGCAGGGAGTCCGCTCCTCGGACATTCCCGGCGACTTCGTGAAGGATCTGGAGCGGTTTAGTCCCATGCACGACATCGGCAAGGTGGGAATTCGCGACGACGTGCTCCTCAAGCCCGGCAAGCTCGATCCCGCCGAGTGGGAGCATATGAAGACCCATACCACTTACGGGGCCAACGTTCTTAAAGAGGCGGCCAATTCCAACTCCCGGGTGGGCCGTTCCTTCTTTACCATGGGAATCAGGATAGCCCAAAACCACCATGAGAAATGGGACGGATCGGGTTATCCCGAGGGGCTTTCGGGAGAGGCCATTCCCCTGGAGGCAAGGATCATAGCCGTGGCCGACGTGCTTGACGCCCTCACGACGAAAAGGCCCTATAAGAAGGCCTTCCCCTTCGAGGAATCCGTGGCGATCATGCGGGAGGGTGCGGGAACCCATTTTGACCCGGAAATTTTCGCGTGTTTCGAGCGCAATCTGGGGGCCTTCAGGGCCCTCCATGGCGAATTCGAGCGGGGAGGAAACCAGTGAATCTAGAAGCCACCCTTGAGGCCCTGCGGAAGAACGGCTTCGACGCCCGCTCCGTCAAAACCGAGGCGGAAGCCCGGGAGCTCTTCTTCTCGGAGATTCTTCCGGCGATCGCCCCCCGGACGGTGAGCCGCGGCGACTCCGCCACCTTGGAGCGCTCCCTCATTCCGGAGGAACTTGCCTCCCGCGCGGATATCGAGTTCATCGACCCCTTCGCCGGCGGCGGGTGGGACGAAACCCTCGAAACCTCCCGGAGGGGCCTCCTCTCGGACCTCTTCCTCGCCGGGTGCAACGCGGTCACCGAGAAAGGGCAGCTCGTAAACCTCGACATGGTGGGAAACCGCGTCGCCGGCATCACCTTCGGCCCCCGCCGGGTGGTACTCCTCGCCGGGGCGAGCAAGATCGCCAGGGACCGGGAGTCCGCCATGGAGCGAATCCGCTCCGAAACCGCCCCCTGGAACGCCCGGCGCAACGGGGACCTCCGCACCCCCTGCCAAAAGACCGGCGTCTGCTCGGACTGCTCCAGCCCCGACCGGATCTGCAACGCCTGGTCCATCCTCGAAAAGTGCTGGCCCCGGGGAAGGATCACCGTAATCCTGATCGAGAATTGCTGAGGAAGCCCATGCAAACCTATACCCTTCGAATCGGTTCCCTGATCCGGGAGCTTCCCGTGGTTCCCGTCTCTCAAGAGCTTTCCATCGCGAGCTTCGTCATGCTCGGGGACACCTCTCTCGTGGAGGCCGCCGCCGACGCCCTTTTCGCGCACCCCCGCTTTCCCCGCTCCGGCATCGACCTTCTCGTGTGCCCCGAGGCCAAGGCCATTCCCCTGACCCATGCCCTGGCGGTCAGGCTTTCCCTCGATTACGTGGTGGTCCGCAAGACCGTGAAGGCCTACATGCGGGAGCCCGTCGTCGAGACCTCCTCATCCATCACCACCTCGGGAACCCAAACCCTCGTGCTCGACGCCCCCGACTGCGACCGCCTCCGGGGCAAAACCGTATGCGTCGTGGACGACGTGGTCTCCACCGGCGGCTCCCTTTTTGCCCTCGAACGGCTTCTTTCCCGGGTAGGATGCGCCGTCGCCTGCAAGGCCGCGGTCCTCCTCGAGGAAGGGGGGTATGACGGTACAGATCTCGTGTACCTCGAACGCCTCCCGGTCTTCAAGAAAGCCCCGTAAGAGGTGAAAGGGGGGGGGGAGGCAGAACGGGGGAAGGGCTCTGAAAGGGCCCCGCGCGGAGCCCCCGCGAAGGGAGAGGGTCCTGGGGTTGAGGTTTTTATGTACACGCAAACATTGGAGTTAGACCTGTCCCTTTTTTAAGCAATTCGTGCAGACGGGGTGAAAAAAAACGCCCCCGGCATCTTTTATTCCCTGTGTTATGCTTATAAAATCTTGCATTATAACTATTTAGCAATAAAACACCCGGGGCCGACTATTTATAACATTTTTCTTGACAATTTTTTAAACCCATAGCAACAATGATGAGAGTTTACGTGTACACGTGTACATGACTTCTGAGTTCTACCCCGGTACGGTAACGGGATTTACGGCAAGGGCCCTGTCGGAAATCTTTTTTAGCTCACTACACATAAAGAGGAGACCCTCATGAGGGCAATTTTTTCGAACAATAAGGTACGGTTTGCCCGTAGCCGCATCGCCGCCGTCGCCGCCGCGGCGGTTACCCTTCTGGCATCCTGTTTTCAGCCCATTCAGGGGAGCGGGGAAATGTCCGCAGCTTCCCGCGCCGCCGCCGCTCCCCTTACCCTGACGGGACCGAACGGAACCCTTCAGGTTTCCGGAATGACCGGTACCAGTCTTACCGTATCCTACACCCCCGCGTCTCCCGTAAGCCAGGCCCGCATCTACCTGTCCCCCGGCGACGCGCCGGGCCTCGTGGTCGCTTCCCAGCCCATGGCCAATTCCGGGGGCTCCTGGACCTTTACCTACAGCCATCCGAGCTATGTCGACGGGGCGAAGATCTACGTGGACGTTCTCGCCTCCACCCCGACGGGGGAGGTTAACGTGCCCCAGGGAATTCTCGGGGACTCCACTACCTGGGCCTCCTTCACCTACGGCGGCTCATCCGAGGGCGCCCTGGTCACCTTCGACTCCGCCGGGGCCACCGTGAGCGCGGTTCCCTCCTCCATCCTGGTTTCCCCCGCCGGGGGCACCGTTTCCCAGCTGCCTTCCGCCCCCTCTCGGTCAGGCTACAGCTTTCTGGGCTGGTATACCGCGCCCAACGGGGGCGGCGCCCGGTTCACGGAGACTACCGTCGTAAACGAAAGCCTTACGGTGTACGCCGCCTGGAGGCTCAACTCCTCCGGAGGCCTCACCCTTACCGGGCCTAACGGCACCGTGAGCGTCAGCGCCATGACCGCCTCTTCCCTCACCGTGAGCTATACCCCCGCGGCCCCCGTGGACCAGGCCAGGCTCTTCCTTTCCGAGGGCAACGGCACCGGCCTCGTGCTCGCCTCCCAGGGCATGGCCAATAACGGCGGTACCTGGACCTACACCTTCAGCCATCCCACCTACGTTCAGGGCGCCAAGATCTACCTGGACGTGCTGACCCTCCGCTCCGGAATCGAGACCAACGTTCCCCAGGGCATCCTCTCCAATACCGCAAGCTGGGCTTCCTTCGAGTACGGCGCCCTGCCGGACTTCGCCACGGTTACCTTCGATTCCTCAAGCGCCGACACACCCGCGACCCCCGCCTCCATGAGCGTCGCCTCCGAGGGCGACAGCCTCGGAAGCCTCCCCGCGGAGCCCGTGAAGGCCCTCGCCGACTTCGGCGGCTGGTTTACCGCTCCCAACGGGGAAGGGGATTCCTTCACCGCGGAAACCCCCGTTTACGGCGACATCACGGTGTACGCCTACTGGATCGGAGTCGAGACCGCCACGGTCTCCTTCGACTCCAACGGCGCCACGGTGCCCGCTTCTCCCTCTTCCATGACCGTTGAAGCGGGAGCTTCCTTGGGGAACCTCCCCGAGAACCCCAGAAGGACGGGCTATACCTTCAGCGGCTGGAACCTCTCCCGCGACGGTTCAGGCGCTGCCTTCACCGCCGCTACCCCCGTCGTTTCGAACCTTACCGTGTACGCCCAGTGGACCGAATACACCGGCCCCGAGCTCCTGCCCCTGGCCCCCGGCATGCACATGACCATGCAGTTCGCCAACCGTACCTCCGGCGCCTGGGACGACTCCGAGATCTTCTTGACCATGCTCGCCCGCAACGAGGCCCAGGACTGGTGCTGGGTCAAGCCCGACGGAACCCTCCAGCCCATGAGCCTCGCCGACAACGGGCAGCTCGCGAAGAACGGCCGCCTCTGCGCCAACTACTCTTTCCGCCTCAGCGACATGGAAGGCTTCCAGCTCCCGCCCTACGTCTCCTCCGGCCGCGTCTTCGTGACCATGGGAGAGCCCCTCTACATCACCGTGAACGTCGACGGGAACGGAAGGGTGGCCTACGCCGCGCCGGACCTCAACAACGCCATGGACCCGAACGCCGACGTGTTCTTCGACTGGTACGAGTTCGCCATCGTCCCGGCCACCTGGGCCGCGGGAAGCCCGGTCGGTTTCTGGGGCAACACCACCCAGGTTGACCAGCTGAGCGTTCCCCTCCTTGCCCGCGTGTACGAAAAGGACGGCTCGGGCGGGGCGACCTACCTCGGCGAGAACGGCATCTCCGAAACCCGCGCGGCGCTCTGGGACGCCTGGCAGCGGGAAGTGCCCGCCGAATTCCAGGGTCTCATCAACGAGTACCGCATCAATGCCCCCTGCAAGGATCCCGACGGTTTCGGCCTCGCCTCCGCGAACGCCGCGTACTACGACGCCTACGTCAACCAGATCTGGAATCAGTACCGCGCTCAGGACCTCGTGTTCAACATGTACTGGGACGGCAATACCTACGAGTACCGCGGACGGGTCTACGGCGACGCCTTCGTGTTCTCCCGCACCGGAAGGACAAACTTTACCGCGGTAGCCCGCAAGCCCAACGCCACGGAGATCTTCGAGGCCTCCGGGGTTCTCGCCACGGGCAACACCGAGGAGGGCGCCATTCAGGCCCGCATCGCCGCTGCGTTCAACCGGCACGTCATGGAAGATTCCTCGAAGTGGGACGACCCCGCATCCTTCTACCAAGCGGCGCCCTGCAATTATTTCTCGAAGTTCATGCACGACCACGCGGTGAACGGAAAGGCCTACGGCTTCGCCTACGACGACGTAGGCGACTTCTCCGGCGCCCTGTGGAGCTACAACGGCCGCGCCGTCGTGATCGACGTCAACTGGTAAGTTGCGACCCGCGGGACAGGCGTCCCTCGGGCCGGGTTTTCCGCCCTCTCTCGGGCCGGTTTCCCCTCGGGGAGGCCGGCCCTTTTTTTGTCTGCGGCTTTCTATGTCCTCGTTCCGGACTGGGGGCTTACGAAAACGACTGTCTGCGGATCAGCTCCGCCGGGAACACGGTCTCGTAGGGGATCGCCTTCCCGTTGATCATGTCGAGCACGAGTTCGGCGGTCTTCACCCCCGCGTCGAAGGTCGGCTGGTGGAAGGTGGAAAGGGTGGGGATGGAGTAGGGGGTGTACTCGGTATTGTTGTCGAAGCCGATAATCTCGTAGTCCCCCGGGCACTGGAGCCCCTTTTGGTGGGCCACGTTCACGAAGGCCAGGGCGGTGGTGTCGTTGGCGGCGAACACCGCCGTGAAGGGGGGGAGCTTGATCCTCTCCAAATGGGGGTAGGCTACCTGGGGCGAAAAGCCCGTCTTGATGACCGTGACGCTTTCCTCGGGGAGTCCCGCCTCTGCGATGCCCTCCAGGAAACCCTTCTTCCGCATCACCGCGGACTCGAAGATCTCGTCTCCCGTGAGGAGGAGAATGTCCCTGTGTCCCTTCTTGACCATTTCCCGGGCGGCGGTCTTCCCCGCCCCGTAGTTGTCGAAGACCACCCGGGGAATGTGGGCTCCCAGGAGGGAATTGTCCACCACGATAAAGTTCTTGTGGTAGCGGTGGATCTTCTCGGCCAGGCGCTCGTCCTCCTCCTTGAGGAGGGGAAAGAGCACGCATGCCTCAATCAGGTTCGACTGGATCATCTTGTCCACCATGCCCGACTTGACCGAAACGAGCTGGTCGAATTCCCGGGTGAAAAGCACGCTGCTGAAGTAGCCTTCCTCGCTGAGCCTCTTTTCCATGGCCTGTACGAGAACCCAGTAAAAGGGCGCCGACCCCGGCACGAGAATGCTCACGTGCTTGGTACGCCCCGTACGCAGGGTCTGCGCGGCGGCGTCTACCTTGTAGTTGAGCATCTCGATGGCCTCGCGGATCCTCTCCCGGTTCCCCTCGCTCACCGCTTCCGGGTCCGCGAGGTACCTCGACACCGATGCGTGGGAAACCCCCGCCAGGCGCGCAACGTCTTTTTGATTCGGCATAAAAAACTCCCCCGAAGGAGTATAGCACGGGGGAGGGGTGAAGTCGGGGGGGGAGACAGTTCTCGTTCGATCTTTCCTTTAATACACTGACATATTTGAGGAGAAGTAAAGTCCTGTTTATGTACTGTTTAAAATTAAATCGGTATAGCTAAAAAAAAAGCTCTTCCCGATGCGGGGAAGAGCTTTTTGTAACGATTCAAACTATCTGCGTTAGAAGGTTACGATGAAAGCCGAAGTAAACAGACCTTTACTATCCGATTTTTGGACCACGTCAATAAAGTCTGCGGACTGATACTTAAGCGTAATTATCGTGTGCGGGATTACGGTAATTTCAAGACCAATTTCCGTTTGAAGCGGCAAGCGGTTTGCCTCGTCAGCCTTTGTTCCCGCATTGCTTGTTGTCCTGTTGATTCGCGTATACGGACGGAACTGATTCCACAGGTTGTAATCAACGAACACGCCGTAAAACATCTGCGGATCTCCCTCTACACTTGGGGCAATAAGGTTCTTGATCTCGTACACAAATGTGGTGCCCAGGTTCGGAATAAGCCCGCCAGCGTTGTCTTCATGTAGAGAAACAGAAAAGTGCATTGTAGGATCTTCAAACTCTTTCGTCCAAACAATTGCGTCTACAGTAAGACCCGCAAAGATATTGGTTTCCTTATTGATGAGCGGATTGTCTCCCCAACCGTTAGAACCCGGCCAGACGATATCAAAACCAAAACTGTTTTCGGTTCGGTACGTTCCGAAGGGATCGTCGTCAACTCTGGCAAAGGCAACGTCCATCGCGGTATGCGGGGTAAAGCTAATGGTGTTCGTGATATCATAACGCCAGCCAACCATGCCGCTAAAGCCCAAGGGAGTGTTATTCAGGCCTGTCGGGCTTTTATAATTTATGCCCGTATAGGATGATGCCCGTACCTGTAGGTCGCCGATGGGGTTTGATTCAACCGAGAGCCCAAAGGCGTACGCGTTATCCTTATTCGTTCCTGTTGGGTTATGATCGCCAAAGAAGTTATCCGAATCAAAATTTACATCATTGGAACCAACCTGGAACAGAACCTCGGTGACGTTAGCAACGTATCCAACGCCAATTCCTGCGCTTCCGGTCGTTGTTTTCAGGGTGTCATAATTACCGGCAAGGGTCCAGGGGTCAGTATTCAGCGGGCTCACCCAGCCTTGTACGCGGTTACCCATGTGTGCCCAGTTGGCGCGGATAAAATTATTGGAAGTAGGAAAGTTCCATCCGGTGTGACGCTCGTAAAAGTTCGTGTCGTTTGCCGCAAGTACGACATAGAAGGGATCCCAAATGACCTTTCCCCAGATTTTCTCAAAATTCAAAGATAGGTACGGTTCAATCTTTTTTGCCGTGGTGCCGCCTGTCCCATGTACGGCCATATCGCCCGTTTGATCCTGCATCTTTAACACAAGGTGCCCGCCGGAGAACATCACTAGGCCGTAGGGTAGACCGTATTCGAGATCCGATGTATCGGTTGCATAGTCCTTGTAAGGGAGAATTTCCCATTCAACGTCCAAGTCGACTACTTCATGGAAGCCTGACTCCTTGCGGTCAAAATCATAACCCCAAATAACGCCTAGTTTAGGCTTAAAGGCAACCGAAGGTTTAATGGGCGAAGACTGCGTGGGAAGGTTCTCGTCATAAAGGTTCTCGGTGCGAGCGCCCGTAAATTCCGCGAACGCGGAAAAGCTTAGGCTAATAATTAACAAAGCAAGCAATAGCTTTTTCATCTTGTCTCCTCATAAGTAACAATGGGTTAGGCAGTATGACAAATAAAAGTTACCTAACGAAACAGCATTTACCTATCCAAAAAAAAGTCGCCACTACCGCACAAGGCTGTAGTGGCGAACTTTACATACTAAGCGTGCACGGTATTAGTACAGGTAAATATCCGCCAAGTACATGATTTCGCCTTCAGGAGTCGACGAACCGTGTACAACAGGTATGACCTGATAGTAGATTGCACACTGCGTAGCGGCGTCAAGATTACCCCACACGGTTGCAACGTTTACAACTACCTTTTTCCAACCAGGAGCGCCAGCTACGTCGGTAACAGTGGTGCCAGCAGTCCTTCCGTCAAAGAAGATTTGCACGGCAGCGTCGCCAATGAGGGAAGAACCAGGCATCTTAACCGCGACGTAGTCATAATCCTCCGACTTAACCTTGAAGGAGAACGTAGTCATACCCGTAAGCGAACCCGCATCGAAGGCCCAGGGGTATCCATTGCCCCAGCCAGTTGCGCTGGTTAACAGAATACAGGGATTATAACTTGCATCCGCCGCATACGCCTCATCAACTACGTTGTTCATTCCCCAGTTCTGCCATTCGCCTACCTTGGGCGTACCTCCATAGAGGAAGATAGCTCCCTCAGGCGCATCGGTCGGCAACGCAAGATTCTGAGGAGCGGGATCATCCTTGGTAGCATCTTCACAACCTACGAAAGTGACCATGCTGAAGGCCAGCATAATCGCAACCAACGCAAAACTAATTTTCTTGTTCATATACAACTCCTTTCTGCCTAGCGGCTCAATGTATACGTTATCATAAGCCGGTTATTTCAGGACGTCAACAAAAATATTTCTAAATTCATAAAAAAAAAGATGACATTAAAACGATGAAAAAATGGGCGAAATCTACATGCAGGGATTTATCATAATCGTGTATAGTGAAGATGTAATTGTGTTGCGAATAGTACGCTTACGTATGTAAAGCTTAACGTTTCTTTACAATACGATCTCTTCTACGGCAAGATTTCCGGGGAGTAATTTAGCAAAAAACATTATGCTTGATTCAACTAATTGCTTAATATAAAGGGGTGAAAAAGGACCTTGCTTGATGAGTATTATCATTTATTTGTTGTATTGTAAGAACATATGCTGTTTGGGGATGTTATAACGAACTTGAGCTTTTTTCATTTCCCGATATCCGGTATACCGCCGGGTTGGTTCAAGACGAATTTGAATTGCATTCAATTATCATTATAAATTTGGATCGGATCCGGGCCTATTCCGAGTAGATCATACGGCTATTCCAACCGTTTTTATGCTTTTTTTTATTAAAATTGTCCCGCTGCATAATAAAGCAAATTGCTAATCTTTTTCTGCCTGGAATAAATTAAGAAATTGTCACGTACTCAACGTGAAAAAAAATAATAATGTATCAATACTGAATACGAATACAAAAAATATGGAGAAGAGGTTAATAGCCTAAAGAGAAAACCCACAAATCCATTGAAACAGTAAAAAAAAGCTGTCCAACACTTTGTTTGTCGGACAGCTCTTGATACTGATATTAGCTAGTATCCTTCAAAAATCGATATGTTGAAATCCGATAATTAGGATTGCAGAAAATCTTAATCCTAGCGAACCCTAATGCCGTTAACATGCTGTTCTGCGTGCATTGTCGGCTCTATATCAGATATTCAATTTCCCGTTACTTAGCCTCTGAACCGGTTCCCCATTTCTGGAGTATCACGTTGTCGATATAAACGGTCGCGCCGCCAGTGGCTTTCAACTTGGCCTCGTCCCTCCAGGGTGAACCTTCGGGAAGGAACATTCCGGGGTTATAGGCGCAGTTGAAGTCGAGCCGACCGAATTTGTTGGTTCTGAACTTCATTACGAATTCGAATTCGTAAGTCTTCCACTCGGTACCGATTTCGATATCTTGGTAGTTGAGATAGGGCGGATCGGCCGGAGCGAGACCGTTTCCGATGCTGAAGCGAACAATGCGGTTCATGTCCGACTTCATGTCAAACTTGACGCGGTACCGTTCGCCCTTTTCGAAGAGCACCTTCTTGTAGTGCATGGCCACTGCCCAGGGCTGTTCTCCCATCTCGTCAATCCTGAGGGTGGCTACGCCGTTATCCCAGGTAACCTCACCGGCGCCGCCCCATCCCGTGTCAATCCACGGGGTCCAGGGATCCTGGCCGGCTTCAAAGTCTCCGTTGGTAAGCAGATTCGCCGACCAGTCCGCTTTGCCGCTGTCGCCCGCGGCTTTGGGAGCGCTGGCGCATCCCATCGCGATAACGGTTAATCCCGCGGTGATGAGGAGCATCGCAGCGGTTTTCAATTTTTTCATAACAGTCCTCCTTGTTGTACATAAAATGTACACGATTACATTAGCATCATCTCACGCATCTTTCCAGTTGTCAATGAATTTCGTTTAATGATTTGTCTCGGTGCAAGTTAGATATCATTGATGGAAATGGTTTGTTCTAATGGAAGAGAAGTTATAATTCACAGCCCTGCATAAGCTTATATTATATAGAAATAATAGGATAAACATGCCTATTTTTTACTGTATAGAAATAGATAGGATTGATATTACACGGAATTGACTAGGTTAGCTTCTTTGAAGTTCTTGTCTTTATTCTCTCCTGCCAGTTATTTAGCGCATGGATGCGTATACAGAGGATATGAAACACAATTTGATGTATAAAGGTGAGGTATACGCAATGAATTAATCATTGCAGTTAACGTAGCTGATTTATAGATATATCAAAGAAATTTCGATTGACGAAGTTGATTGTCAGACCCGTGACGTTTCCGCTGTTGATATTTCCAGGGAAACACTCTTATTTGTACGTAACCTGTAAACGAGTACACAGTGCAACAATATTTACAGATTGCATTCTGTTATTGCGGCCATTACGTATATGTAGAATACACAAGAAAGCATGACATCTTCATGATTACTTCAGAATATATTTTTGTAATATAATGAAATATTGAAACAGAGATATTTTCTTTTTTTTCTTGACGAGATGACAAACCAGATATATGATAACGTATACATTGCCCGATTATGTGTCGGATTACCAACAAATGCGCCTGCGATACCATGTTCGTCCGTACGGTCAATGTCTGGTGGTCAAAAAAGCAGTGCAAGAGCTTTTTGGGGGCGCGAACGGGTCCAAACAGCCCCGGTCGCGCCCTTTGTTTGATGCCGCTACAACCCGCGCGCGGCGGCAATCATTAGCGTGCGGAAAATACTAAGGAGAAGAAAAGATGAAGAAAGCGCTGGCGACCCTTATCGCCCTCGTGGGCCTCACCTCCCTCGCCGTGGCCAACGGCAAGACCGACGGAGCCGGACAGGCGATTCCCGCCTACGACCCCGCCAAGCAGTACACCATCAGCATCGGAGCCTTCGGCGACCTCGAGGCCGCCTACAAGGCCGTGTTCGCGACCGCCGACTTTAAGGCGAAGTACCCGAACGTAACCATCAAGTTCCAGACCTCCGACTTCTCGGGGCACCATAACCGCCTGACCACGGTTCTCGCCGCCGGCGAGGCCACCAACGACATCGAGTCCCTCGAGATCGGCTACGTGGCCAAGTTCGTCGAGGGCGGCGGGCTTACCGACCTTGCCCAGGCCCCCTTCAACGGCCTCACCGCCGGCAAGGACATCGTCAAGTTCGCCATGTCCAACGCCACCACCAAGAAGGGCTCCCTCGTGGCCATGCCCGTGGACATCGCCCCCGCGGTTCTCTTCTACCGCAAGAGCCTGGCCGACAAGGCGGGCGTCAACTTCGACAACATGAAGAGCTGGGACGAATTCATCGCCGCCGGCAAGAAGCTCCTCAAGGACCGGGACGGCGACGGCAAGATCGACCAGTTCGCCATTCCCCACGCCAACGAGGTCGCCATGATGCCCCTCAACGGCGGCAAGGGCGGCTGGTTCGGCCCCAACGGCAAGGTTCTCGAGCCCAAGCAGAAGTTCATCGACGCCCTCAACCTCGTCAAGAACATCCGCGACGCCAAGATCGACGCCGACCTCGGCGGCTGGAGCGGACCCTGGATCCAGGCCTTCCCCGACGGCAACGTGGCCGCCATCGTGAACGGCGCCTGGTGGGGCGGCACCATGAAGACCTGGGTGTGCCCGGACCTCTCCGGCGACTGGCGCGTGGCCTACCTCCCCGGCAAGGTGTACGCCTCCCAGGGCGGTACCTACCTGAGCATCCCCGAGGCGGTTCCCGCGGCGCAGAAGGCCGTGGCTTGGGAGATCCTCAAGTACCTGTCCACCTCCCCCGTTGCCCAGATCACCACCTTCAAGACCATCGACGCCTTCCCGGCCCTCACCTCGGTGTACAACGACCCCGTCATGAGCGAGCCCGTGGAGTTCTTCGGGGGCCAGAAGGTCCGCCTGATCTACGGCGACATCGCCCGGAACATTCCCCCGATGCAGGTGTCTGAATACGACGCCGCCATCAACTCGATCTTCGGCAACGGCGTGACGGACGTGCTCGTGAACGGCAAGACCGCCGAGCAGGCCTACGCAACCGCGCTTTCCGAGATCAACTCCCTGATCGACTAACCAAACGAACCTTGGTGCCGGGATTCCCGGCACCCGGGTTTTCATTCTTCGAGGTACGCAGATGAGTAACTTACGTCCGGGATCGACGAACACAGTGAATAAGGCGATAGTGTACATTCTATTGGCATTCTTCGGCCTTCTCTTCGCCTTTCCCTTCTATTACATGATGGTGCTTTCCACGGTGCCGGGCACCCAGGTATACCGCAACCCGCCCCATATCTTCTTCAAGGGCTCCTTCATGACCAACGTGCAGAGGCTGTTTAACGACATCCCCTTCGCGACCAACTTCATGAACAGCGTGGGTATCGCGGTGCTGTCGACGGTGACGGTGGTGTTCTTCTGCACCATGGGCGGTTTTGCGCTCTCGAAGTACGAGTTCAAGGGGAAAAAGGCCGCCTTTCTCTTTATCATGAGCACCCTGGCCATCCCCCAGTTCCTCAACATCATTCCCTTCTTCAAGATGATGATCACCTTCAAGTGGTACGGGACCTGGCTTCCCCTCATCATCCCGGGAATGGCCCCTGCCTTCGGAATCTTCATGATGACCCAGTTCATGCAGGACTCCATTCCTAACGACCTTCTCGACGCGGCGCGCATCGACGGGCTCACCGAATTCAACATCCTCATGAAGATCGCCTTCCCCCTGTCCCAGGCGGGCATAGCGGTCCTCGGAATTCTCACCTTCATCGGAAGCTGGAACAACTTCCTCGGCGCCCTGGTCATGCTTCCCACCATCGACAAGACCACTATCCCGGTGGCGCTTTCCAAGCTCTTCATGCAAATGGACGGCGACCGCGGAGGGCTCATGGCGGGAACCGTACTCGCGGTGCTTCCCCTCATGGCGGTGTTTATCGCCTTCAACAAACAAATAATCGACAGCCTCACCGAAGGCAGTCTCAAGGGGTAATGTATGATAAATCAACAACAGCGCTTGGCGCCCTACGTATTCATCAGCCCCTTCTTTATTCTCTTCCTGATCTTCGCCGTATTCCCCATCGGCTATTCCATCACCATGTCCTTCTTCAAGTGGACCATCTCCGGGCCTCAGGATTTCCGGGGATTCCGCAACTACGTGCAGCTTCTCACCACGGACCCCTTCTTTAAGGGTTCCCTGTGGACTACCGTCCTCCTGCTCATCTGGGGTTCCATGCTCCAGCACGTGTTCGCCATCCCCCTGGCCATTCTCCTGAACAACAAGAAGATCAAGGGAACGGGTTTTTTCAAGACCGTCTACTTTCTGCCCTACATTACCAGTACCGTCGTTATCGCCCTGGTCTTCAGCCAGCTTTACGATGCCAACTACGGGTGGCTCAACTACATCATCGAGAATTGGTTCGGCCTTCCCAGGGTGAAATGGACCCAGGAGCCCAACGCGATCCGCGCGAGCATCGCCATCATGGTGAACTGGAGGTTCATCGGGTGGAACACCGTAATTTACCTCGCGGGGCTTCAGTCGATCGACCGGCAGCTTTACGAGGCCGCCGAAATCGACGGCGCCAGGGGCTTCCAGATTCACCGCTTCGTGACATTGCCCCTGCTCCTGCCGATCATCTTCTTCGGCGTTTCCTTGAGCATCATCGGCGGCATGCAGCTCTTCGAGGAACCCTTCGTTCTCATGAGGGGCTACGAGCAGATGGGCGGACCGAACAACGCGGGGCTCACCAGCGCCTACTACCTGCTGGCAACGGGCTTTAACTTCAACAACTTCGGAAAGGCGTCGGCCATCGCCTGGATCCTGTTTTTCATCATCATCACCATGACCTTGATAAACAAGAAGGTGACCGACAAGCTTCAGAACTAGGGTCGCCTTCGGGCGGCATACGGGCAGTCCTCCGCACGGGGGGCTGCCTTTTTCTTTTTTCAAAGGAGATCATGAGCTATGAGAGAACGAAGTAAAAGGACCCTCGCGGGGGGAGCGATCGTCGCGGCGGCTTCCCTGGCGCTGCTTCTCGCGTCCTGCGCGGGGCTTTCGCGGCCGGGGAAGGGAGCGGCCTACAGGAACCCCGGTCTTTCCGCGGACGAAAGGGCTGCGGACCTCCTTTCCAGGATGACCCTTGAGGAGAAGGTGGGACAGATGGCCCAGGCGGACCGTCAGTTCCTGGAGAGCGATGAAGACATCGCCCGTTACGCCCTCGGGTCCATCCTCTCGGGGGGCGGTTCGGCTCCCGGGGTGAATACGGCGGAGGGATGGGCGGATATGTACGACGGGTTCCAGGAAATCGCCCTGTCCTCCAGGCTCGGCATCCCGGTCATCTACGGCATAGACGCGGTTCACGGCAACAACAACGTCCGGGGGGCTACCATATTCCCCCATCAGATAGGCCTTGGCGCCGCGGGTGATGAGGATCTGGTAGAGCGTATCGGCCGGGCTACGGCGATCGAGGTCGCGGCAACCGGGATCGACTGGAACTTCGCCCCCTGCCTCGCGGTTCCCCGGGACGAGCGCTGGGGCCGCACCTACGAGGGCTACGGTGAAGAACCCGGCCTCGTCTCGCGCCTCGGGGCCGCGGCGGTGCGGGGTTATCAGGGCGGCGACCTTTCCGACGGAAAGACGATTCTCGCCACGGCCAAGCACTTTATCGCCGACGGCGGCACCGCGGGGGGAAGGGATCGGGGCGACTCCAAGCTTTCCGAGGAAGAGCTCCGGGGGATTCACCTGCCGCCCTACGTCGACTCGGTGGCCGCCGGGGTCGGTTCGGCCATGACGAGCTACAGTTCCGTAAACGGCGCCAAGATGCACGGGAACGGGGAACTCGTCCAGGGACTCCTTCGCGGGGAGCTCGGCTTTTCCGGCTTCGTGGTGTCCGACTGGGCCGGGCTCGAGGAGCTCCCCGGGGAGTATGAGGACCAAATCGCCGCGGGAATCAACGCGGGAATAGACATGGTAATGATACCGGAGGACTATAAGCGATTTATCGAAACCACGCTGGGCCTCGTGCGCTCGGGCGCGATTCCGGAGGCCAGGATCGACGAGGCGGTCTCGAGGATCCTCAAGGCCAAGTTCGAGCTCGCCCTTTTCGAGCGTCCCTTCGCGGACCGTTCCCTCCTCTCCGAGGTGGGCTCCCCGGAACACCGGAAGCTCGCCCGGGAGGCGGTATCCAAGTCCGTGGTGGTCCTCAAGAACGGCGGCATCCTCCCGCTGAAGGCAGACGGCCTGAAAAACGTCCTTGTTACCGGTCCTCTCGCGGACAACCTGGGGGCCCAGTGCGGGGGCTGGACCATCAGCTGGCAGGGGGAAAACGGCGCGGTTACCGAGGGCACCACGATTCTTGAGGCGCTCCGCTCCGCCCTGGGAGACGGCGTGACGGTATATACGAGCCTCAAGGATGCGGAGGGAGTAAAGCTGGACGCGGCGGTGGCCGTGATCGGCGAGAGGCCCTATGCCGAGGGGCGCGGAGACTCAAGGACCCTCGCGCTTCCCTCGTCCCACATAGAGACAGTGAAGAACGTGAAGGCAGCGGGCATTCCCCTCGTGACGGTGCTCATTTCGGGCAGGCCCCTTATCGTAACCGAGGCGATCGATGCCTCCGACGCCTTCGTGGCGGCTTGGCTTCCCGGAACGGAAGGGGCCGGAGTGGCGGACGTACTCCTGGGCGCCGTATCGCCCTCGGGAAAGCTCCCCGTGAGCTGGCCCCGCTCGGTGGAACAGGTTCCGGTTAACGTGGGCGACGCCGTCTACGACCCCCTCTTTCCCTTCGGGTACGGGCTGAGCTGGTAATGAAAAAAGGCCCCCGGTAACCTTGAGGTACCGGGGGCCTTTCCGTCTCCCTGGGGGAGCCTCTTAGGGCAGCCCTTTACATTCCGTAGTAGGCAACGTCGTCGTCGGTATAGGCTGTGCCTCCGACGGGCATGTCGATGGAATCGCTGTCGCTCTGGGCCCAGAGGGCGTACAAGGGATTTCGGTCCTTGTCCCAGAAGCCCCAGCCATCGTCGCCCAGTTTCCAGGGCTCGTCAAAGGCCTCAAAATAGAAGCATACCCAGGGGCCTTCGGCGGCGCTGGCCGCGCGGCCCGAGCCGTAAACCCACTCGTTGATCCTGTCATAGTACATCTTGGCGTTTACCGGGTGGGACCTTCCGGGCCAGTTGCTGGTGTCCGCGTGCTTCCAACCGGTCTCGCTGATGATGATGGGCATGTCCGAGAGTCCCAGGTCGTCCGTGAGGTGGTCACGGGCGGCCTGGTACTGCTTTTGCGCCACCTTGAGGGCGAGATCCATCATGGCCACGCCCCGCGCGGGGCCTGCTTCGACGTCCGTGCGTTGCCAGGACCATATTCCGTAAGGGCTGTCGGCTATGGGGTAGGTGTGGAGGGCGAGATAGTCGATAACCTTCGCAACCTGATCGGTTTCGTAGGGCGTATTAACGTCGCCGTTTCGGTAAATCAAGGCCCCCGTAGGTCCAATTAGATCCTTTCCCGGATCGTCCTGAATGTCGTATTTCGCGAAGGGTTCCCAGTTGTCGTCGGTGGTAACCGGCACGGATACCCTGGAGCGCATGTACTGCACGTACCGGCGAATGTCCGCAGGGGGGCAGGAGGCCCAGGTGTTCCAGTCTACCATGCATTCGTTGCCGATGCTTACGGAGGCGATGACGTCGGGATACGAGGCGATGAGATCCAGGGCTCCCTCGATCTGCTCCCAGTTTGCGGTTCCCTGGGCGGCGTCGCTGCCGGCGATCCAAACCCCGAGCTGAACCTTCATGTCGAGGTTGTTCTCGTCGATGTTCTCGATCGTCCGATAGGCGTGGACGCTCGTGTCGAAGAGCCTGAGGAAGGAAAATCCCGCCTCCTCCAGGAGTTGAAGATCCTCAAGAATCTCCGACTTTTCGGGATAGGTTTGGGTGTTCGGCGAGTCGCCGGTGCGGTAGCCCGAATAGGCTACGGCCTTCCGGGAGGTGATTTCCGCGGGGAGGAAGCGGCGGGCGCCGAAGGCGAAGTCGCCCACGCTGGCGTCAACGCTGGCTGAGCGGGACTTAAAGGTTGCGGTGATGTTCCCGCTCATCCCGTCTACCGCATGGAGCACGTTAACCGTCTTGGTTCCGCTTCCGTCGGCGATCTCCCGGGTGCCGCAGAAAAAGCCGTCCCTGGAGAGAGCGAGACCGTCGGCCAGGGTTACTTCCTGGGTGCTACCGTCCTTGAGGGTTGCCACCGCGGTGAACTCCAAATCGTCGCCTATGTCG
Source organism: Spirochaetales bacterium (assembly GCA_003246765.1). GTDB lineage: Bacteria > Spirochaetota > Spirochaetia > Treponematales > Treponemataceae > Teretinema. The sequence goes on along the minus strand of QKDA01000128.1, from coordinate 353 downwards.
GCGGTTACGCTGGTCAAGGGAGTCCCGCCCGCGAAAAGCGCGAGGCTGGTATAGTTGTCAACCATGGTATAGGGGAGATCCGCCGTAAAGTCTTGATAGGTTACCGTGATAGTTCCTGAACCCTCGGCGGTGGAGGTAAGAACGTTCAATGAAAAGCTGTAGTGGGCTCCAGTGGAAAACGTAGCTCTGTAGCTTACCGTTTTTGTGGTCCCGTTGGAGTAGAGCGCCTTTACGACGATGGGCACTTGATCCGTGACTTGCAGATCCGTGATGACCGAGGGGGTCACGCTGATGCCGGTCATGGTGACGGGGGCGTCCGCGGCAGGGCTTGAGTCCGAGGTCTGCTGGCAGGC
>QKDA01000131.1 GCA_003246765.1 Spirochaetales bacterium | reverse complement strand
GGACCGGACGGTGCTCGTGAAAGCGGAGCGCCTGGTGGTTTCCTATGACCGGAAGGTCCTCATGCAGGTAGACGGCGAGACGGTTCCCCTGGGGAAGGGCGATTTTCCAGTGGTAATGGAACTTACGGAACCCTGCATGCCGGTATTGCGAAAAAAGAACCTCCGCAACTAAAAAAAGGAGAACCCCGGGGTTCTCCTTTTTTTTGCCCTCGGCAACGGGAGCGTGGATTCACGCCCCGTGACAGTGCTTATACTTCTTTCCGCTCCCGCACGGACACGGGTCGTTGCGCCCTACCTTCGGGGCCGTGCGTACCACCTGGGCGTTTTGGGGCTGGCTTTGGGCCATGGGACCGGCGCCTGCGGGACGGGCTCCCACGGCCGCGGGAGCGCGGGGGGCTGCCTGGGCGGAACCGGATCCCGCGAAGCCTCCCATGTTCTGATGCTGGGCGTTGACCGCCACGGATCGTACCCGCCGGGCCGCGGCGGCGTCTTCCTCGGTGCGTACCTTCACCAGGAAAACCCGGGAGGCGATCTCGAGGCGGATGTCGTCGAGCATGGAATAGAATATGTCGAAGCCCTCGAGCTTGTACTCGGTAAGGGGGTTCTTTTGGCCGTAGGAGCGAAGGTATACCGCTTCCCGGAGGGCCTCGAGGTTTTCGAGGTGGTCGAGCCATTTCTTGTCGATGGCCTGCAGGTACTGGAACCGGATGAAGGTATTGAGGTTTTTCTCCCCCGCGAGCTCCCTTTTCTGCTTCAGGTCCGAGCGGAAGTGCTCCATGATCGACGCCTTCGCCTCTTCGGGGTTCTTTGGCAGGAGCTCGAATTCCTCCTCCGTGAGGGTGTAGCCGAAGCGGTCCCTGAAGTTCTCCACCAGCGCCGAAAGGGCGCCGTCCTTGTCCTTTCGGACTTCCGCGGAGTAGTCGTCCACGTAGTCGCCCACGTACTCCTGGGCGGCGCTCTCCACCCGTTCCACCAGGTTCTCGTCGGAAAGGATCTGGTTTCTCTGGTTGTAGATGAAGGTCCTCTGCTCGTTGAGAACGTCGTCGTACTCGAGGAGGTGCTTTCGGATGTCGAAGTTGCGCTGCTCTACCTTGGACTGGGCTTTCTCGATGCTCTTGTTGAGCCAGGGGTGGTAGATCGGCTCGCCGGGTTCCATGCCGATCTTGGTCATCAGGTTCTTGAGGTTCTCGCCCCCGAAAAGGCGCATGAGATCGTCGTCCAGGGAAAGGAAGAACCTAGAGCGTCCGGGATCGCCCTGGCGTCCGGAACGGCCCCGCAGCTGGTTGTCGATGCGCCGGCTTTCGTGGCGCTCGGTGCCGATGACGTACAGTCCCCCGAGGGCCTTCACCTCGTTGTAGTCCGCCTGCCACTTTTTGTATTCTTCCTCGTAGGCGAGGGCGTATTGTTCCGGGGTGGCGTCGGTTCCGGCCCTCCTTCGGGCGCGGTACTCGGGATTCCCACCGAGCTTGATGTCCGTACCGCGTCCCGCCATGTTGGTGGCGATGGTGATGGATCCCTTCGCGCCGGCCTCGGCGATGATGAGGGCTTCCCGGGCGTGGTTCTTGGCGTTCAGTACCTCGTGCCTCACCCCGCGGCGGGTCAGGAGATTCGATATCTTCTCGGACTTCTCGATCGAGACCGTTCCGACCAGCACGGGCTGCCCCCGCTTGTGGGCGTCCGCGATCTCGTCGCACAGGGCGTTCCACTTTTCCGCCTCGTTGAGGTAGACCACGTCGTCCTCGTCGATGCGGGCCACGGGCAGGTTCGTCGGTATCACGACGACGTCCAGGCCGTAAATCTTGTTGAACTCCACCGCCTCGGTGTCGGCGGTACCGGTCATGCCCGAGAGCTTCTCGTACATGCGGAAGAAGTTCTGGAAGGTAATGGTCGCCATGGTGCGGTTGCGCTGGGCGATCTTGATTTTTTCCTTCGCCTCGATGGCCTGGTGGAGGCCGTCGGAGTAACGCCTTCCCTCGAGGATGCGTCCGGTGAACTCGTCTACGATCTGGACGGTGCCGTCCTTTACCACGTAGTCCACGTCGATGTGGTAGAGCTTGTGGGCCCGGATCGCCTGGGTGAAGTAGTGGATATACTCGAAGTTTTTCTCGTCGAAGAGGCTTCCCTCTATCATGCCCCGCTTCTGGAGAATCTCCTCGATCTTGAGCATCCCCTCGCCGGTGAAGGAAACCTTGCGGTTTTTTTCTTCCAGCTTGTAATCGCCGTGGATTTCCTCGCCCTGAACCTCGTCGGGGTATTCCCCGGTGTCGGGGTTCTTGTCGGCCTCCCTGAGGTTTCCGATGAGCTTGTCCACGTCGAAAAAGCGGGCGGTGTCGTCTTCGGCGGAACCGGAGATGATGAGGGGGGTTCGCGCCTCGTCGATGAGGATGGAGTCGATCTCGTCCACGACGGCGAAGGAGAACTCCCGCTGGGTCCATTCGCCCCTGTCCCACTTCATGTTGTCCCGGAGGTAGTCAAAGCCGAGCTCGTTGTTCGTGCCGTAGGTAATGTCGCAGTTGTAGGCGGCGCGGCGGGCGGCGTTGTCCATGTTAGAGAGGATGGAGCCTACGGATACGCCGAGGTACGAGTAAACGGGACGCATCCAGTCGGCGTCGCGCTCGGCGAGGTAGTCGTTGACCGTGACGATGTGCACGCCCTTTCCCGTGAGGCTGTTGAGATAGGACGCCGCCACGTTCATGAGGGTCTTGCCCTCGCCGGTCTTCATTTCGACGATGCGGCCCGAGTGGAGCACCAGGGCGCCGAGAATCTGCACGTCGTAGGGCCGCTCCCCGAGGACCCTGCGGGCCGCTTCCCGGGCCAGGGCGAAGGCTTCGGGGAGGAAGGCGTCAAGGCTTTCGCCGTTCCGGTAGCGCTGACGGAACAGATCCGACTGAACCGGGAACTCCGAGGCGGGGAGGGAAAGGGCCCAGGACTCCTTCTCGTTGACCTGATGGAGGAGGGGAAGGAGGGCCTTTATATCTCTTTCATGCTGGGAACCGAAGAAAAAGCGGATAATCGAATCTGTAATCATTGGTATATACTACTAAATCGGGAACCGGTTGACAAGCTACGAAAATGAATTCTACCCTTTCGCCACGGAGGCCTCACGCAGATGTCCCTTTCACCCGTAACCCGCCGTTCCCTGCCCAAGCCCCCCTTCGGAGGGTCCCCTGTACGCTCTTTTCGGGGCCGCGGCCTGGCCGTTGCCCTCGTTGCCCTCGCCCTGACCTCGGCTCTCGCCCTGGGTTCCTGCGCCCCGAAAGGGATCGAGAACGTGGACCGGCAAAAGCTTTTTACCCTCGCTTACGGCCGTCTGGAAGACGAGATCGACCTCTTTGACTTGGACCAGTCTTCCCAGGGGCCGGACAGCCAGATTTTCATGAAGGACGGAATGTTTTACATAAGCAATTCCGGTCCCGGAAAGATCATTCAGCTTACCTCCTTCGGCGACCTCCTGGCGGTGTATTACAATCCCGACCGAAACCCCGTTCCCTCTTTCGCGGATTCCGGTTCCTCCAATCCCGCCGCCACCCGCAAGGCCGTTCCCTATCCCTTCAACCATCCGGTATACCTTTCGGTGGACGAGCGAAAGCAGCTTTACGTGGTGGACCGGGTTCCCGAGGAACGGTACGAATTCGACGCTGACGAGCAGGTAATGCTCCGGGACGTGGTGCTCCGCTTCGGGGCGGAGGGAAGGTTCCTCGACTATATCGGCCAGGAAGGTCCCGGGGGAACCCCCTTCCCGCCGGTGGACGGGGTGTACAATACCTCAAAAAACGAGCTCGTGGTGGTTACCAAGAGCCAATCCGGAATTACGGTGTTTTGGTTCGATCCCGAGGGAAATCTGCTCTTCCGGGTTCCGGTCATGTACCGAAACCTCCCGGATCCCTACGATCCCGGGGTGGAGTATCTCGCCTCCCTGGAAAAGGTCGTTCCCGACCCGGACGACCGGATGCTCTACCTGAAGATCGACTATTTCAAGCGCCTGATCGACACCGAAACGGGTTCCGACGCCGGCATGAGCTTTGACCGGAGCTGTCTCTACCCGCTTTCCGCTACCAAGGGCACCTACGAGGACCGCCTGGAGCTTTCCGCTTATACCGGAACCGACCGGGACACCTTGGGAACCCAGGACTACAAGAAACCCTTCGAGTTCGTGGGCATTACCTCCGGGGGCTGGATATTCCTTTCCTCGCCCATACCCGAGGGCTACGCCTTCCAGATTCTCGACCGCCGAAGCAGGCGTATCTATTCGAGAACCCTGACGGTCCGCAAGGACGAGCTTTCCTACAACGCCCTCAGCCTTTCACGGGACGGCATTCTCTCGGCCCTGCTGGCGAACGACTACGACGCTTCCGTGGTCTGGTGGCGTACCGACGAAGTGGTAGGGGACATTCGGTGACCGGCCGGGACGACGGGGTAGGCCAAGGCGGCGATCCGGGCATGGGAGGAACCCCCGGTACCGCCGAGGGGCCCGATACCCTCGAGTTTCGCTACAGCAGGCAAAAGCGCCTGGAGCGGGCTCCCGAGATCGTCCGCGAAACCTATCGAAAGGGTTACACCCCGAACAAGGGCTTCATTCGGGGCCTCACGGCTACGCCGGGACTCCGGAGTATCTTTTTCGCCATCATCATCCTTTCCGCGGTGGTGGTGGGGGTTACCCTCTTCGGGGGCTCATCGGACCAAAAGACCTTGAACGGTTCCGCGGTGAGGCTTACTGCCTTTCTCTACGGCGACAGCGTCTACGTATCGGTTTCCCTTAAGCCCTCGGGTGATTCGGCCGCCCCCTCGGAACCGGTTCCGGTTTCCGCCTACATTGAGGGGCTCGACGCGTCGGGAAACGTGGTCGCCGAACAGCGGGTAAGCGGGGCGTACGCGGGCTCGGACACGGTCCTGAGGGCGGTCCTCCGGGACTACGAGCTCCTGAAAGTGCGCTGCGAGGTACTGTTCGGCGACGCGGCGGCGGAACTGTCCGCCTCGGTTGACCGTAACTGAAGTTTAGACTATTCTTAGTCCCATCAGGAGAAAAGAATGATCCAGTTCTATTTGCTCTCGGTTTTGCTCAACGCCGTGACCGGCTACGTCATACTGTTCGCCGACCGCGATGAAGAGCGTGCGGCCCCGGGCAAGATCCCGGAGATCCTGTACGAAGAGACCTTCAGGCTCATCCTCGGCATCCTCGCGGGAATCGTGGGCTTCTTCAAGCTTTTAACGGTAGTTCGGGGCGACGTACCCGTGGTGGGTGACCTTCTTCCCGCCTTGGCGGGCCTCGTGGGTTCCTTTATCCTGCTCTATGAATTTTACGCATCCCGGGGCGAAAGCGTCCCCGAGACCCTTTCCCCCTTCATTCGCACCGTGGTTTCCTCGAAAAAGTACGTCGGCATGTTCTGTCTCATCGCGGCAGCCCTCCATTTCCTCTTTCCCGTGGTGCTCTTTCTCTGAACGATGAAGGAATCCATCGCGGGAATCATAGTAAAAGACGGCGCGTTTCTCATCGGGCACCGGCTTCCCACGGGCGAAATGGCCAGCCGTTGGGAATTTCCCGGGGGAAAGGTAGATCCCGGCGAAACCCCTGAAGAGGCGATCGTCCGTGAATTCCGCGAGGAGATGGCTGTCGTGGTCAGGCCCGGGGCCCGTCTTGCCTCGGTGGAGTTCGAGAATCGCGGGGGCCCTGTGCGCCTTCACGCCTACCTCGTCGAGGGAATATCGGAGCTTCCCCGGAAGCTTACGGAGCACACGGAACTTCGTTGGGCGACCCTGGAGGAAATCGAGGGCCTGTCCTTTGTCGATTCGGACCGCCTTCTTTTACCCTTCCTTCGGGAGTGGATCCGTGAAAGCGCGAAGTAGGAACCTCGGGGGGGCGCCTACCCGTATCCCTGCCCCGGTCACCGCCGCTCTCCTGGCTGTGCTTCTCGCGCTCACCCTGTCCTGCGGCGCCAAGAGGGCTACCCTCGCGGAACTTCCCTTTGACGCCCCCTCCCGCATAGCCTCGGAAAATAGAATCGCCTTGGTAACCGACCCCTACATCTCCCTACGGGACAAGGCCGGAAATGACGGCATCACCGTGGCTCACGGCCGCCGGGGCGAAATATACCCGATTACGGGGGTATCCCTCGTAAAAACCGACGGAGCCCTTCAAACCTGGTATAACCTCGGGGAGGGGTGGGTTCTCTCGTCTTCGGTTCAAATCTACTCAGACCGGTCCAAGGCAGAATCCGCCGCGAAAACCCTCTCATACTGACTTTTTTTAATCTTTCTGGTCTTCCTTCCCGTCCGACCAGGGATCCTCTTCCGGATCCTGGGGGGCAATGCCGCATTGAACGCTTTTTCCCAGTTGCCCGCAGGCACCGCCGATCTTTTCGCCCCGGCGCATGCGAAGGGTTACGTTGAGCCCCAGCGCCTCGAGGCGGCGGGTGAAATTCCTGGTCTCTGCGTTTCCCGGACTGGTGAAGGGCAGGGTCTCCACGGGATTCCAGGCTATGAGGTTGACGTGAACGTTGAGTCCCCGGGCGAAGTCGGCAATCTGTCGGGCATGCGCTTCGTCGGTGTTGACCCCTCCCATGAGGGCCGCCTCAAGGGTAACCCGCCGGCCGGTCTTTTCGCTAAAGTAGGCGATGGCCTTCTTGAGCTCCGGCAAGGGGTTTGCGCGGTTTACCGGCATAAGGCTCGATCGGAGCTCCGGGTCCGCCGTGGTCAGGGACACCGCCAGGCGCACGTCGGGGCCCTCGTCGGCAAGGCTCCGGATTCCGGAGGTAATTCCCGCGGTAGAAACCGTGATCCTTCGCCGCGAAAGCTGCCTTCCCTCGGGGTGGGTAAGTATCGCTATGGAACGGCGAATGGCCTCCAGGTTGAGCATCGGCTCTCCCATGCCCATGAACACGATGTTATCGAGTCTCCCGACGGAATCTTCAAGGCGGAAAAACTGTTCCACGATCTCGCCGGCCTCGAGGTTCCGCGCGTAGCCGATGTGGCCGGTCTGGCAGAAGGCGCATCCCATGGGGCAGCCTACCTGGCATGAGACGCAGGCGGTTTTGCGCCCGCTTGAGTCGGTGAGCAGCACGGTTTCCACCGCGCTGCCGTCGTCTAGGCCTATCTGGAGCTTTACGGTACCGTCGGGATCCTGGAGGGTCGCGAGTAGGGAGGTCGAAAAAAGGGGAATGCCCCTGGAGAGGGATTCCCTCAGGGGCAGGGGAAGGTTGGTCATGGCCGAAAAGTCCCGGGCCCCGTCGGCGATCCACTTGAATATCTGCTTGGCCCGGAATTTCTTGTCCAAGCCCAGGCAAGAAAAAAGCTCTTCCGGGAGCAACCCCGAAAGAGCCTTGGGCCCGTCCCTGCGGGAATCGCTCATTCCCGGGGCCTGAGGCGGTCCAGGGCCTCGTTGACGAGCTGGTTGCGAATGCCCTGCTTCTGGAATTCCTGGAGAACCTCTATGGCAGCGGCCTTGTTCCCCAGTCCCAGTTTGCACTCAGAAAGTTCCAGATAGAGCCGGAAGTTCTTGGGATCCGACTGGATAAGCCGGGAGAGGCTCACCGCGGCTTCCTCGTAACGGCCCTTTACCTTGCTGATAAGGGCAAGACCGAGCACCGCATACACGTCGAATTCAATGTCCAGGGCCCGCTGGTAGTAATCCTGGGCCAGGTCGTAATCCCCCATGCTCCGGTAGGCGTCCCCGGCGCGGGTAAGGATGACCTTGTTGTTCTGGTCCTTTTCCAGGATCTTGTTCCAGTATTCCACCGAGCGGAACTGCTGGTTCATGCCCCGGTAACAGTCAGCCAACCCGAACAGGGCGTAGAAATTGTCCGGATCCATTCGGAGGGCCCGCTGGAAATAATAGATTCCCTGCTCGAAGGTTTTGAGCTTTCGGTGGCAGTTGCCGATGGAGGTCAGCACCCGGATGTCCACGGAATCCTCGTTGAGTTCCAGCATCTTCTGCCAGTAGTAGAGGGCGTCCCGATATTCCTTAAAGTCGTAGTGCAGGTGCCCGAGGCCTATGAGGGCATAGGGATTATTCTCCTCCATGTCGAGCACCCGCAGGTACAGGATCTTGGATTGGCGGAAGTCGCGGATCTTGCGGTAGGCGTCGGCCACCCGGGTAAGCACCGTGATGTTCCTGTCGTCGTGCTGGAGATACTGCTCCCAAATCTCAATGGCCTTGTTGTATTGGTTGAGGGCCTTATAGCAGTCCGCCAGGCCGAAAAGGGCGTAGTTGTTTCCCGGATGGAAGGCGAGACAGTCCGTGTAAAAGCCCACCGCGTCGCGGTAGTGGTTCCTCTTTCGGGCCGCGTCCCCAAGTCCTACCAGGGCGTAGTTGTTCTTTTCCTCGATCTCGAGGATCTTCCTGAAAGCCCGCTCGGCCTCGTCGACTCGGTTGTCCTTAAGGAGAAGATAGCCGTTCTTGGAGAGTTCCGCGATCTCGTTGAACTTCTTGTCTTCTTCGGTCTGCCCGGCGGTCGGTTCGGGAATATGCGGCATGTCATGAAGCAGGTCGGACATTTTTTTAACCTCTTTAGTCAGTTAGCATGGTTGCAATCAGTTTCGCCATTTTTTCGATAAGCGGGTCGGCCTTTCTTCGGTTGTGGGCCAACCAGTACATCTTGAGGGCATCCAGTTCGGCCCCCTTTTCAGATAGTTTGTCGCCGATCCTCGTCAATCCGTCGGAGTAGCCCGTGGTCACGAAAATCCTTTTCGCCGACTCCACGTCGCCCTCATTGAAGAATTGGTTGCCCTTCCGGTTAAGGGCAGCACGCTGTTCGGTGCTGAGGTTCTGAACGGGCCGGTCGGTGCTTTTTATCAAGCCGGGCACGCTTAACCGGTCAATGTCGTCGGTTATTTTTGAGCTCAAAACAATCCCTAATGCTATAATAGGGGTAAATTATCTTGATTGCAAGCGCGCGCCCGAAGCTTTTACGAATTCTTTCTGTAAAAATCCACGATGGAACGGCCGTACGCCCGTTCGTCCACTTTTGTCATGTTCCCTAGGGTTTCGGGGATAATCCTTTCCTTGGGACGGTGCATTATGGAGAGCCCCCCCTCCTTGAGAACCGGGAGTTTTCCCGTCATTTCAATGAGGCTTCCGTGAAATTTGTACGGGAAGGGAGGGTCGAAGTAGATGATGTCGAAGGGAATTTTCGACCGCTTCAGGAAGAGCTCCACGGACATGAATTTGCACTCGATGCGGACGGGGGCCATGGCGATATTCTTGAAGATCGTCTCTACCTTGATAGGGTCCTTTTCCACGAGGTAGACCGGGTCCGCCCCCCGGGAGACCGCCTCCAGGGCGCATATGCCGGAACCGGAAAAGGTGTCTAAAAAGGCCTTGCCCGAGAGGTCGCCGAGAATGGCGAAGAGGGATTCTCTCATCCTGTCCATGGCGGGCCGTATCACCCCGCCGGGCACGGTGACGGTCCTGCCGCAGAGGCTTCCTCCGGTTATGCGCATTCAGTACCCCTTCCGTTCCCGGATGCCGTCGGCGGCCCTGAGGCCCGAAGCCCAGGCCCCTGTTATGCCCCGGGAGGTTCCGGCCCCGTCGCCGATGAGATACACGTCCTCGGCGGCCATGAAATGGTCGTTCATAAAGCGGGGTTTGTTGGCGTAAAGCTTGATTTCCGGGTAGTACAGGATGGTGGCGGGATGGAGTACCCCGGGAACGATGGTGTCCAGCTGCTTGAGGGCCTTCCAGATGGACCGCAGGAACTTAGAGGGCATCGCGAGGCCGATGTCCCCGGGGGTACAGCTTGGCAGGGAGGGCTCGAAGTCGTAAAGGTCCCCGTTCATGGCGTCCGCGGTGGACCGTTTGCCCAGGCGGAAATCGCCGATGCGTTGCATGATGGGGTGCCCGCCCCCGGTGAGCATGGCCAGGGACGCGAGGAACTCCGCGTAGTCCTGGCCGGAGGCCAGGGGCTCCGTAAACTCCACGCTTCTGAGCACCGCGAAGTTCACGAGGCCGTTGGAGGGCTTTTCATGGGAAAAGGCGTGTCCGTTGACGCTGTAATAGGTTTGCCCGTTGGATGCGTAGTAGCGCTCCTGCACCACGTGGGCGGCGCCAGAATTGGTACAAAAGGTGCGGGTTCTCTCGGGGAAGATAAACTTGGGATCGTAGTAGTCCCGGACGATGGGGTAGTGCTCGATCCGGGTTTCCACCCGAACGCCGACGTCGATGGAATTGTCGGAATACTCGATTCCGTTGTCCCGCATGAAGCGCCTGAGAAAGTCGAAGCCGTGTCTGCCGGGAGCCACCACGAGGGAATCCCAGGATACCTCGCGTTTGGTGGTTTTCGCGGTCTTGGCGCCCTTGTCCATGGACAAAAGCTCCTCTTCCAGGCATACCTCCACCCCGGAAGAGGAAAGCCGGGCGATAAGTTCCTTGATGAGCTTGAGCCCGCCGTCGGTGCCCAGGTGGGACTGGCGTATCATGAGAAGCTCCACTCCGATGCGGGAAGCCCTCTTTTGGTAGGTTACGAGATTCTTCTGGGGGAGTATCGCCGGCGCGAGAAATTCCTCGACCCGCTCGAGGTATCCCCTGGCCGTATCGGGTTCCCAATACTCCGTGGGAAAGCCGATAGGGTAGGAAAAATTCATCTTGCAGTCGTTCCGGAGACCTCCGGAAGAGACCTTTTCCCTCTCCAGGAGGAGGATTTTCGCGTTCGGTTTGGCCTTGAGGAGCTCAAAGGCCGCGGCGAGCCCCGCGGGACCAGAGCCCGCGATCACGCAGTCATAGCTTTGCATGATCGGGAGTATATCAGAAATTGAGGAGTTCGCTCAACTCATTCCTGGATACAATGTCGTCGGAATCCCCGGAGGGATCGTTCTTCACGATGGTGTCGGCGATTGATCGGGCGAGGGCGTGATGGGTCTCCCTGAGGGCGTTGATCTTCGGGAGCAGGGGAATGAAGCGGTCGCTCATGGATCCTTTCAGGGAGATAATCCGGTCGAGAAGCTCGATGAACCGGTGGTCGCAGGAAAGGAGATTTTGCATGATCGTCAGGAACCCAGCTATCCTTTGGTTGTCCGTAAGCTGGCGGTGTATTTTCTGGATCGTGGAATCGAAAAAAAGCATGTCATCCACGGATTTCTCGAAAAAATACTCCCCCGCCAGGTCGAGCAGCAAACCTTCGTGAAGGGTGTCGATGGAACGGGCTATTTGATAGATATTGTCCTGGAACACGATGTTCTGCAGCATAATCACCTCTATGCTTTCCCTATCGGCAGCGCCGGAGCCGTTCTTGACCAAAGACGCGTAAAAGGGTAGAGTATGAGACCGTGTCGGCGCATGCCGAACGATAACTCCCGCCCGTCGCCCATGAGCGGCGGGCCCAGAAATGTGTCCGTGAGGAGGAACCATGAGAAAGTATGAACTGATGGTCGTTTTCCCGTTGGAAGAAGACCAGTTCAAGACCGGCGCAGAGGCCGTCCGCAAGACCCTCGCCGATTTCGGCGCCCAGATCCTGAGCGAAGAGCCCTACGGCGACCGGGATCTCACCTACGAGATCAAGAAGCGCACCCGGGGCCGTTACGTGCTGTTCAACATCAACGCCGCCCCCGAGAAGATCGTCGAGATGGACCGTCAGCTTAAGCTCAACGTGAACCTGCTGACCTTCCTGTTCGTCCGCGTCGAGGAATAATCGAGAAGGAGCGCCGAAGTGGCAGACGTAAATCACGTGATTTTGATAGGCCGACTCACCCGAGACGCGGAACTCAAGTACACGTCCGGGGGAATGGCGGTCTGCAAGTTTGCCATAGCGGTCAACAAGCGCCGCAAAAACGGCGATCAATGGGTGGATGAGGCTAACTTCTTCGATATCGTCCTGTGGGGACGATCCGGGGAGAACCTCAACCAGTACCTGGTAAAGGGAAAGCAGGTCGCCGTGGAAGGGGAGCTGCACCAGAACCGCTGGGAACAGGACGGCCAATCTCGGAGCAAAATCGAGATTATGGCCACCAATGTCCAGCTTCTGGGGGGCAACCAGGGCGCCGCCTCCGGCGGCGGAGCCTCTTACGGCCAGGCTGGCCAGGCTGGCCAGAACGGTCAAGGCGGAGGCTATCAGAACCGGAGCCAGCCTTCCGGCGGGTATCAGCGCCGCCCGGACGCTCCCGTCAGGGACTCCGGCGACCAGGATTACCCGAGTCCTCCGGACTATCCCGACGACATTCCCTTCTGACGAAGGGCCGCCCCTCGGGCGGGAAACCATCGTCAACCCAAGCTAGCTTTTAAGGAGATAACCAATGTCCGACGAGAAAATGAAAGATATGGAAAGCGAAATGCCGATGCAGGATTCCAGCCGCGACGGAGACGACCGCGGCCCCCGCAAGGGCAAGATGTTCTTCCGCAAGAAGGTCTGCCGCTTCTGCACCCAGAAGGCCAAGATCGACTACAAGGACGCGGACGGACTTCGCCGCTATACCACTGAGCGCGGGAAGATCCTTCCCCGCCGGATTACCGGAACCTGCGCGAAGCACCAGCGCCGTCTCGCCCTCGAGATCAAGCGCGCCCGCGCCCTCGCGATGCTTCCCTACGTCGTAAGCTGATCGTGTCCCCCGAGGGAACCCGCCGGGGGGGAGGGTTTTGGTCCTCCCTGCCGGCTTCGGCAGCCGCCGCGGCGGTTGCCGTGTCCATTCTCCACTGGTTCCCCCTTCTCGCGTTCCTTTACGGAGCGCCGGTTTTTTTTATCCGTTTCAGGTACGGCAAGGCGGCGGTAGCGTCGAGCTTGCCCCTTATGGTGCTTTTCGACATTGCGGTCACCGGGACGACCCTGGCGGCTACGGGAACGGTGACGGCGGATGCCCTGGCGTCCGCGGCCTTGAGCGGGGCCATTTTGGCTCTTCCCTTGGCGGCGGCGGCGGTCCCCGGGCTTCCCCGGGATGAATGGCGGATTCTTTTGGCCGCCCTGGCTTCGGCCTTGGCTTGGGTCTTTCTTGCCGCGGCCACGCCCTTGGGATCCGAATTGGATGCCTTCCTGCGGTCCTTCGCCGCTGAGGGTTCGCTCTTTTTTTCTGAGGTCTTCGCCCAGGCGCCCGATTCTTCCCTCATTCTCGCGGGTTTTTCGGAAGAAAGCCTTTACGGTATCGCCCGCAAGACCATGCTGTATTCCGTGTTTCCAGCCCCCTTGGTGGCATATGCCGCCTCCTGGAGGGCGGGGCGATGGGCTCTCGAACGGTTCAGGCCTTACCTGATTCGGCCCTTTTCGCTGAAAAGATTCGAGAACGATCCGCTTCTGATCATCCCCCTGCTCTTCGGCATGATAGGGATCGTGGCGCACCGCTTCGTCCAGCTGCCCTGGCTGGAAGCGGCGGCTTGGAATGCCCTGATAGGGTCGGCATTCCTCTTTTTTCTTCAGGGCGCGGGAATCCTTCGGGTTGCCCTTGCGCGGCTTAACCGTAAGGGGAGACAGCCCCTTCTTTGGGTTTCCGCCGGCCTCTTTCTTGCCCTGATCGCGGGCGGGGGGCTTTTGTTATTTGGATTATTGGCCGTCGCGGGGGCTGTGGAGCTTTTCGTTCCCCTTCGCTCGCGGCTTGTCGATACGGACCTCCCCGATCCAACTCCTGGAGACGGGGATGTCTGATAATACAAGGCGGGCAAAGCCCGTCAAGAGTTAAGGAGCTCGATATGAAGGTAATTCTCAACCAGGACGTGAAGCATCTTGGCGAGGAAGGGGACGTCAAGGACGTCGCCATGGGGTATGCCAGGAACTACCTGTTCCCGAGGAATCTCGCGGTTCCCCACAATGACGTGACCGTGGCCCATTTCGCGGGCCGAAAGGCCGAGATTGAGGCCAAGAAGCAGGTGAAGCGCGCCGACGCGGCGAGCCTCAAGGAAAAGCTGGAATCCGCCAAGATCGCCCTCGTTATGCCCGCCGGAGCCAACGGCAAGCTTTACGGCGCCGTGACCAACCAGACCATAGCGGACGAACTCGCCAAGCTCGGCTACGAGATCGAGAGGAAGCGCATCGAGCTTCCGGGATTAACCTTCAAGAGCGTCGGCAAGTACCGTGCCACCATCCGTCTCTACGAGGGCGCCCTCGCCGAGATCGAGGTCATCGTCGAAGCCCAGCCCGAGAACAAGTCCGAATCTCACCCCCCGCGCCACGAGCGGCGCGAACGCCGCGACCGTGACTACGAGCGCAATGAAGCCTCGGTAGAGACCGAGGAAGCCGCCGATGAAGCGGTTGCCGAGGAGTAAGAGCCTAAGGCTGTTTCGATGAGTTTATCCTCGCTCAAGGACAAGGTCCCGCCGCATAATCTTGAGGCCGAACAGGCTACCCTCGGGGCCCTGCTCCTTGACGCGGAGGCCGTGGGTACCGTTATACGGTACCTGCGGCCTGACAATTTCTACTCCCTCCAGAACCAGAAGATCTTCCAGGCTATCATAGGCCTTTTCAACAAGGGCCAGCGGACCGACCTGATCACCCTCTCGGAGGAGCTTAGGCAGTCGGGGCTTCTGGATGCCGCCGGAGGGCCCGCGTACGTGGCCGCCCTGACCGATACGGTCCCTACCAGCGCCAACGTCGAATACTACGCGAAGATCGTCCTGGAACACTCGGTCAGGCGGTCCTTGCTCACCATCTCGCATAAGATAATCGCCTCTGCCCATGACGAGTCAACCGAGAGCCGCGCTGTGCTTGAAGACGCCCAAAAGAGCATCTTTGAACTCACCGACGCAAATCAGTCCGCGACCTTCAAGACCCCGAAAGAGATCATCCCCAGGGCAATCGAGGCCATCGAGCGCCTGTATCACACCAGGGATTCTTTCACCGGCGTTCCTTCGGGTCTCATCGAACTGGATCAAATGACCAGCGGCTTCCAAAAATCGGAGCTTATCATCATCGGCGCCCGGCCCTCGGTCGGTAAGACCGCGCTGGCCATGACCATGGCCGCCCATACGGCGGTAAAGGAAAAGATTCCCACCGCCTTCTTTTCCCTCGAAATGTCGGATATGCAGCTCATGCAGCGCCTCATATCCCAAGAATCCCGCATCCCTTCGGAAAAAATCCGCACGGGACTCCTGAAGATGAGCGATTTTCAGAGCATTCAGGACGCGGCGGGCTATATCTACGATTCGCCCCTCTATATCGTCGACATGCCGAACATGAAGCTTTTGGATTTGAGGGCCATGGCGAGGCGCCTTCGGGCGCAGTTCGAGGTGCAAATCATCTTTATTGACTATCTAACCCTGATCACAAGCGAAAATTCCCTCATTCCCCGACACGAGCAGATCGCGGAGATCTCCAGGTCCCTGAAGAGCCTGGCCCGGGAACTCGACATTCCCGTAGTGGCCCTGTCCCAGGTCAGGCGTGACGCGGAAGGCAAAAAGCCGACCCTGGCGGACTTGCGGGAATCCGGGTCCATCGAGCAGGACGCCGACGTCGTCATGTTCCTGCACCGGGAAAGGGTGAGCAACGTCAAGGAGGGGGCCGATCACGAACAGGCGATCGACACTGAATTGATCGTGGCTAAGCAGCGAAACGGCCCTATCGGGGACATCGAGATACTCTTCCTTCCCCGTTACACCAAATTTGTGTCCAAGACCAACGGCTAGTCCCGCTTATTCTTCCTTCCAGTATCCGTCCATGGTGATGGACGCGGTTACCGCCAGGTTTCCGCTGCTCCGATCGATCCAGGATAGCGAACCGTCCTTGTTTACCGTGGCGATGTAGCGACTCGTGAGGACAATCCGTTTTGGCAGGGCATAACCCCGGGGGTAACGCCTGACGATCCCCTTGACGGGGTCTATGCCGACCGCGGAACCCTTCCCCAAATTGGTATAGCGAACGCTTCCCTCGCAGGCAACCCAGGCTGAAAGGTCCTCGTCAGCGTAGGTTGCGTCCACGCGGACAGGAGGGGCGGATCCGGCGTTGGAATCGAGGCCCGTTACGGTCACGAGTCTCGTTTCGGTTCCCGACGGGGTGTCCGTCACGAGAAAGCCCGTAAAACCCGACACTGCCCCCTCAATAGGCTTAATCCCGTAGCAGAGATTTCCCTGTATGCTGAAAGGAACGGTCTCCCCGGTGTCCGTGTCGATCTTGACGACGGGATAGGGTGACCGGGGGGTGGCGGACTTGGTGACGATGAGTGAAGAGCCTTCGAGGCATAAGGCGTCCTGTATGCCGATTCCTTGGTATACAAAGGGCTCCGCCCCATCCCGGAGCACTACGACCCGGGCGTTGGCTTCTACCAGGGCGATTTTTCCGTCAGCGGCGCTTAGAGAGGTGATCGCGTCGTTTCCGTGGTACAGAACCTGTGGGTTTTGTCCGTCCAGGTCGTAACGCGTGACCGGGAAAGCCTGTTGGTCGGACCAGGTAATGAGGGATCCGCCGCTGAAGGCGAGGCGGTTGCCCTGAATGCCGTTGAAGGAGAAGAGGGGCGCCTTTCCTGGTCCGGCGGATACCAGCAGCGTCCCGGCGCTGAGAATGAAAAGCCTGGAATCGTCCGAGGCAACGTCGTCAATCCTGCGGACCGGGGCGGAATCGACCGTTTCCCAGGTTACGGTATCACCCGGAACGAAAGAAGCGGGTCCCGCGTACAGGGAACCCGTAGGGGTTCCTACGATGAGGCGTCCATCGATGACGGCGGCGCTGGAGGGCTGATCCTTGTCGGGAAAGGCGAAGGCTTCCGTGACCGAATCCCCCGAGCGAAGAACGTACTCTTCGTCCTCGGTTGACTCGATCCAGAGGGGCGTTGAGGAGCCCTCCGAGGCGGCCAGGAAAAGGGGGGCTGTTGATACGGACCATTGGGCGGCGGTTTTTCCGGTGGTGGCGTCTACCAGAAGCACTGACGAATCGAGGATTCCCGCGATGTACCGGTTGTTCCCCAGGGGAAGGGGAGTTAGCATATCCTGCGGGCCCTGATAGTCAGCCCGCGGGGTTCCGCTGGCGGTGTCCGTATAAAGGAGCCTGCCCGAGGGCCCAAAGGTCATGACGCTGGTTTCGCTCTTGCCGGTGACGGCTAAGGAGACCATTCCGGGAGGCGATTTGAAAAGGGGGACGGGATTGCCCGTTTCCGGATCAAGGGCGGTGATGCCTTCAATCGACGAGTTGCCTACTAAAAGCCACGTTCCCTTGGCGGACCAGGCGAGGGAGAGCACCGAGTCCTTGAAGCGCTTGGCGAAGATCCTTCGTTTTTCGGTCCAGTTCCACAACGAGACCCGGTGGATCGAGAATCCGTCGGATTCATAGACAGCCAGGAGGTTCCCGCCGGGACGTACCGCGATCTTTCTTATTCCAAGGTCCGATACCTGCCAGGTGTCGCCCCCGGCGTCCGAATGCCGGGTAATGAAGCCCAATGCGTCGCCGGAATAAAAACCCCGTTCCTCGGGGAGCGGGGCGAGCACGAGAACCTTGCCGAGGTGCCTTTGCGCCGAGCCCCCGACTACGGCATTATCTTCCGGCGATTCTTGGGTTTCGAATGCGCGCAAATCCTCCTCCCCTGCGTCGGTTAGGGAAGCCGCCGGAGCGAGGTGTTCGATGGGCTCCAGGGTAACGCTTTGCTTGGCGTTCACCGTGGCGCAGGAAATGACGAGGGAGGCGCCGAGAAGGGATAGGGCCGTTCTTTTAAGCATGGTCACCCCCTTCCAGTTCAAGGTTCTGTACCGAGAGATAGGGACCGTTACGAAGGCAGCATTGGGGTTCTTCATCGGGATTGGCGGCGATTTCGGAACTGACCGAATCGTAGAGGCTCCGGGGTATCGCGGAAACAGCGACTTCCCCCGCTCGCAGCCCATGGATATGAAATCGGAGGCTTCCCTGGTCATCGAGACCCTCGAAGGTGATAACCGGCTTTCCCGTAGGCATGGAATCCAGCGCCTTAGAGGCGAGGTGGAACTTCAGGGTTTCCACCGTCAGGGGATCCAGACCGGCGGCGAACACCGCTACGCGATCCGCGAGTTCGGCAAAACCCACGACAGCGTCAAAGAACTCGGGTACTTCGGCGTGGCCTGAGAGCACCGCGAGTCGGGAAACCTCGCTCACCAGAGCCAGCTTCATGTTCCGGGAAGGCCAGGTCACCAGGGTATCCAGGTCCGTGTGAAGGTTGGCCCCGCAGGAAGGGCATCGGCAACTCAGGAAGGAACCGTCGGCAATGGCGGAGACGAGCTCCGGCGAACGGTCGAGATCCGCTGTTTCGGGGAGATCCGCCTCAAAGGTGTGGTCGCAATGACAGGTAATGGTTCTCATGGGATCCTCCAATCGTTATTGGGCGAGAAAGTGTAGGTCGCTGAACAGGGCTAGGGCGAATACGCATAAAATAAAGGCCATTCCTATAAATTGCGCGTAATAAAGGGTTTTCGGCCGTAAAGGGCGATTTCGCAGGGCCTCAAGAAGGTTAAGCAGGATCAAGCCCCCGTCAAGAACGGGAATAGGCAAAAGATTCATGAGGAAAAGGGATACGCAGATGATGCCGAGGAGCTGAGAGAGTCCCGTGAGCCCGCCTTGGGCCACTTCCCCGAGCATATAGGTAATCCGAACGGGTCCGGAAACGGCCTCCGTAACGTCAACCCCCCGGAAAAGGAGGGATATTCCCTTTACAGTCAGTCCGATAGTCCTGCCGGTTTCGGAGATTCCGGTCTTGACGCTGGAAAGAAGCCCTTCCCCCGGATGACGGACCTGCACTTGTTCCCAACCGATCCCCGTTTCGCTGCCGTTGGCGCCGTACACCACCACGAGGTCCTTCGTGAGGCTAAAGCTTCCCCTCTGGACGGTAACCTCGATCTCTTCGGGTCTGGACGCCAAGGCGCGGTCGAATTCGAGGAAATGCTCTACCGGAACGCCGTTTACCGCGGTGATGCGGTCGCCCTCCCTCAGGTCGGCGGTTTGCGCGGCGGAACCGCCCTTCACTGAACCCACAATGAGGGGAATGTAGGGGTAAATGCCGATTTTTCCGCTGCCGGTTTTTTTGTCCAGGTCGGGTTTTATGCTTACGGTCTCGGCCTGTCCCTTGCGCAGGATACGGAGGCTCAGGGTCTCCTCGGGATGGATCGAGATTGACTGCTGGATGTCCGAATAGGTCGGCGTTTCTACGCCGTTGACGGAAAGGATGCGGTCACCCGCTTCGAGTCCCGCAAGCTCTGCGGGACTTCCCCCCTGACCGTCAAACTGCCAGGCCGGCACTATCCTGTTCTCCCAGGTGGCATAGCTGTAGCCCGAGGCGGCCACGAGGGTATAGGCCGCGACGGCAAAAAGGAGATTCGCAAGGGGGCCGGATAGGGCGATGATTATGCGCTTGAGCGGGTGGGCCGCGTAAAAAGAGCCCCTTTCGCGCTCGATATGGTCCGCTCCGGTGTCGAGGGCTTCCCTGAAGGCATGCTCGCCCTTCATTCCGCAATACCCTCCCAAGGGCAGGGCCGAAAGCCGATACTCGGTTTCTCCAACCTTCTTGCGCAGGAGAACCGGCCCCCAGCCGATGGAAAACGCGGTTACCGTGACCCCGCAAAGCCGGGCCGCGAGAAAATGGCCGAATTCGTGAACCAGCACCACTAAGCCCAGGGCTAGAATGCCAATGACGTAGGTTACCATGAATTCTCTCCCTGGATGCTTTCCGAAGCCTCGCTCCGGGCTCGTCGATCGGTTTCGGCGACGGCTCCGAAATTCTCTATGGGGGCAGACCAATCCTTCTCGAGCACTCGGGCCACGGTTTCCGCAATGCCGATAAAGGATATTCTCCGTTCGAGGAAAGCCGCAACGGCAATCTCGTTGGCGGCGTTAAAGGCTATCGTATATCCCCCTCCCATGGCGGCGGAGCGGTAGGCCATTCCGAGGAGGGGAAAATCTTCCCTTCGCGGGGGTTCGAAATGCAAGGTCCCCAGGGCTTCAGGATCGAAGGGCTCAAGATGGTTCGGCAGGATCTGCGGCCAGTTTAGGGCAGCCGCGATGGGGTGTCTCATGTCTGGTTTGGAAAGCTGGGCGTAAAGCTCCCCGTCCCTGGTCCTAATAAAGGAGTGAACCATGCTTTCGGGGTGAACCACGACCCTTACCCGTTCTCCGGGAAGGTCGAAAAGCCTGCAGGCCTCTATCACCTCGAGTCCTTTATTCGCCATCGTCGCCGAATCGATGGTTATCTTCGCGCCCATGGCCCACGTGGGGTGTTTCAGGGCGTCTTCAGGGGTTACCGATGACAGGCGTTCTCGGCTCCAGGTGCGGAAGGGGCCTCCCGAGGCGGTAAGGATGACAGACTCTACGGCGTCGCTGCCGTGGGCGTTGATGAGGCTAAAGACCGCCGAGTGCTCGGAATCCACCGGTATGAGGCGCCTGTTCCTGGCCTCCGCGAGGGTTCGTATGAGGGGCCCCGCCATGACGATGGTTTCTTTGTTCGCAAGGGCTAGGTCTTTCCCCGATTCGAGGCAGATTCTGGAAGGCTCAAGGCCTGCCGCCCCGGCGATACCATTGACCGCGATGTCCGCATCTACGCTGCCGATAAAGTCCGCAATCGTATCCGCCGACGCGTCACCCGTCAAAAGTGTCCGTACCCCGCCGAATTCCGCGGCCAGGGCAGCAAGTCCGTTAGCATCCCGGTGAGCTGTGAGAGCGGCTACCTCAAACCTGTCGGGGGCGTTTCGGATGACGTCCAGGGCGCTCCGCCCGATGGAACCGGTAGCGCCGAGCACAAGTACGCGTTTTCGTCCTTTCATGTCACAGTCCGTAGAGGAAGTCTCCCAGTATATAAAACACCGGGGCCGCCAAAAGTATCGAGTCAATGCTGTCGAGCACGCCGCCCCTTCCCGGAATGAGGTTTCCCGAGTCCTTTATGCCCGCAGACCGCTTCATGATTGACTCTATAATGTCGCCGACGATGGAGGCCGTGGCGGTAAGTCCCGCGAGAACGGCCATCTTCCAAAGGCTGCCCGAAAACACATTGGGGAAAAGGGCCGCCGCCGCATAGCCTACGGCGAAAGCCCCTGCGTAGCCCCCCGCGAAACCCGCGAGGCTTTTATTCGGGCTGGCGGGTACCAGTCCCCGGTTTCCTTTGCCGAAGAGAACGCCGAAGAGCCAGGCAATGGAATCGCAGCCGAAGACCATGACGAGGAAGGTCGAAAGGATTACCCCCGCATCGTCCCACTTGGTCATGACCGAAAGATACATGGCAAGGTAGCCGGGGTAGAGCAGTACCGCAAAACCCGTGGCGATACGGTCCAGGGAGCGGTCGAAGGAGCCCGAAAAGCTGTAAATGAATTCGACGAACAGGGTCAGTACCGCGGCGATGGCGATGGCAAAGGTTATAAGGCGGTAGGGCAAGCCGAATACCGCGTAGAGGGCAGAAGCCAAGGGGATGGCGAGACCGATCGCGAGAAGGATGGGAAGGGGATAGGTCTGGTGTTTTTTTGCCAGGAGGTTCCGCATCTCGGCCACCGCGAAACCCGCGAATATCAAGAGTTCTATATTTAGCAGGAGATAATTTTTTTGTGGAAAAAGGAATACCGACGCGACGATGAGCGGCATGCCGACAAAGAATAAAAGAAGCCGTTCAATGAGTTTTTTCATGGGGTGGACCCGAATCTTCGGTTGCGGGTGGCGAATTCCTCCAGGGAGGCGGAGAGATCGTCGCCGGTCCAATCGGGCCAAAGCTTGTCGCTGAAGTACAGCTCCGCGTAAGCTGATTGCCACAACAGAAAGTTGCTGATGCGTTTCTCTCCTCCCGTTCGGATCATGAGGTCCACGGGGGGGAGTTCCGGTATATCTAGATAGGAGGCAAAGTCTTCCGCAGTAAGATTTTTTATCGCGGTTTCGGGAATTTTGCGGATTCCCCGGAGAATCTCGTCCTGTCCGCCGTAATTAATGGCCAAAATGACCGAAGTCCGCTTGAAATGGGCGGTTCTGGCCCCGACGTCTACGATTTCACGGGCGATTTCCGGCGGAAGACCCGAGAGGTCTCCCGCATGGAGAACTCGTATTCCGTTGGCGGCGTAAAAATCCAGTTCCGAGCGGAGGTGGGTTTTGATGAGATTCATGAGGAAGCCCACCTCGTCGGCGGTCCGCTTCCAGTTTTCGGTGGAGAAAGTATAGAGGGTAACGTAGGGTATGCCGAGCTCCGAGGCCCGCTTTACCACGGCTTTCGCCGCCTCGAGCCCCTGTTTGTGTCCCTGGGTACGGGTTTGGCCGCGGAGTTTCGCCCAGCGGCCGTTGCCGTCCATGATGATCGCTACGTGGCCGGGTAGGGTGGACATCAGCCTTCGAGGATCTCTTTCTCTTTGTCTTCCAGGATCTTGTTGATCTCCTGGATGAATTTATCCGTGGCTTTCTGAAGCTCGTCCTCGGCGGTTTTGAGTTCGTCCTCGGTCATGAGCCCGTCTTTCTGGAGCTTCTTGAGCTCGTCGTTGCCGTCCCGCCGAATATTGCGGATCGCGACGCGGCTTTGCTCGGCATAGCCCTTGGCGGTCTTTACGAGTTCCTTGCGGCGGTCTTCCGTGAGGGGCGGGATCTGAATGCGGATAACCTTTCCGTCGTTTGAGGGATTAAGACCCAATTCCGATTTCTGGATTCCCTTCTCAATTTCGCCGATCAGGGCCTTGTCCCAGGGCTGGATTACGACGAGACGGGCTTCGGGAATGGAGATGGTCGCGACCTGACTGAGGGGAGACTTGTCCCCGTAATAGTCCACGCGAACCTTGTCAAAGAGGGAAGCCGATGCGCGGCCGGTGCGAAGGGTGTTGAACTCGTCCCGGAGCGCCGCGATGGACTTCTTCATGCGCTCCAAGTGAGGCGCGATGGTATCCGACATAGGATCTCCTTTAAAGTACGGTTATGAAAGATCGGCTTCCCCCTGAAGGGAAGCCGATCCAGACGCGGTATCAGTTTACTCCGAGCTGGAAGAGCACCATCTTGGAGAGGGTGAGCTTCCCGCCTGAGGCCTTGGCGACCTCTTCCATCTTCTTCGCGACGGAGACCTTGTCGTCCTTAACGAAGGGCTGCTCCAGGAAGCAGATTTCGGCCAAGTGCTTCTTGACCTTCCCCTGCACAATGCCGGCCTTGACGTTTTCGGGCTTGTCGAGCTCCGCGACCTGCTTCGTGAAGATCTCGGTCTGCTCGGCGACGTAGCCCTGGTCCACGTCGGCGGTGGAGACGTAACGGGGGGTGAAGGCGGCCACGTGGAGGCAGCAGTCATAGGCGAATTCCTTGACCGCGGCGGCGGAAACCACCTCGGCCTTGTCGCCCTTGAGCACCACGAGCACGCCGGTCTTGAGGTCCGAGTGGACGTAGGTGGAAACGAGCTCGTCGGCGCCGGCGGTAACGGAAACGAGCCTGGAGAGGCTCATGTTCTCGCGGATCTTGGTGGCGAGGTCAAGCACCTTCGCGGCGAGATCGGGGGTAACCTCGGTATAGCCCTTGTTGAAGGCGGTGGTAACCACGTCGTCGCAGAGGGCGATGAAGTCCACGTTCTTCGCGACGAAGTCGGTCTCGCAGGTAATCTCCGCCATGACGGTCTTTTTCCCGTCGGTTTTCACGACCACCCGGCCTTCGCTGGTGGCGCGGCCTGCGCGCTTCTCGACGGCGGCAAGACCTTTTTCCTTAAGGAGCTTTTCCGCCTGAGCGGCGTCGCCCTTGGTTTCCACGAGGGCGTTCTTGCACTCCATCATGCCGGCGCCGGTTTTTTCGCGCAGGGCCTTTACGTCGGATGCTTTTATATCCATGGTTTGGCTTCTCCTGTATAGGTGTTTTTTTTTAATCCTAGCGGCCCTTGTCAGGGCCGCCGGGGATTATTTGCCCTCGTAGAGCTTGTCTTCGTCTACCAGGGACTCGGACTCTTCCGAAACGGAATCGGCCTTGGAGTCGGCGGGGGTATAGTTGCTGTAGTCGACGATCTCCTCGTCCTCGGCAACCTTCGCCTCGGCGGACTCGGAAACCTCTTCCTCGTCGTCCTGAAGGTTTTCGATGATCTTGAGGCCAGTCTCGTTGTCCGCCTCGACCACCGCGTTGGCGATGATCTGGGTGAAAAGGGAGATGGCGCGGATGGCGTCGTCGTTACCGGGAATGGGGTAGTCGATTCCCTCGGGGTTACAGTTGGTGTCAACCACGGCCACGATGGGGATGCCCATGCGGCGGGCTTCGGCCACGGCGATGGATTCCTTGCGGGTGTCGATCACGAAGATGATCCCGGGGAGTTCCTTCATTTCCTTGATGCCGCCGAGGTTCTTCTCGAGCTTGGCCTTTTCCTTGAGGGCCGCGGCGATTTCCTTCTTCGTCAGGCTCTCGAAGGTGCCGTCAATCTCCATCTTCTCGATTTTCTTGAGGCGGAGGAGGCTCTTCTTGATGGTGGTGAAATTGGTAAGCATACCGCCGAGCCAGCGGTTGTTCACGTAGAACATGCCGCAGCGTTCGGCTTCCTTGGCGATGGTCTGCTGGGCCTGCTTCTTGGTTCCCACGAACAGGACGCTCTTTCCCGCGGAAGCGGTCTTCCGTACGGCTTCGTAGGCTTCCTTGATGGAAAGGATGGTCTTCTGAAGATCGATGATGTGAATGCCGTTCCTCTCCGCGAAGATATATTTCTTCATGCGGGGATCCCAGCGCTTTACCTGGTGTCCGAAATGTACGCCGGACTCGAGCAGGCTCTTCATGGTTACTACTGCCATGACATTCTCCTTTGTTGTATTCCCCGTATCGGGAATACCCCTTCTCTGTTTCTCGGATCTGCCGGATTGGCCCTGAGGGCCCCGGGTCTCCGGAATATATGCCGGTACGACGACGGTTTACACCGTGTATTCGTAGCCGTGCTCGCGAAGTATCGCATATAACTCGTGGATTGGCAAGCCTACGATACCGCTCCAGGACCCCTCGATCCGCTCGATAAAGCATGCGGCGATCCCCTGGATGCGGTAGGAGCCCGCTACGCCCTGCCATTCCCCGGTATCGAGATACCGCTCTATCTGGGAATCCCCAAGCTTCATGAAGGTAACGGTGTTTATAGAGGTCCGGGAGGAGACGAAATTGATCCGGGAATTGAAGAGACTGATGGCGGTAATGACCCTATGGGTCCTGCCGGAAAATTCCTTGAGCATCCTGAAGGCGTCATCCCGGTCTGTACTCTTGCCGTAAACCTTGCCGTCCATCGAGATAAGGGTGTCCGCTCCCAGAATCCAGGGGGCGTTCATGTCCACCTGGCTCCGCATGACGGATTCAACCTTTTTCATGGAATGGTGCTCGGCAAGGCTTTCGGGTCCCAGACCGGGTATGTCGTTTTCGTCGTAGGCCGGGGTCATCACCCTAAAAGGTATGCCCAGTCCTTTTAGAATATCCTGGCGGCGGGGGGAGGTTGAGGCTAGTACGATCGGTTCCATGGTCGCTCCTGATTCTTCCCCTACTGTAGTGGAAAAAGTAATTCCGTTCAATGCCGAGCCGTTCCTTGACAAAACGCGGGATTTCAGTATTATAGGGAAGCGCGCCACGGAAGATTAGCTCATTTGGATAGAGCGTTGGCCTCCGGAGCCAAAGGCGGTGGGTTCGAATCCCGCATCTTCCATTCCCGAACATGAAAAAAACCCGGCTTTAGCCGGGTTTTTTATTTGCCCTGAGGCAAGAAGCTGGGATCCAGCGATTACTGCTTTTGGGAAGATCCGGAAGATTTGTTGTTGCCGCTGACGGACTTGAGAACCTCATACGCACGATTGCGTACCGGGGTAACGTAGTTGTAGTTATTGGCGATGCGGATAATGGAAGCGATCATGCCGGATTTGTTGTCAACCTTGGGAGCAAGCTTTTCGTAGGTGTTGAGAACCTCCAGGGCAAGGGAGCTCGTGGGGAGGATAATGTCGAATTTCCTGGTAATCCAGTTGATCATCTCCACCACCTCGTCGTTATCGTTGTAGCCCAGTTCCCCAAGGGACCTAACGGCTGCGGTGATAACCGCGGGTTCGTTGTCGGAGTACATCACCGCGATAAGGGTATCCTTGGCTTCGGTAGTGCCCATTTTACCCAGAAGCTCGCATGCCTTCATCCTGACGTCGGGGAAATTATTCATGGTCCTGCCGTTTTCCCTGACCACGCTGGTAATACCCTCGGAAGCGAGTCCGTCAAGGGCGGCCTGGATATCCTCAGAGGTTCTCCCGGCCCCAATGGCGTTCTCGATGTACTGAAGGGCTACCATCTGGCTGTCACGGCCCTCGGAAGCGGCTAGTTCCCGGATAATTACGCCTTCCACCGAGTTGAGGTAGGCCTCTTCCACGGTCATAATGCTGTCCGAGCTCTGAGCGTACATGGTAAAGGCAGAGCCCGCAAGGATCGTGATGATAAGGGGCAACAATTTTATTCGCATTCGGAGACCTCCCTGGTCAACATTATCTCAATTGCACTATTATACTCGGTAATTCCGCGTATAAGTCAAGTATTGAAAGAAAGGGCGTTTACTGGTTTTTCGGCACCAGTTTCCACTGCTCGCCAAACTTTTCAATTATATAGATAGCCGCGGGATTGCCCGGGGATATTTCCATGATGACGTACACCCTCGTGGGGGAGACAAACTGAATGTCGTCAACCCTCATATTTTGGCGGGAGGGCACGAAAACGTAGTTAAAGTAGTCCCTTATCGATTTCAGCTGAACCCCTTTGATTGGAAGATTCGCGGAAACCTCAGCCAATACCGCGGGATCCGAGAAGGTTTTCAGATAATCTTCAGAAAGAAAGGTGAGCCATCGGGCGTAATCCCGCGAAAAGGTCACGCGGTTAAGATCGTTAACCACCGTTTCCAGTTCGGTCTTCGTGGTCTTAAATGTTTCCTTCGTGATCGTCACGTTGTCGAATTTAGCCACGATCTCCCCGTCTTCCTGCGGGGTCTCCGGACCCGGGGTTTCCTCTATAGGCCCGACCGCCGCCGTTTCATCGGTAGCCGGTTTTTCTGCCGCATCAGTTTCCGGAAGGGGGTCCGGCGTCGCTGGAGGATTGCTCGCGCAGGAGAAGAGTGCGAAAACGAAGCAGGCCAGAAACGGGGCAATCAATTTCCTCATGCCTAGAATACTACTCCCTGAAAGGACTTCCGTCAAATATCTTTTTCGGGTTGACTGTTACCCGGGGGGCGACGTACAGTGTTCGCTATGGTAAAAGCAGTTTTTCCCGGATCCTTCGATCCTCCAACCTGGGGCCACCTGAATATCATTGAAAGGGCAAGGACCATTTTCAACGAGGTTCACGTGGTCGTGGCCGTGAACAGCGAAAAAAAATACCTTTTTTCCGCCGATGAGCGGGTGAAGCTCATCGAGGGCTTGGTAGGACAGTGGAAGAACGTGCGGGTCCGTTCCTGGAACCGCCTTATCGTTGAGTATGCCCGGCAAGTCGACGCGAGGGTCCTCATCCGAGGGGTACGCAATTTGGCGGATTTTTCTTATGAATTTGACTTGGCCATGATGAATCATGGGCTTAATCCCGAGATTGAGACGGTTTTCCTTTCCACGGACCCTCAATACTTCGTCCTGCGTTCCAGCGCCATCAAAGAGCTCGCCTCTTTTGGCGGGGACGTGTCGAGTATGGTACCGGAGTCGGTGGAAGCGGCGCTTAGAGCCCGCTTTGGCGAGGTTGAGGGCGTTTAGAATGACAAAAAAGCGAAAAATGTAAGATATGGCTTGACAGTTTTTAATACTCTCTATAATATCACTTTTATCTTTGTGTCTGACTTTTTGTACGGAACACTTTTTTTAATGCGAGGTTGAATATATGGCAGTGCCCAGAGCGAAAACGTCCAAGGCCCGCACCCGCCGCCGCCAGGGAATCAATATGCGCCTTACCGCGCCTACCCTGACCGAATGCGGAAACTGCGGAAACCTGATTTTGTCTCATCGTGTGTGTCCCAAATGCGGTTTTTATCGCGGTCGCCAGGTCATCACACCTGAAAATAACGGTTAATACCACAGGAGCAGCCAGATGGATGAATTATTTCAGAAGATCCAGAAACTGATCGCCGACAAGCTCGAGATCGACGAGTCGAAGATCACCCTTGATGCCTCTTTCCGCCAGGACCTTGGTGCCGACAGCCTCGATACCTACGAGCTGGTGTATGCCATCGAGGAAGAGATGGGCGTCAGCATCCCCGACGAGAAGGCCAACGAGTTCGAAACCGTGCGCGACGCGTACGATTTCATCAAGTCGGTTCAGAAGTAATCTTGCTTTCATAGAGGGGTGGCTGCTATGTTTCCGTTTCTCCCTCAGCTCGACGGGGAACGAAGACGGTCGCTCCAAACCTTTCAGAGAAAGGCCGGTATCCGTTTCCGCGATATCGGCCTTCTTGATTTAGCCTTCCATCATCGATCCTTTTCCAACGAAACGACTAAAGACAGGGTAAACAACGAACGGCTGGAGTTCCTCGGCGACGCGGTACTCGGCATGGCGGTGGCGACCCGTTTATATCTTCTCATGTCCGACCGTCCCGAGGGGGACTTGGCGAAAACGAAATCCGTAGTCGTATCCGAGGAAACCCTCTCGGAGATTGCCCTTGCCATCGGCGTGGACGCGTGCCTAATTCTAGGCAAGGGTGAAGAACTTTCCGGTGGGAGAAGGAAGAAGGCCATCTTGGCGGACGCCGCCGAAGCGGTAATCGGGGCCCTGTACCTGGACTCAGGCTATCGGGCGGCGGAACAGTTTGTGCTCTCAATTATCGATCCCTATATCGCCCTGGTCATGGAAAACCGCCATCACCGGGATTATAAGACCCTGCTTCAAGAGCATGTGCAAAAAACCTTCAAGGCTGTACCGAAGTATGCCCTGGTAAAAAAGAGCGGACCCGACCACGACCGTACCTTTTGGGTAACCGTGGAGGTAAACGCCCGAGTCTATGGGCCTGAACAGGGAAAAAACAAGAAAGAGGCTGAACAGGCCGCCGCCGCAGTAGCCGCCAGGGAGCTTTCGCTCCTCGACTGATCAGGCCCCCCCCGCGCGTTTTCCCAGCGAGTCAATCCGATCCCTAAGGGCTCCGGCTATCTCTAGAAGGCGTTCCCGCTCGTTGAGACCCGGGTCGTCGAGCACCGCCTCTAAAAGCTCTTGAAGGATCTTTCCCGTTAGCGGTCCCGGGGGAATTCCCTCGGCCGCGAGGTCCCGTCCGTTCACCGCGAGATCCTTGAGGCTGAAGGCGTGATCCATCGCCGTGACCGCCGCGATGCGGTCCCGGAATTCCGCCAGGTGTACCGGTTCTCCCCGGACCCCCGAAATGGCCCAGCCGTCCGCGAGGCGAAGGTCGAACAGGGGCCCTATATGCTCCTCTCCAACCCGAACGATGAATCGCCTAACCGCCGCGTCGGTCCAGCTGGGCTCGTAATGGAACATATGCTGAGATATGAGGTGGCAGACCGTCTTGACCGTTTTCGTCGGGAAACGCAGGCGGTTGAGCAGGGATTCGGCGATTCGCTCCGAGGCGATCTCGTGACGGTGAAAGGTGTACAGCCCGAATTCATCCGTTTCCCTGGTTTCAGGCTTACCCACGTCGTGAAGCAGAGCCGCGAGCCTCAGTTCGAGGCTGCTTTCAGGCGCGGCGTCGCAGGCGAGCAGGAGATGGTCCAGCACATCGAATTTATGGAGGCCCTTTTGCTCTATCCCCCGGCATGACGCCAATTCTTCCATGAGAAGCGCGAGAAGGCCTGTCTCTTCCATGTTCCGCAACCCCCTTGAGGGGAGCGGCGACAGAAGCAGCTTTGAAAGCTCGTCGCGAACCCGCTCCTTAGCTACGAGGGCGGTGACGCCCAGGGCCGGCCTGATGGCTTCTAGGGTCTCTTGATGGATATCGAAGCCAAGCTGGGCAGAAAAGCGAACCGCCCTCAAGGGCCTCAGCCCGTCTTCCGCAAAGCGTTCCGCAGGGTTCCCTACGGTACGGATAAGGCCGCGGCGTATGTCCTCCCGTCCTCCGAAGGGATCGATCACCGCTCCGTCGGGCAGGGATACGGCTACGGCGTTCATGGTAAAGTCCCTGCGGGAGAGGTCTTCCTCGATGGTTGCCGCGTAACGAACCTCGTCGGGTCTTCTGCCGTCGGAATAGCCCGCCTCGGTACGAAAGGTGGTACATTCCACGGATTCGCCCTTGAAATGGATAGTAACCGTCCCGTGGGCGATGCCCGTGGGAATGACGCGCTTGAAAAGGGCCATGACCCGATCCGGCGGGGCATCCGTAGCGACGTCCCAGTCGCCTACCTGGCGGTACAGATGCATGTCCCGTACGGCGCCGCCCACGAGGTACACTGAATGTCCAGCATCGGCGAAGACACGGGCGAGGTCTTTGAGAAGGGGGCTCACGGGTATTCTATTCATCGTTTGATCAGTATACTGATTACCGCGACCCCTCTCAAGATAAGGGGCGAAAAGGGGGCAGGGGATGCGAGGAGCGGTAATTACCGGCGGCCGTTCTCCCGACAGGGAGACTATAGCCCGGTATACTTCGGGCTGCAGCCTTTGCGTCGCCGCCGATTCGGGTCTTGAGACCGCCCTCGACGCCGGCGTGATGCCCGACTTCGTGGTGGGCGATATGGACAGCCTCGCTGACCCAAGCCTGCTGCGGCGCATTCCCCCGGAACGGGTGATTTACGCGTGCCGGGACAAAGATGAAACCGATACGGAATTGGCCCTGGCCCTCCTGGCCAGCAAGGGATGCGACGAAAAAATTCTTATCGGCGGGAGCGGCGGCAGGATGGACCACCTTTTCGCCTTGAGATCACTCTTTGACCGGGAAAACCCGCCGGATCTTTGGGCGGGAGACGAAAGCCTGGTGGCGGGAATCGGTAGTCTCTTCTCATGCAAGGGCATTAGGTTCGAAAAGGGATGGGATGAGGCCCCTGGGCTCGACTCCGATCATGCCTGCTTTTCTCTCTTTCCCTGCGGTACGGGTCCTCATCGCATGACATCCTCGGGCCTACGCTGGCCCCTGGACGCTCTGGACTGGGATTCCGGCGCTTACAGCCTCAGCAACCGCCTGGTCGGGAGCGGGGGAGAGCTTCTGGCCCGGGAGGGATCCTTCCTGACGGTGCTTCCGGTTCGCTCCGAACCCGTCTTCGTTCGTTAACGGGGGGCTTTCACCTTATCAAGGGCCGCTGCGGGGTTTCCGTCGGTTAGATTAATGAAATCTATAAGAATGGGGTATTTGGTGAGCAAAGCCCCCCACTGCTCGTAACGATCCAGGGCGAAGCGGTCTGCGGCGGCGGATCCTGCCTCGCGGACAGCGGCAGCGGTGAATTGCCGGGTTTTTTCGTCAAGGTAGGCAAGATAGGTTTGCTTGGCGAGCCTATAGAGGTCCGTATCCGGATAAGAGAGGCTGTCGACTCTCGTTTCGATCCCGATCAGTTCCCCGGACGCTTCCGAGGCCACTGCCTTGGAGAGGTACAGCGCCAGGCCTGCTGGATCCGAGAGCGCTCTTCCAGGGGTATCGCCCCCGTTGACGGCCTCGTTCAGCGCCCTTCGTACGGCCTCGTCCGCGAGGTTTTTCAGTCGGTTGTCCACCCACGCGTCCAATGCATTTTGGTCGGATATCCCCGAATCCTTGAGGAGGGCGGGTAGTTTTGCCGGATCAAGCCGGGCCGTGACCGTGAGGGAAACGTTCCAGGAAAAGTCGGGATTCCCTTCCATCCCGCCGGCGAAAAGCTTTCCCGAGGGCAGAACGCCGGCGCTGGTGTGGGATACGGATCTCGGGGCGAGGGCGAAAACCTTCAGGGTTGAGTTGGTCGGAAGCAGCCGCTCCCAGTTCCACGCGAAATTGCCGGGTTCGATCACGGTCTGGTGAACGCCGCCGGTTTTGGTAATGAGGACTCCGAACTGTCCCGGGGGAATCGCGAATGAAGTCCACCCGAAATAAAAAACCGCGGCCGCGGCGGCAGAGAGCAGCAGCAAGGAAATAAGAGCTTTTTTCATTGGGTTCCCCTGTCAAAATAAACGGGCGCGAGGTATAGTGTTATCCCTAAGGAGTATACCGTACTTTTATGGTCAGGAAAAGCAGAAAGCAGTTTACGATCCGGTTTTTGCACAGAACCATGCTGTTTCTCGTTTTCTTTTCCCTGGGCCTCGTGTTGCTCTATCTCTTCGGCAACGGCCAGGATTTTCTCGATTCATCCCAATATATCGTCCTGAGGACCCTTTCGGCAGCCACCGCCTTATCTCTGGCGGTTTCCCTTATGGCGCTGGTCCTTGAAGCGGCTTTTTTTATCCGCCGACGCCAAAGGGTATACCTGTCCATGTCCGCGGCCAGCCTCTTCTGTCTTGTCTTTTCCGTCGCCGGAGCCCTCCTTTCCCGGGGCATTCTCCTCGCCTCGGCGGGTATCGGTCGTTGACAAAGTTTTTCTCCTCAACTTATTATGGCCTAAATGAGTACTACCCATCGTCTATACGCGGTCCGCGGCGCCGTTTGCTGCGAGAACACCGAGAGCTCCATCGGAACCCTGGTGCCCGAGCTCTACCGGGAACTTTTGGATCGGAACCGCATCAATGAGAGCGCCGTCGTATCCGTCATGTTTACGGTCACCTCGGATCTGACGGCCCTGAATCCCGCCACCGCTTTGCGCCGGCAGGGACTCGCACCGGACCTTCCCTTGTTCGCCTCCGCCGAACCCTACATCGAAGGGTACCTGCCGAAGGTTATCCGCGTCCTCATTACCTATTACGGAAACGAGGCCCCGGTTCCGGTCTATCTGAACGGGGCCGAGGTTCTCCGTCCCGATCTTTCCCTGAAGGCATGAGCCGCAGTCCCGAATCCGTATATCTCGTTACCCGGGAATATGCGGGCGTTGCCGAGGCCGGGGGCGTAAAAAACGTCACCCGCTCCCTGGCGGAAAGCCTGACCCGTGCGGGGGTAAGGGTTACGGTTTTCTTGCCCCGCTACGGCTTTATTCCACGGGAGGGGAGCCCCGTCTGGAGCTGCAGCCTTCCGGCGGCGGATTCGGTATTCCCCGTATCCTTTTTTTCCCGGGAAATAAACGGGGTCAGGATCATCCTGATCGACGCCCCCGTATACGGCGGAAAGCACCAGGTATATGTCTACACTGAAGACGAGGCGGCCCTGATTCCGGGATGCCGCCGCGGTTCCGGCCATCTAGACGTGGACGTGATGAACATTCTCCTGCAGCAGGCGGTGATCCGGTTCGCGGTGGAACGGGGCGAGCGTCCCGATATCGTCCATGCCCACGACGCCCATGCGGCCCTGCTCCCGGTCTTGGTTCGCGCGGACCGCGAGGCCAGGAGGGCCTTCGATTCCGCGGGCTTTCTCGTTACCATTCACAACGCGGGCCCCGGGTATCGGCAAACCTTGGCTTCTCTTTCCTATGCCGTGGAAATCACCGGTTTGGATCCTCGATTCTGCGCCGACGGGCTTCTGTCAGGCGCGGTTGAACCCTTCCTGGCGGCGGCGAACTATGCCTGCCTGACCACGGTTTCTCCCTGGTACGCGGAAGAGCTCATGAATCCCGGGCCCCTTGACTCAACCGAGGGATTGGCGGCGGTCTTTCGTGAACGCAGCATAAAGGTAACGGGAATTACCAACGGAATCGACAGGCATAGATACCTTCCATCCGACAGGGAATGTTCCCTGTTGCCCTACGAGTTCGACCCCGAGAAGGGCGATGTAAAGGGAAAGTACCGGTGTCGGGAAGAACTTTTCCGGAGGTTGGCGGCAGGGGAGCTTCCCGCCGCCCTTAAGGCCGTGGGATCCCTTTCCCAGGGGGAAGGGGGGCCTTTATTGTGCTATCAGGGCCGAATAGCCGCGCAGAAGGGCTTATCCGTCCTCGTCGAGGCTTTGAAGCGGGTCTTCTCCTCGGAATCCCGCTGCGATTTCATTCTCCTGGGCCAGGGAGATCCCGCTTTGGAAGAGGCCTTGGCAGGACTTGCGGCGGCCTATCCGGGACGTTTTGTCCACCTTCGGGGCTACGACCGTTTGTGGGCCCGTCTTGCGGTGGCTTCCGCGGATTTCATCGTGCTGCCCAGCGAGTATGAGCCCTGCGGCTTGGAAGACCTCATCGCCCAGATTTATGGAACCCTCCCCGTGGCAAGGGCCGTGGGCGGTTTACGCAAGATTCGCGACGGCGAGACGGGGTTTCTCTATGGCGACGCCTCCAGGCCCAATGATCCCGAAGAGCTCGCTGATGTTCTGCGGCGCGTCATCGGCCTCTTCGAATCCTGCGGGGGCAATGACTTTCACGACAGCCGGTTCTTGGAGATGATCATGAAGGCCGCCCGCCGCGTGACGGAAGACTTTGATTGGGACAGAATCGTCAGAGAGTCCTACATTCCCCTCTACGCTAAAAATATCCCTTCCCGTACTTGACTTTTTTTTTGCCATGGTATAGTTTAACCCTCGTTCGCGACGCCAACTTAGCTCAGCTGGCCAGAGCACGTGATTTGTAATCTCGGGGTCCAGGGTTCGAATCCCTGAGTTGGCTAGACGGTTACGGCGACGCGCGAACGAAGATATGGGGAGATTCCCGAGTGGTCAAAGGGGGCAGACTGTAAATCTGTTGGCTCAGCCTTCCAAGGTTCGAATCCTTGTCTCCCCAAAAGCCTTCCTTTTTTAAGGAAGGCTTTTTTTTTCCTCGCCGTTTTCCCGGGAAGGAGGTATACTCGATGGATAAGCCGTTTTGGTCCGAGGGTTTGCATTTCAGCTGTCAGCGCTGTTCAGGCTGCTGCCGGCATGAGCCCGGAGTGGTCAGGCTCTCGGAGGCAGACCTTGAACGGCTCCTCAGGTGGGCGGACTGTTCCAGGGAGGACTTTATCGACTCCTATTGCCGCTGGGTCGATCGGGGGGACGGCACGGAAAACCTGTGCCTTCGGGAAAAAAAGAACTACGACTGCATCCTTTGGGATCAGTCCTGTATCGCGTATGAAAGCAGGCCCTTCCAATGCTCATCCTATCCCTTTTGGAATTCCCTGCTGCAGGACGAGGACTGGTGGGCCGCAAATGCCGCGGACTGCCCCGGGGTAAACCGCGGGGCCCTGCACGGGCCGGAAGAAATCGAGGCGCTGCTCGAACGCCGTCGGCGGGAGCCGTATATTGTCAGAGAGAAAACCGGGAGGTGAGGGGGACATGAAGATCTCCTTCTGGGGGGTTCGGGGTTCCATCCCGACGCCTCTTTCGCCGCTTCAGATACAGAACCGAATCGCCGCGGTAGTTCAGAGGATTACCCCAAAGGACGTAATTTCCGCGGATGCCCGGGAGAAATTCCTCGCTTCCCTACCGGAATGGCTTTTCGGTACCGTGGGGGGGAATACCTCCTGCGTGGAACTTGAAAACGATCAGGGGGAGTGCATCATACTGGACGCCGGTTCAGGCCTGCGGGAGCTCTCCCTCAACCTGAGAAACCGGCCGGTCCATACCAGCGGCGGCGTGACCTATCACATCTTCTTCTCCCACTTTCATTGGGACCACCTCCAGGGACTTCCCTTTTTCGGCCAAGCCTTTGACCCGAGAAACCGGATCGTTTTTTATTCCACCGATCCTGACCTGAGAGAACGGCTAAACTACCAAATGCGCTCCCCTTATTTTCCCGTTCCCCTGGAAGGTCCCGGCGGGTTCAACGCGGCCTTGGAATTCGTCCACCTGGGTTCCGAGGGGGATTCCCTCAAGATAGGGGGAACCCTAATCCGGTGGAAGCGGGTAAACCATCCCGGGGGCTGTACTGCCTACCGCTTTGAGGAAAACGGCGTCTCCTTCATCTATTCCACCGACACGGAGCTTTCCCGGGAAGATTTTCTCGATACCCCCGAAAACCGCCTTTTTTTCTCCGGCGCCGACTTGCTCATCATGGACTCCCAATATACCGCCAACGAGGCCCTGGAGAAGACCGGCTGGGGGCATTCCTCCTTTTCGAGCACCGTGGATTTTGCCCTTACCTGGGGGGTAAAGAAACTAGCCCTCTTTCATCACGAACCAACGTATACGGATAAAAAGATCTTCTCCCTTCGCCAGTCCGCCGAGTGGTACCGGCATTATGCCGGAAACGAGCCGATCGAGATCGTAATTGCCCGAGAGGGGATGGAGATGCATCTGTGAACGACTATACCTTTACCGAGGCGGAGCTTCAGGCCCTGGCCTTGCTGCTTCGACGAAACGAAGAGGGACTGAATCCGGTACTCGAAAGTTTTTTTCACTTCGTCGAGGGAAGGATCTATGACTCCATGACCATAGAGGAAGCGGAACGTTTTTTTGGATGACCATGATGAAAGCTAACAGCATCTTTCGCGCCCTCGCGGCGGCCCTTTTCTTTACTCTCGCGGCGGCCGCAGCCGTCGGGGCATATCTTCTTTCCCCCGCGGATAAAACCGCTTCGGCTCGGCTATTCACCGTGTCCCGGGGGCAAAGCGCCCGGGAGATCGTCGCCGATTTGGCCCGGGAAGGCTTCGTTCGGTCCGGAGCCGCCGCGTACGCCGTCGTCAGGCTTCAGGGGTTGATCCTCCGGGCGGGGACCTATAGCGTTTCTCCCGCGGCGGGCACCCTCGAGGTTTTGGGCACGCTCGTCGCCGGCCGCGAGGAAACCCGCAGGGTTACCATACCGGAGGGGCTGTCCCTGTCGAAAACCGCCCGCCACCTCGAGGACGCCGGGGTGGTGTCGGCGGAGGATTTCCTGACGGCCTCCAAGGATTCCGAATTATTGTCGGAACTCGGCATACGGGGCGAAAGCGCCGAGGGTTACCTGTTCCCGGACACCTATTTTTTCCCCTACGAGATAAGCCCGAGGCAGGTAGTCCGCATGATGGCGGGAAATTTCTTTTCCCGGGTGAAAGGTTTGCCCGGGGTTCCGTCGGATCCGGAAGAGTTTCGCCGGGCGGTGATTCTCGCGAGCGTCGTGGAGCGGGAGTACAGGGTCGCCGCCGAGGCGCCCCTGATAGCGAGCGTTTTCCGAAACCGGATAAAGATCGGCATGGGACTTCAGTCTTGCGCCACCGTCGAATACATCATTACGGAGATTCAGGGAAGGCCCCATCCCTATCGGCTCCTCGACTCGGACCTCGCCATTCAGAGCGACTACAATACCTACCTGTGGGCGGCCCTTCCGCCGGGACCTATTTGCAGTCCCGGTACGGTAGCCCTCTCGGCGGCCTTTAATCCCGCCCAATCAGACTATTTGTACTTTCGCCTTGTAGACGCAGAAACGGGCTCCCATGCCTTCACCCGCTCCCTGGAGGAGCACGTCAGGGCCGGACGCAGCCTGGTGCTCAAGGCGAGTCCGATTTCGTCCTCCAAGGGGAACTGATGGGGAAGATCAGCTCCTCCACGGTAGATGCCGTAAACAGCCAAACCGATATCGTCGCCCTGGTGGGAGAGTATACCCGGCTGGAACGCCGAGGCTCGGACTGGTGGGGATGCTGTCCCTTCCACAACGAAAAAACCCCTTCCTTTCACGTAGTGCCGGACCGCAAGATGTATCACTGTTTCGGCTGCGGAAAGGGAGGCGGGGTCATAAATTTCCTCATGGAGATGGACAAGCTTTCATTCGTGGAGGCAGTGGAAACCCTCGCCAAGAAAAGCGGCGTGGAGGTAATCTACGAGGGGGGGCAGGGCGCACCGCTTCCCCGGGACGATACGAAAGAGAAACTCGTGGAGCTCTACGACCGGGTAGCGGGAAGCTTTCACTATTTATTGACCGAAGCGCCCCTCGGGAAAGGAGCCCTGGACTATCTCGTCTCCCGGAAGGTTTCCCCCGAGATTATCAGGGATTTCCGGCTGGGCTATGCCCCCGCTGACCGGAGGTGGCTCCATTCCTTCTTGAGTAAAAAGGGCTATTCCCGGGAATTCCTAGAAAAGTCGGGGCTTTTCTCCAAAAAATACCCCGAATCGGCCTTCTTCTCGGACCGGCTCATGTTTCCCATTGCCAACAGGAAGGGTCAGGTGGTAGCCTTCGGCGGAAGAATTCTCTCCGGGGAAGGCCCAAAATACCTCAACTCATCGGACATGCCCCAATATAAAAAGGGGGAAACCCTTTTTGCCCTGGATAAAGCCCTTCCTGAAATTAGGCAGACCAAGTCGGTTATATTTTGCGAAGGCTATATGG
>QKDA01000051.1 GCA_003246765.1 Spirochaetales bacterium | reverse complement strand
CCAGGCAGTCGCCGAACTGCGCCGTTTGGGGGCTGGGCTCAATCTGCCGGGGGGGAACCTACCCGAGGGGGTCCTTCGCCTGTGCAACGCCGCCCGGCACGGCATTCTCGCCGCCATCGGTACCTTTCCGGCGGAATGGGACCTGATACACCCTGCGTCCGCCGCCTCCGCCTCGCCCGCGGCTCTAAGAACCGCCGCCTTTCCCGGAATTGCCGTCTATGCCGAGGATATCCGCTCGCCCTTTAATCTCGGCTCCATCTTCAGGACCGCCGAGGCCTACGGGGCGGGACGGGTGATGCTTTCGCCCCTGTGCGTGGGCCCGGACCATCCGCGGGCCGTGAGAAGCGCCATGGGCTGCGTGGAGATTCTCCCCTGGGAACGCCGCTCCCTGGACAGTCTTGACCGGGGGGTACCCGTGTTTGCCCTGGAGACGGGGGGAACGCCGATCGACGAGTTTGATTTTCCTCCCCGGGGGGTGGTGATCGTGGGATCCGAGGAGCTGGGGGTGAGTCCCGAGGCCCTTGCCCGCGCGGACTACGGCAGGGTTTCCATACCGATGTACGGATCAAAGGCCTCCCTGAACGTGGGCGTCGCCTTCGGGGTGCTAATGCAGGCCTGGACGGCCTACCTTCGCTGTTCCGCCTCAAACCCCTTCTGAAAGCTCGCGCAGATCTTCTTAAGCTGGGGCTCTGAGTCGATGTTGAAATGGTACAGGAGTTCCGGCAGGATCTGGTAGTACTCTATGGTACCCTCCACGAAATGAACCAGGAGATCCGCCAGGGAAACCGTAAGGGCCAGGTCGCGGTATTCTTCCGGGGCCGCGTCGGTATTGTGGTGGTAACGGATGGCGTTCACCAGGGCGGGGGGGAAGTTCCATTTTTCCGCGAGCTCCGCGCCGATCTCGGCGTGGTTGGCCCCCGACATGAGGGCATTGAACACCGCGTCCGGTATGCGGCGGGCCTCCCGGATTCCCTGGATCCGCTCCAGAAGCTCCGGGTACATGATGCTGAACACGATCTTGCCCAGGTCGTGGAGAAGGCCGCAGACGTAGGCGTCCTCGATGACCGCGCGGTCGTGGAGGAAATTCCTCGCCAGGTTATAGGAAAAGAAGGCGACCTTGTAGGAATGTTCCCACAGGTTCTTTTGCTCCTCCGAGGACGAGCCGAGAACCCGGATGGAACCGATGGAGTAGAGCAGGTTCTTGATTCCGCGGATTCCCACGAGCTTGACCGCCTCGGTGATGCTCGTGCACTTCTTGGCCAGGGAAAAGGCCGCGGAGTTGACGAGCTTCAGGAGGTCCGTGGTCAGGGCCACGTCGTTGCTGATGTGGGCGGCTATCTCCGAAAGCTTCGAGTCGGGGTCGTTGAGAAGCCGCTCGATGGCGGCTATGTTTTCGGGGAATTGGGGCAGGGTGTCGATATAGGAGACGATCTCGGATCCCAGCTTATTGAGCTGTACCTGGATGTCCAGGTCCATGGGCATGACGATGCGGGTGATGGTTTCCCCGTTTTCCACCAGAAGCTCGTAGTTCTCGTCGTCCAGGCCGACCTTCTTGAGCATCAGGATCATGATGACGAGCCCAAGGCCCGCGCCCTCGGAGTCGTCGAGAACCTGGGAGAAGGCCTCCTCGAGGCTCACGAACTGCCGGGACCGGGCGATCTTGTCGAAGACCCGCATGTACTCCTTTTTTGTCATTTCGGAGTTGTTCCGGATTTCCAGGAGGATGTTCTGGCTCTTTACCTGCATGATGACCTTGACGTAGAGGCCCGCTTCCTTCTGGAGCTGCAGGTAGTGGTTGATATTCGAGAGGGTTTCGTCCTTAAAGTGCTTCATTCCCCGCTCGTAATCCGCGGCATCGTTGATGTCGAGGCCGAGCTCCCTGAAGTAGATGCGCTTGGTATTCGCCTTTTTCGCGTTGGTGGTCAGCTCGTTGATGCAGTAGGTGAGGTAGTCCTTGAGCCTTTCCTGGTTCATCTCGCTGAGGAAGCATTCGAGCACGTCCGCGATGTAAAGCTCGATTTCGTGGGGCATGGTGTAGGTGGTAATTGAAAGGGGAACGCCCATGCGGGTGGCCTTTCTGATTTTCGCGGCATCCACCTGCGTCGCGGCGGGGGCCTGACTTTTTGCTTCCATAATAAGGTAGTCTACTCCAAGGGTGAGGTTTTTTCCAGTATCGCGGTCAAGGGGGAATCAGCGGAATTCCTTCATTCTGCCCGCATAGTCCCTCAGTACAGTATACACCCGGTCGCGGAATTCTGCGGAGGAAAATCCCGAAAAAATCTCCAGTCCCTCATCCACGGACTCGATGGCCCAAAGGTGGAATTCCCCCCGGGTAACCGCCTTTTCCACCCGGTCCGAGAGGATAATGCCCGAGAGATTCCTCCGGGGAACGATGACTCCCTGGGTCCCGGTGAAACCGAGGATTTCGCAGGTGTCGAAAAAGCCCTCGATTTTTTCCGAGATGCCCCCCACGGGCTGCACGTCCCCGAGCTGGTTGAGGCTCCCGGTAATCGCCAGGTCCTGCCGGAGGGGGATGCCCGCGATCGCCGAGAGAAGGGCGTAAAATTCGGCGCAAGAGGCTGAGTCGCCGTCTACCTCGGTATAGGACTGCTCGAAGCAGATGCTCGCCGAGAGGGCTAGGGGAATGTCCGGGGCGTACTTCCTGTGGAGGAGCCCCTGTATGATCAGGTGGGCCTTGTCGTAGATCTCCCCGGAAAGTCCCGATTCCCGCTCGATATTGATGACCCCCTTGTTGCCCGGGCCCGCCTGGGCGGTTACCGCCACGGGAATACCGAAGGCGTGATACCCCCGGTCGTGGACCGCCAGGCCGTTTACCTTTCCGACCTTGCTTCCCTTTACGTCCAGGAGGATCTCCCCGGCCCTGACCATCTCCGCGTACTTTTCCTCCGGGAGCTTCTGCAGGTATCGGCGGTTTTCTATGGTTTCCGAGACCGCCTTTCCGTCGATCTCCGAAGCCCCCGCCCGTCTAGAGCGGAAATCCGCCTCCGTGACGAGGTCCGTGACCAGGGTAAAGCGGGTAGTCAGCATGGTTCGGTACTCCGAGAGCCGGGCGGCATGGGCCACGATGCGGGCCAGCCCCGAGTCTGAGAGGGGGAGGGTGCCCCGTCGCCTGGCGAAGTCGTCGATAAAGGCGACGTAACGGCCCAGGTTTTCATCCGTGAGGGGCATCACCGAGTCGAATTCCGCGCAAACCTTGAAGAGCTTCTGGAAGTCCGGGTCTTCCTGGTACAGGAAATCGTAGGAATGCTCCCCACCGATGATGACGACCTTGACGTCTACCGGTATCGCCTCGGGCTTGAGAATGCTCGGCATGTGGTTGCCGCTGGGAGGGCTTTGGATTTCCGCCTTCCCGGACTGGAGTATTCTCTTGAGGTAGGGCCAGGCGCCCTCTTCCGAAAGAAGGTCCTGGAGCCGGAGAACCAGGACGCCCCCCGAGGCTCGGTGCACGGCGCCGGGCCTGAGGCGCAGGTGCCCGTTGACCGCGGGATCCTCGTTGCCCGCCGCGGGCTCTATGCTTCCGAACAGGTTCGCGAAGGTGGGCACCTCCTCGTGAACGATATAGGGCTTTTCGCTCTCGTGCTCGCAGATGAGGTTAACCGCGTAGCGGCCGAAAAAGCGCCGCTTGCGGGCGGGGGACTTGAAGGGCTCCGTGAGGGTGCCGACGCGGGAGAGTAGGTCCTCCCTCAGGGCGGCGAGGTATTCCAGGGCCTCCTTGTTTTCCCTCTCCCGGGAACACAGGCTCTTGAGCACCGCCAACTCGTTGTCGATGATGGGGGCGGCGGAATCGGCCTTGAGCTGCCGGATCGCCCGGTCGGTGACGCGCCGGCGGTCCCGGACCTGGGCGAAGAGGTCCGACATGCGGTCCAGGTTGCGGTAATAGCGTTCCCTCAGGGAGTTGAGGGTTTCCGCCGGGAATTTTCCCCGGGCCGCCCGTTCCTGGAGCTCGTCGAAGGAAACGGGAATTCCCTTTACCGTGGGCATGAGGTCCATGGACCGGGCGTCCTCGTCCTTCACCTGGATAACCTTGAACCCGTCCGCGGCCATGGAGGTTTCGAACTCCGCCAGGATGCGGTTTTCCTCGTCGTCCGCCGCGGATATTACCCGCTTGCTTGCCGCGGCGAACACCTCGCTCTTGACCATCTGCAGGGTTTGCCTTCGTATCGATTCAACGGCGCCCTGAAGGGTTTTTCGGAAGTAGGAACCCCTTCCCGGAGGGAAGTAGAGAGCTTTCGGTTCCAGGGGGCGGGCGAAATTGCATACGTAGGCGATGTCTTGTAGCGTGTCCTGATTTGCTTTATAGTTTTTCAGCAGCGCGTTCAGCACGGTCCTGCGGCCCGTTCCGGAGGCGCCCATGATGTACACGTTGAAACCCGGCGCGCTGATGCCGAGCCCGAGTTCCAGGGCGTCTAGGGCCCGGTCCTGGCCGATGATCGGAGCCCCGGGCGGGGCTTCCCGGAGTCTGCGTACGGTTTCCTCGGGTACGGAAAACAGGATTTTATCGATGGATAGTTCTGCTGCATGGGTGGGCATGGGTAAAAGTATACTAGATAAAACCATCTTTCGGGGGCGACATGTCGGATCTTTTTGTTGGCGAGCTCATTCTCCTCTCCCTCTTGATTCCGCCCCTGCTGAGGCCCTTTTTCGAGCGGCTGCGGCCGGTTTCCGGTATCGCGGCCCTCCCTGCCCTGGCCCTCCTTCTCGGAGCGGCCGTTCTCGCCGGGACCCCCTTCAACCTTTCCCTCTTTCCGGCGCTCCTGATGACCCTGCTCGTTTTTCTCGTGACCCTTCCCCGGCTGTACCGCCTCGCCGCGGGGCTGCCCTCGGACTGGTTCGATGTCGGGATACGGATAACCCACGGTTTTCTCCTGATCCTGTTTATGGGGGCGGCCTGGGCTTCCTGGCGCTATGCGCCGGAACTCGCCTGGTCTCCCCCGGCATCCTTGGAGGCGAAAAGCCGGGAGCTTGCGCTAACCTCCGTGTACAACGCCTCGGTCCGGGAGGTGTGGGCCTCGGGCGAAGCCGCTCCCGCCCGGGGAACGGGGTCGGTCATACTGCTGAGAACCTCCTTTGAGGGAGAGCGCTCCACCGCCGTACTGGCCCTGGCCGCCGAGGGATACCGCGTCTTTGACGTTGAGATCCACGGCCCCGGCCTTGGCGTGTCGGGAGGCGCGGGCCGCTATAGGGCCTACGCCTCGACTCTTTTACGCTCCGTTTCCCTTCCCCTTCCCGCCCTTGAATCGGTGCGGGGGAGCGGATTCCCCGGGCGGAATGCCTTAAGGGAGGGCGATTTGGCCGCTCTTGCCGCCTGGGTTCGCGCTCAGGGGGAGCCTGGCGCTCCCGTGTTCATGATCGCCGAGGGCATTGCCGCGGCCGCTGTCCTTTCGGGAACCGGCGGCGGAACCCCTCCCTTTGAGGGGATCGTCTGCCTTTTGCCCGAAGGCTTTGACGACCCCGAGCCGGGACGCCCAGCGATGCGGGGTATCGACGATTTCATGCCCTCCGGCGCCGCCTCCCGTCCCGTTCTCGCGGTTGCGGGCGGGACTTCTGACGGCTACGGGCTCGGCGAGATCGGGGCCAATGATCCCCTGGCTGCCGCCCTTGCCGGCATTCCCCGGGACGCTGGCCGCAAGCGCGCGGAGCTCGCGGCCCGGCGGGCGGCCTCGTTCTTTGACCTTCGGATGAAAACGATAATGGGAGAAAGCCATGACGACCAGGGAACTTGACCGGTGGTTTCAGTCCGTCCTTAATCCCGGCGCCTTTAACGCGGCGGACCCGTCCCTGAACGGGATCCAGATCGACAATGACGGCGCCGACGTAACCCGGGTGGCCTTTGCCGTGGACGCCTGTCTCGAGACGGTGGAGCGTGCCCTCGAGGCGGGGGCGGGCATGCTCTTCGTGCATCACGGCCTCTATTGGGGCAAGAGCGTCGCCGTTACGGGCCGTCACTACCGTATCCTCAAGCGGGCCCTGGAGGGGAATCTCGCCCTCTATGCCAGCCA
Organism: Spirochaetales bacterium; assembly: GCA_003246765.1. Taxonomy (GTDB): domain Bacteria; phylum Spirochaetota; class Spirochaetia; order Treponematales; family Treponemataceae; genus Teretinema. Next base: position 5,220 of record QKDA01000051.1, on the reverse strand, counting down.
CCTGCCCCTGGATGCCCACCCCGAGTGCGGAAACAACGCGGGTCTCGCCGCCCGGCTTTCCCTTGAGTCCCTGGAGCCCTTCGGTGTCTGGCACGGGGCGGCCCTGGGCTTCCGGGGCATCCTTCCGCGTCCCTTGAGCCTGGACGAGGTGACGGCGCGGCTCTTCCCGGATGGTAAAAAACCCCTTCATGTGCTACCATTCGGGCCAAGATCGATTTCGACCGTGGGAATCGTCTCCGGAGGCGCCGCCGACGAGGTTCACGAGGCTATCGCCCTCGGCCTTGACTGTTACGTGACCGGGGAGATTTCCCATGAACAGTATCACCCCGTTATGGAAAACCGGATATCGGTCATAGCCGGGGGACACTACCAGACCGAAACCGTCGGGCCCCGGCTCACGGCGGAACGGCTTGCCCGGGAAACCGGAATCGACACGATATTCATCGACGTGCCCACGGGCCTGTAGCCCGCCGCCGTCGAACACGCGCGAGGTATTTTTATGGAAAAGAAAACCCTGGACCGGCTCCTGCCGTTCATCCTGACCGCGGCGGTCATCGCGGCCGACCAGCTGACCAAGTGGGTCATCACCCTCACGGTTCGCCCCAAGTCGGTGGGCTTTTCGCTTTTCGGGGACTTTTTCCGCATCGTTCGGGTATACAACCCCGGGATCGCCTTCAGCCTGGGAAGCGGGCTTTCGTCGGACATAAGGACGATCATCTTCGGGCTGATCCCGCTTTTCGTGATCCTGATCGTGACGGCGGTATACTTCAGGAGCGACGACCTTTCCCGGTTTCAGCGGTGGTGCATCACGGGAATCGTAGGCGGCGGCCTCGGCAACCTGATCGACCGCTTTTTCCGTCCCGAGGGGGTCCTCGATTTTCTGGACGTGAAATTCTACGGCCTTTTCGGCCTCGAGCGCTGGCCCACCTTCAACGTCGCCGACTCCAGCGTGGTGATATGCGGCGCCCTCCTGATGGTATCCCTCTTTATCGGGGTCCGGCAGGCAAAAGCCGCCGGGGAGGATTCGTGATGAACAAGAAGCTCAATACCCTGCTTTTCATTCTCGGGGGAACCCTGGTGAACCTGATTTTCGCGATTATCGGGATCGGGGGCCTCCTTCTCCTGGTGGGCCAGCTCACCCCCTTCCTCGGGGAGAAGGTGGCGGGCTTGGTGCCCTTCGCCTTCGTGGGGGGCATTCTCCTCGCCATGATCGCCTACCAAAAGCTCACCCGCTGGGTCATCGAGCGCTTTAACCTTTCGGACAAGCTTTCGCCCCTCTTTACCATCCGCCATAAAAAGCCCAACCGGGATTAACCGGCGGCCCACGGCGCGAAAAGAAACGGACCCCCCTGTCGGGAGGCCCGTTTTTTTTCGCGTCCTTGGTTTACTTAATAGCCGTCGGACATGGCCCTGTTCAGGTCCCGCTGGCAGAGTTCCTGGTAGACCTGGGCGCGCACCTTGAGCTTGTCCTTGATATCCTGCCGGAAGGGCATATAGCGCCAGAAAACCTTGCGGACTTCCTTGTCGAGCTTTTGGATTCCGTCGCTTTCCTTGAGAATCCAAAGGAGGTAATCGTTGATGAAGTATTCCTTCACGTCGCCCTTGAGCTTTTGGGCCTGGAACCACTGGTAGTAGTTCCCGGTGAGCCCCTCTTCCATCCAGTAATAGGAGGCCTTTTCCTTGGCCACCTGCCAGCGCAAGTCCGCCACGGCGGTAAGCACCGCGATCTTGAGGCTCTTCGAGTACATGGGCACTGCGATGCGGCCCCGGCTCGTGACTCGGTTGTAGCGGTCGAAGGGCTCCCAGCAGAAGCCGTACTCGCCGTAGGAGGGAATAAGGACGACGAAGGGGGGTATGCGGTTGAGCTGCGACTTATACTGCCTGCAATAGGCCTCGGGATCGATCTCCTCGATCCATCGGAGGGTATCGAGGACGTTCTCCCGGGTTCCCAGTTCCCGGGCGGACAGGTGAAAGTATTCCCTGGAACAGATGGGGAAGTGGTTGCCCTGGCGTCCGCAGGTCATCTTCGCCATTTGGCGGACCGTGTCGAATTCCACCTGGATGCCGGAAACGTTGGTGGAGCCGCCCCCTGAGGTGTCTACCTTCTGCTGGAGGGAGCGTACGTCCGATTCGGCGGTATTGAAGTCGGAGAGAAAATTTTGGAGTTCCTTGTCGAGCTGCATAAGCCTGCGAAGGTTTTCCCCGAGCTCCCCTATTACCCTTCTTTGGACCTCCGTGTAGGCCGACTTTACCCCGGAGAATCCCGCGACGGTGTCGTGCACGAAAATGGTGTCGATGCGGTTTTTCAGGTCGTTTTCGGCCCGTTCCCGTTCCTCGCCCTTGGCCCTGACGAGGTTCTCGGCGCTTTGGAGCTTGCCCTGGGCCTTGGAGAGCAGCTGCTGGAAGCGGGCGGACTCGTCCTTGCGGGTGGTCTTGGCCTCGTCGGTGCTGGATGCCCCGATCTTTCCCGAGCCGATCTCCCGGAACCACTCGTCCAGGTAATACACGGGTTCCTGATAGATATTGTCCTCGATCACGCGGGAGAAGAGGTCTTTCTGCTCTCCCGAGAGGAGGGTCGGAAGGAGTATGCCGAAGCGGAGGGCAAAGCGCTTGGCGGCCTCGATGCGCCCCGAGCCGGCCCGGAGGGCGAGGTTTTGGGTAAAGTCCCAGTAGGCCGTTATCAGCTGCTGCCGGTAAACGCCCCGGTCCTTCGGGTCTTGGCAGGTGAGGTATTTGGCGAGGAGGTTATGCAGACGCTGGGAGCTTTCGTTTTCCCCGCCCAGGGCTTTCTTATAGTAGGCGGGATCGTCGTAGTGCTTGGCCGGGGTCTCGGCGAGGAATTTTCCGATGGGCGGAAAGGATCCTTTCGTAAGGTCCACGTCCGCGGATTCAGCGGCGCCGGAGGCTTCCCGGGCATTGGAAAAAAAGGTTGGTTTTTTAGCTGCCGGAGTGTAGGTCTCAGGGGTACCGTCGAGAAGGGCTGCCAATTCCGGATCAAGACCTATGTCGTCCATATTTGTCCGTTGTTCATGATTGATTGGCGTAGAAATGAAGATGGGACTCGTGGAGGTGAGGGGAATTGAACCCCTGACCTCTTGCATGCCATGCAAGCGCTCTAGCCAACTGAGCTACACCCCCGAGGCAAGGTGAGTATAGCAAAAAAAATTCCGGAAGGTCAAGGGGTAGGTACCCGTTTCTTCCGCCCCGCGGATATCTTTCGTAAAACAGTATAACAGGCTCCCCGTCTTTTTCCAGTCAATTGTAACAAAAACGTAAAAAGCCCGGTTCCCGGCGAAGGCCCGCTTCACACCGGCGCGTTTTCGGGTATTCTGATGAAATGGAGGAAGCATGAAACCAACCAGTCTTGCCGTCGCCCTCTTGTTTCTTTGCGCCGGATTCGGGCCCGCGGGTCTCGCCCATGCCGGGGAACGGAGCCTTTCGCTTTCCGAGGCGGTCGCCATGGCGCTGGAGAACAACCCCTCCGTCAGGCAGGAACGTATCGCCGCGGACGCGGCGGACCGGGACGCCCGGACCGTTTGGAACAAATTCCTTCCCGGCATAAACCTCTCCGGTTCGGTCCGAAAGGCCCACGACCTACCCAACGCCTCGTCGCCCCTGCCGGCCGCGGGCCCCGAGATGAGCCTCTCGGCGGGCCTTTCCCTCTCCCTCAACGCCGGGATACCCGAGGCGATTCGGCAAACCCTTATCGCCCGGGACGCGGCGGCCCTCTCTCTCGCCCGGGCGGAATCGGCCCTGACCGCCTCCGTTTCGAAGGCGTATTACTCCCTTATCGCCGACGGGGCGGGCCTCGAGGCCAGCGTTGAGAGTCTCAAGCTCGCCCAGGCCCTGGCCGACCAGACGGAAAAGAACTACCGCAACGGCCTCGCGTCGGAACTGGACGCCCTCCAGGCGCGTTACGCGGCGGCGGTCGCGCAGCAGGAACTCCTGGTAAAGCGGCAGGCCTTCGGCGTTTCGAGCCGGAACTTCAATGCCTTGGCGGGCCTCGGGCTCGACGAGAGGGTAATTCCCTCGGATACGATCGAGCCGGATCTCGCTCCCGTGGCGAAACCCCCGGTCCTGGACCGGTGGATCGAGGGGAGAAACGACGTGGCCTCCGCCCGCTTAGCCCTGGAAAAGGCCCGGTCCGCGGATCTCGCCGCGGCGATAAACCGTTTCGGGCCCACCCTCTCCCTTTCGGAACAAACCTCCGTTTCGGGTCTGCAGGACGGATTCTCCCTGCCCGAGACCGCTACCTTTACCTTGAGCGTGAGCCTTCCCCTGGACGGCTATATCCCCGGTTCCAGGGGCGAGGCGGCGACGCGTCAAAGCCGCGCGGCCGCGGAGGTCGCCGCCCTCGCGCTCGAGAAAGCCCGTCTCGCGGCCCGGCAGGAGATAGAGACCCTTTTCGCGAATCTGGAACAGCTGCGGGAGGGCATTGCCCTCAAGCGCATGAACGAGGAGGTCGCCGCCCGGGCCTATGACCTTTCCGGTCAGGGGTACGCCTCGGGGCTCGTGACGCAGACCGCCCTCGACGATGCCCGAACGAGGCTTCTATCCGCGAGGCTCGCCGTTCTCTCGGCGGAAAATTCGTATCAGGCCGCGCTTATCGACCTTGCGGCGGCTCTCAACGTAAGGATAGGCGAGCTCTACGGACTCGCCGGAGGAAAGTGAGAATATGGATCCTAAAAAGCTTGATTTTGACCGAATCGTGAAGGTTCTTCTGCTCGGGTTGATAGCCCTTTTCATAGGCCTGCTAGCCTACGGTATCCTCAAGCCCTCGGCGGGGTCCGCCCGGGGGCCCGCGGGGGCGGGCGGGGCGGCTCCCATGGCGGGGGCTCCCGCGGCGGGCGGCGCCGCGGCTGCCGGAAGGGGTGCCGCTGCCGGAGGCGCGGCGGCAGCCGGAAACCCTGCCGCGGCCGCCGGGAAAGCGGCGGCCGCCGGGAAGGCTGCGGCTCCAGGCGGCGGAGCTGCTTCGGTGTCAGGTTCCGCGGCCCCGGGCAGCCCCGGCGATGCCGCCCGCGCCCCCTCGGGATCCGTCAGCGCGGTGACCGTGTCCGCCATGGAGCTCCACCCCTCGACCATCCGAACCGCCATCCGCCTCAACGGCGACGTGGTGTCTCCCTCCCAGATTTCGGTATATCCCGACACCTCCGGGAGGCTCGTGAGATATCAGGCCTCCGTGGGAGACCGGGTCTCCAAGGGGGACGTTCTCGCGTGGAT
>QKDA01000227.1 GCA_003246765.1 Spirochaetales bacterium | reverse complement strand
CTGCGAGCATGGGGGCTTCAGGGTGGAGGAGCCGGTAGTCGGAAATCCATCGGGGGAGCAGGGCGAGCTCGCCCTTGCGGGAGCCCGGGAAAACCACCACCCGATCGCCCAACTCGCCGATGGCCGCGGCCTCGACCTCTGCGTAGCAGCCCGTGACGAGCACCGGGGTAGCGGGGTACTTCGCCAATAGCGAGCGGATGAGCCTGCGGGCCTTTTGCTCGGCCTTTCCCGTGACGGTGCAGGTGTTCACTACGCAGAGCTCAGGGACGGCGAGAGCCCGGAAAGAAGGCCGATGGGGGTTGTCGCCCTCCTCGTCGTCGGTGAGGGCCTCGGCCCCCGCCGCGGCGAAGCCTTCCCGGGAAAAGGCGTCGGCCAGGGATTCGGTTTCTATTTGGTTGAGTTTGCACCCGAGGGTCTCGAAGCGTACGTGTTCCATGGCAAAGGCTCAGTTGAGTTCTTTCATGACCCTGTCGCGGCCCCGGGCTGCGTCCTGGTTGGTTCCGTCCAGCGAGAGAGCCCGGTTGTAGGCCTCGAGGGAGGGCCGCCATTCCCGGGCTTTTTCCCGGGCGTAGCCGAGGCGCACCCACCATTCCACGTTGGCGCTTTCGAGCTGTATGGCCGTGGAGAAGGCTATGTCGGCGTGCCGGAACCGGGCGAGACGGATATAGAGCTCACCCATGAAGGCGTAGGTTCCCGCGAGGCGGCTGCCGTTGGGCGCGTAGGATACGTAGTCCTGGAAAAGCCTGAGGGCGTCGGCGTTCAGGCCCCGATAGTACTTTGATTCCGCCTGGATCTCGATGAGGCGGGGGTCGTACCGGGAGAGCTCCCGTCCCCGGGCGGCCCACGTGTCCGCTTCCTCGTACCGGCCGAGCATGACCAGGGACCAGCTGAGCACTACGTAGCTTTCCACGTTGGAGGGGGTCGCCTCTATCTCGGCGAGGCAGGTTTCCGCGGCCCGGGCGAAGTCGCCGTTTCGGTACATCGCGAGGGCGTCGGGCCTTTCCTGGGCAGGGGCTGAGGCCGCGGCGAGGATAAAAAGGAAGGGAACGAACAGGGCGCGGAGGCCGGTGCGGATCTGGTTGCCCATGCTGCCTCAGCGGTTCATGGTGCAGATGCCCGAGAAAAAACAGCCGCTTTCGAGGACGACCTCCGGGGCCGTCACGTCGCCGGTCAGTTTTCCGGTAGAAAGGACGTGCACCATGCGGTCCGCCCGCACGTTGCCCTCCACGGCGCCCTTGATGACCACCCGGCTGGCGTGAATGTCCGCCTGAACCGTGGCGTTCGTGTCGATCATGAGGTCGCTGGTGGCCTCGATCCGGCCTGTTACCTTGCCCTTGATCATGAAAGGCTCGGCGAACTCGATGGAACCCGTGAAGTGTATGTCCGGGGCAAGGACCGTATCGTAATCCTCCTCGTCCAGGTCGAGGAGGTCGTTGTCGTTGACGTCTACCATAATACCTACTGTAGCCTCGATAGGAGGGTCGGTCAAGTCGCCCGTTTAGGTTCCTTCCCTTCCTTGGCGGCCTCGCGGATCTCCATGGTAACCGACTGCCACGCGTCCTCGAAGGATTCCCTCATGTCAGCGGCGTAGGGGTTGAGGATCTGCATGTCCATGAACAGCTCCTCGCTGTCCTTGGCTACCTGCCGGGCGATGGCCAAAAGCTTTCGGTACCAGAGGGTTCCGATGGGGGTGTCGTCGATGCCCATGACGTTGAGGCTTCGTCCGAGCATGTGGGTCAGCGCCTGGCTCAAGGCCGCCTGCCTGTCGTGCTCTTCCGGGGTCATCTCCACCACCATGATTCCGAGGGACGAGAAAAAGTGGGAGTATTCGGCGTACCGCTCGGGATCGAGCCGGACGGGATGCATCATGAGGGGAAGTCCCGTTACGCTTTCCTTTCCCGACTCGGGGCCGAACATGGGATGGGTCGCTAGAATGGGCGTGGAGGGGGGGAGAAGCTCGAGCATCCACTCGACGGGACGTACCTTCACCGAACAGGTGTCTATAACGACCGTATCCGGCCCAAGCAGGGGGGCGATGCGCTCGAGGGTTTCCCTCATGCTGCGCATGGGCACGCAAAGGAAGACCGCCGGGAGCCTGCAGAGCTCCTCCAGGGAAACCGGCCTGCAGGGGGCGTTTTCCCGGGGACTGCGGTTCCAGCCCGAGACCTCGTATCCGTGGGAGAGCACCGTTGACCAGAAAAGACCGAACCGCCCGAGGCCGAGCACACCGACTTGCTTCATGGGCTCAAGCTACCGGGAAAGAGACGGTATGTCAAGAAACGCCGGAGGCGGTTCCAAAACGCCGGAGGCGGTTCCAAAACGCCGGAGGCGGTTCCAAAACGCCGGAGGCGGTTCCCGATCCCGCGCTTGCGGAAAAACACGCGGAAGGATATGCTTGAAACCACTCACTCACTTCCAACACCGACAAGACAAGGAGATGCTCAAGATGAATTTCGTCGAAACCATGCAAAGCCGCGCCGTCGAGTACGGCAACCGCCTCGTTCTCCCCGAGGGCACCGAACCCCGTACCGTTCAGGCCGCGAGAAAGATCCTGGACCGGAAGATCGCCCGGGAGGTAACCCTTCTCGGAGACAAGGCCGCGGTGGCCAAGGTCGCCGCCGATTCCGGGGTTTCCCTCGAGGGAATCGCCGTCATCGATCCTTCCTCTTCCGAACTCCTTTCCGGCTTCGCGGATACCTACTACGAAAAGCGCAAGGCCAAGGGCATGACCCCCGAGCAGGCCAAGATCGACATGGCGGGCATTCTCCGCTTCGGGGCCATGATGGTGGCCAAGGGCCTCGCGGACTCCATGGTCGCGGGCGCCGAGAACACCACCGGCGACGTGCTGAGGGCGGGGCTTACGGTCATCGGCACCGCGCCGGGGACCAAGACCGCCTCCTCCTGCTTCGTGATGGACACCAAGGACCCGAAGTGGGGCAGCGACGGTCTCCTCGTTTTCGCCGACTGCGCCGTTATTCCCACCCCTTCCTCCGAGCAGCTTGC
>QKDA01000087.1 GCA_003246765.1 Spirochaetales bacterium | reverse complement strand
ACCTTCATTTCCAGCGCCTGGGAATCAAAGCCGGGAATGAGCTTTCCGCGGCCCACCGCGAAGGAGAGGGGCTCATGCATGTCGGAATCGTCAAATACGGTTCCGTCCAAGAGGTATCCCTTGTACTTCATCGTCAGGGTCTGTCCGGTTTTCACGCCGGCGCCGGAACCTTCCTTCGTGATCACGTAGTAAACCCCGGAAGCGGACTTTTTGGCGGCGGGCCACTTGGACTCGATGGCGCTCACGGCGTCCTTCCGGGCGTTTTCCGCAGCGTTCTTGGCCCGGTCCGCGTTAGCTGCCACCAGGCGGTTGAAATCCTCCTGGGTCGCGGTAAACTTCTTGGCCGCCTCCCCGTTCCTCACGATTTTGACGGTATTGATCTTGTCGCCCTGGGCGATGGCGTTGACCACGTCCTGGCCTTCCACGACGCGGCCGAATACCGTATGCTTCCCGTCAAGCCAGGGGGTGGCGACGTGGGTAATAAAGAACTGGCTTCCGTTGGTATTGGGACCGGAATTGGCCATGGAAAGGATTCCCGGGCCCGTGTGCTTCAGGGAAGGGTCAAATTCATCGGGGAACTTGTATCCCGGACCGCCCGTACCGTTGCCGAGGGGATCTCCGCCCTGAATCATGAAATCCTTGATGACCCGGTGAAAGCTCAAGCCGTCATAGAACCTTTTGCCCTTCGCCGCATCCAGGGTTCCCTCGGCAAGGCCGACGAAATTGCATACCGTCATCGGGGTCTTTTGGAAATAGAATTCCACGACGATATTGCCCTTGCTCGTGTTCAGAACCGCGTACAGACCGTCTTTGTCGATCGCGGCGGCCGTCTTTTCGTCACTCATGCCCTTCATCTCCTCCGTGTCTGAAGCGGATCCGCCAAACATGATCGCGGCGGCCGTGGCCGTTCCGACGATCACGAGAGAGAGGGCTCCCGCCAGCACGATTTTCGCGTATTTCTTCATGGTTTGAACTCCCTTGCGGCCGAAACGGCCCTGTGCCACTTCATGAGAAGCTTTTTTCTCCTGCCTTCCGGCATGTCCGGTTCGCAGCGCGCCTTTAACTGCCAGTTCCTCTCGATGTCCTCGAGGCTCTCCCAGTACCCGCAGCGCAATCCCGCGAGGTACGCGGCGCCGAGGGCGGTAATCTCCGCGATCTCCGGGAGCAGAACCGGTATCCCGGAAACGTCCGCCTGAAACTGCATGAGAAACCCGTTCGCCGTCGCGCCTCCGTCGGCCTTGAGTATCTCCACGGGCTTCCCGTAGTCGCCGCTCATGGCCTCCAGGAGATCCTCGGACTGGAAGGCTATGCTTTCCAGGGCTGCCCGTACGATATGGGCGCGGTTGGAACCGCGGGTGAGCCCCAAAACGGCCCCCCGAACGTCGGGATCCCAATAGGGGGTACCGAGGCCCACAAAGGCCGGCACGATCACCACCCCGTCGGCGTCTTCCACGGAACGGGCGAGGCTCTCCGATTCCGGCGCGGACTGTATAAGCTTAAGCTCGTCCCGAAGCCACTGAATGACGGCGCCGGCGATAAAAACCGAGCCTTCCAGGGCATAGGTCACCTTATCTCCAACCTTCCACGCGATCGTGGTAAGGAGGTTGTTCATGGACTTGACCGGCCGGTCCCCGGTATTGAGCAGGCAGAAACAGCCAGTGCCGTAGGTGTTTTTCGCCATCCCCGGCTTAAAGCATGAATGGCCGAAAAGGGCCGCCTGCTGGTCACCGGCAACCCCGTTGACCGGTATGGAAGCGCCGAGGAGTTCCGGTTTCGTGAAGCCGAAATCGTCGGAACTGGAAAGCACCTCCGGAAGGAGGGAGGCCGGTACGCCGAGAAAGCTCAGGAGCAGGGGATCCCAACGCATTTCATGGATATTGTACATCAGGGTCCGGGACGCGTTGGTCACGTCGGTGACATGCCTCCCGGTGAGGTTCCACAGGAGCCAGCTGTCTACCGTGCCGAACAGAAGGTCCCCGTTTTCCGCCAGGGCCCTTAAGGCCACGTTTTCCCTGAGGAGCCAGGTCAGCTTGGTTCCCGAAAAATACGGATCCAGCCTCAGCCCCGTGCGGGAGCGGAATTCCTCCTCCAGACCGGCGGCAATGAGCTCCTCGCAGATCTCGGTAGAACGCCTGCACTGCCACACGATGGCCCGATACACCGGCTTTCCCGAATCCTTGTCCCAAAGGACCACGGTTTCCCTCTGATTCGTGATTCCGATGGACACGATCTGGGAAGGATCAATCCCCGCCTTGGCGACGGCGCCCCGGGCAACCGCGAGCTGGCTCTCCCAAATCTCGTTTGCGTCGTGTTCGACCCATCCCGGCTCGGGATAGTACTGGGTAAAATCCCTCTGGTCGCTGGCAAGAATCTTGCCGGCCCGGTCAAAGAGAATCGCCCGGGAAGAGGTAGTTCCCTGGTCGAAGGCTAGAATGTATCCCTTAGGTTCTTTCATACTCACGAATAAACCACCGATAGAGGGCCTCTGCCCGGGTCGTGAAGGAGGAGTTGAGTTTTCCCTCAATGCCGGGGAGGGCGGGAAAATCGGCCCTGGTCAGGGAATAGATCAGCAAGTGGGTTCCCAGATCCTGTACCACCAGGGAGACCCTGAGCCTATCCGCGTCAACGAGCTTTAGAAGGGAATAGCGAAGGCCTTCGCCGTTTCTCGAGTAAAAGGCCACCGAATCCCCGGTCTGCCGGTAATCGTATCGGTAATGGTACTCGCCAAAGGTCAGGTCCTTCTGAAGGGCCCAAAGGGACTTTCCCTCCGCGGAGCCCGCGGTTTGGTCAGGAATTCTGTCCCGGGACCCTGGCCCGGACACGGTATAGGAGCTTGCGTACAGGGTACGCATCTTGTTCCTGCTGGTGGAAAAATACTCTATGCCCTCAAGCCGTGAAAGGGAGCGAAGGATAACCGAGATCCGGCCTATATCGCCGCCCGGGGAGGTTTCCTTCCCCTCGGCCTTCTCATAGAGATACAGGGATTCGCTAAAAAAAACCGCGGGGTCCGCGTCCCAAAAGGAAGCAGCGGCCGCCGCCAGGCTGTTTTTCGGTTCCAGGGAGAGACCCTCCCCGGGAGACCGGTATACCGTATGCTGGACAATACCGCGGCTCACCAATTCCCGCACGGTCTCCGGGGGAACGATATTCCCCAACAGGGCCTCAATACCCTGGGCGAAACCCGCCGTTCCCAAGAGCGTCACGAAAAGATAAGCCTGCAGTCTTTTCAATTTTATCGTCCCTTATAGAAGACCCGAACCTGCTTGTAAAGGCCGTCGCCTTCGCTTTTGGTATCCACGTCGCCGATGTCGTTCAGCGTCGTGTGGATGAGCCGCCTTTCAAAGGGGTTCATCGGCTCCAGGAGGATGGACCCCCGGGAACTTCTAACCCTGTCCGCGGTGGTATACGCCAGCCGAACCAGGGATTCCTCCCTCCGGATTCGGTATTGCTCCGAATCGAGGATGATCCTCATGTCTTCCCGGCCGATCTTTCCCGCGTACACGTTCGCCAAGAGCTGGATCGCGTCGAGGTTTTTTCCCTTCCTGCCGATAAGGATCGACGAGTCCGGGGATTTAAGCTGAAGGCCGAGCTTGCGGTCCTCCCGGGACATGACCTCCACGGTCACGGAATAGCCCATCTTGCGTATCACCGAGGCCGTAAATTCGACGATCTGCTTCTCGAAATCGTCCCTGGGAAGGGGATCCGTAAACATTCCCCGCGGCCTCGCGGGGGCTTCTTCGGCGCGGCCCTTGGGGGCTACCGAATCGTCGGTATGAACGCAAATGCGGACATAGCCCTTTTTAAAAATGCTGTTTTTTTGTGCCTCAAGAATCTCGACGTCGAACTGGTCCTTCTCGAGGCCCAGTTCCGCAGCGGCGATCTCGATGGCTTCCTTTTCGGTTTTACCCTCGAATTCGTATGTCATTTAAACGCTCCTGGCGAAAATATGTTACTCACTTCACGAGCTTAAGCCCGGCGCCGGACTTCTTCGCGTGCATCATCCGGTTGATAATCACCTGCTGTACCAAGGTCAGCACGTTGGAAAGGGTCCAATACAGAAGAAGTCCCGCGGGGGCATTGTAGAACAGGAAGAAGAAGAACAGGGGCATGCCGTAGAGCATGATCTTCATGGAGCTGTTCTGCTGGGCCGTCGCGGGTGTTTGGGTCACCTTGCCGAAAAGCAGCTGGGAAACCACGTACACGATGGGGAGAATGCGCAGATCTGACCACTCAAGGAGGGGAAGGGTGAACGGCAAAGCCATGACGCTGTCGCCCTGGGAAAGATCGGGAATCCACCCGGGTATGAACATGGCCCCGCGGAATTCGAAATAGTTGTTGAACAGGTTATACATCGCGAAGATGAGGGGGAACTGGATGAGCAGGGGAAGGCAGCCGGAAAGGGGGTTATACCCCGCGGTCTGGTAGAACTTGGCCATCTCCTCGTTCATCTTGGCCTGGTTATCCTTGTACTTGGCCTGTATCTCCTGGATCTTCGGCTGAAGCTCCTGCATCTTCAGGGTGGACTCGGAGCTCTTCTTCGTCAGGGGGAAAATCACGATTCTCATGAGGATCGTCATGAGGATGATCGAGACGCCCCAGTTGGGAATGAGCATGTAGAAAAGTTCCATGATCCACTTGAGGAAGACCTCGAGGGGACCCAGAATTCCGCTGGTGTCTACGATGTCGTTGAGCTTAAGGTCGGAAAGGTTCCAGGGATTATTGCCCGCCAGGTTATAGGGGGCCAGGGCCTTGTCGGTCCGGGGTCCCACGTAGAATTTCCAGGTATCCGTCTGGCGGCCCGACGCGATGGCCGACCGGGTCACGTATATCTGGGCGCAGCTCGAACCGTCGGGCAGGGCGGCAGTGGAATACTCAAAGCCCTGGGTAGGCACGCCGGGAACCGCTATCAGGGTAAAATACTTGCCCGCGACCCCGGTCCAGGAAACCTTGTCCGCAAGGGCCTTGAACTGACCGGTGCCCAAGGCGACGGTCTTTTTCTTCCCGTTAAGCAGGTGGTAGAACTTCCGGTACTCGTATTTGTCCTGCTTGGGATCCCAGGAAGGGCCGATCTGGGGAGAGGTCCTGAGGGTGTAGGCGGCGTCCCCGATCGAAAGCCCTCCGAAGGAGGAATCCCCGTCGATCACGACCTTGAGCTCGAACATGTAGTCGTCGTTCTTGAAGCTGTATTGCTTGGCCAGGGTGAACTGGCTTTCGCTCCCGTCGGAATTCTTGAGGGCGATGGTCCTGTAAAAGCCGATCTCGGTGTCGCTGATCCTCTTGACGTGGAAAAGCTGGTTCACTGCGGCGCCCTTCGATCCCCCGATCAGGATCGAGAAAGCCCGGTCCGCGTCGGTTACCCCCGCGGCCATCTCTACCATATCGGCGCCGTCGTTATGGTTTTTCAGCTTGTAGGAAAGCACGTCGCCGCCCCGGTTAGTAAACTGGACGCGCACGAGGTCGGTTTCGATAACCGGGAATTCCTCGGCGATAACCTCATTCTCTTCAAGGGCGGGAACCGACGAAGGAGAGGTATCCCCCGAAGAGGACATAAGGGCGGGACCGGCGTCGTTGCCGGCCTGGGGGGGAAGGGCCTGGTTTACCGGCGCCTCGACGGCGTTTTCGACCACGGGCTGGGAGGGAAAGAAAATCGACTGAGCGGTAAAGCCGACGATAATCACGATCGTCGATAGCACAATCGCGGCTATGGTATTCTTATCCATTCGTTTCTGCTCCTTGAAACTGCGTTGGCACAATGCCTTGAAACTAACCCGGGGGATTAGGGCACGGGATCATAACCGCCTTCGTGGAAAGGGTGACAGCGCAAGATACGCTTGACAGCGAGAGAGCCGCCCTTGAGGGGACCGTATCTCGTTATCGACTCGTACGCATACGCAGAGCATGTCGGATAATATCTGCACGAGGGGGGAAACAGGGGGGAAATAAACCTCTGATAGAAACGGATCATGCCGCACATCAGACGCTTCAGCAGGTTACTCATGGTTTCACCCATAACCCGGCCTTTCCGAAGAGGATCCGATACTGATCCATCCTCTCGGAAAAACTGTCCATTCCCGGAAAAACGAGAATCGCCAGGTCATGGCCGGGAACCAGGTTCCCCTTAACCTGACGATAGGCTTCCCGGCTCATTCGCCGGGAACGGTTGCGCTCAACCGCGGTTCCGTATCCGCGCGGAAAGGTGAAAACCACCCGGTTCCGCTCCGTCCCGTTGGGCAGGACAAACAGCTTTGCCCCGTTGCAGCTATATTTTTTTCCTTTCCGGAAAACAGTCTGAATGGCGGCGGAAAGGCCCAGCCGTTCCGCCTTCTTGAATTTTGAGCTCTTCACGGCTCAAAAAAGATCAATAGGGTTTCTTTTCGTCGGATACGGTGAGCTTGTAGCGTCCCTTAGCCCGGCGCCTCTTGAGGATGAGGCGGCCTCCGCGGGTGGCCATGCGGGCGCGGAAACCGAATTTACGGGTTCTCTTGGTTTTGCTGGGCTGGTATGTCCGTTTCATGGAACTATGACTCCTTTATTTGCAAGAACCCGAATCGAGCCGGGTCCAGATATTCACGCTTTCGTATACAACAGGCATGGCAGTATACCCAGAGGAACCCCCTAGGTCAATACGGCGCAAGGGGTGTCAATTCGGTTTTCCGCGCTTGATGCTCTCCTTGAGCCTCGAAAAAATATCCTTCAGCTCCGGATCAAGACCCTCCTTGAGGGGAACGTCCGCCTCATGCTCCGAATCCCTCTCCGGGGTCATTCTTGTCACCCCCTGGCCAACCGGGGCGTCCTGCCTCTTGTAGGGCTGCGCCCCCTCGGTTCTCACCCTAACGACGAGGGTTTTCAACTCAAGCTCGGGAAAGGATCTGGAGAGCGTCCCCAGCACCCTTTTTTTCATGTATTGAATTTGCTGGTTCCAACCCGGGTGATCCACCTCAACCGTGAGTACGCCCCTGTCCACGTCGATAACCCTGCTGTGGGAGGCGATTTTCTCCCCGACGGCTTCGCTCCAACCCCTCACAAAGGCGTTAGACTGCCGCATCCCTTCGGAATCAAATCCTGAAAAAAGGGCATTAATTACATCCGAGGCCTTTCTGAACTCACTCGGCATTCCAGGTTCCCCCGTTAATCATATAGACCCTGGTTGTGGACCTTCGATACCGCTCAAAGGGCTCCCCGGGCAGAAAGGTGCAAAAAAGCTGATCGTATTCGGGCAAGAGCGCGGTGAAGCGCTGCCTTTTGTCCGGATCAAGCTCAAGGAGCACGTCATCCATGAGAAGTACCGGTTTTCGTCCCCGGGAAACCTCGGTATAAAAGGTCGCCTGGGCCGTCCTTAAAAGCAGGGAAAGGAGCCTTCTCTGGCCCGTGGACGCGGTGGGCACGAAGGAGGTCCTGCCCCGAACGAATCGGATACGGTCCCGGTGCGGCCCGGACATGGAGGTTCCCATGGAAAAATCCAGATCCCTCCGCTCGGCGAGCCTTTCGAGAATTCCCTCCACCGTGTCTTCCTTCCAGGAGGGGGAGTAGTCGATGGTCACGTTGTCTATCCCGCTTACCTCGCGGTAGAGCCTGGCGAAGACCCGGTTAAAGTCCCGAATGGTCCTCTGACGCCTGATCTTCACCTCGAGCCCGGCCTGGGCAAGCTGAACGTCCAGGACGTCCAAAAGGTTTGAGGAACGATCCCTCAGCAGGGCGTTTCTCGACTTTAACACCCTCTTATAGGTTCTCAGCACGTCGATGTAGGAAGGATCGTACATCGAAAGGGATTGGTCTATGAAAAACCTCTTCCGCTCCGGTGAACCGCTCGCGAAATCGAGGTCCTCGTGGCTGAACAGGACGCAGGGAATGGTATCCACCAACTCCTTTCTGTCCGCCACGGCCTTGGCGTTTTTCTCTATCCTTTTTTTTCCCTCTTGGTACGTAATTCCGATCGTGTGGGTATGCTCGGCTGGATCCCTAAAAATTGAGCGGACGGAATAGGCATCCTTGCCGTCCCGGACAAGCTCGGCTTCGTTGCGGGTGCGAAAGGAAGACCCGTAGGCGGACATGTAGAGGGTTTCCAGGAGATTGCTCTTGCCCTGGCCGTTGTCCCCAACGAAATAGACCTCCCGGGAAAGGAGGTCCATTCGTCCGTCTTGCAGGTTTCGAAAGTCAGTGAACGAAACGGAGAGAAAAGGCAAACCCGTCTTATTCCATCTGCATCGGCATGACGATGTGGAAGAAGTCCGCTTCCGGTTCGGGCTTGATGGTCACGGCCTTCATGGCCTCGGTAAATTCAAAGCGAACCCTGTCGGTCCCGATGACCTTTACGGGTTCCTCGAGGTAGTGGCAGTTCAGGGCAATGGTAATCTCATCTCCGTCGTAGCGGCAGGGAATCTCTTCCTTGGCGGTTCCGATTTCGGATTCCTGGGAACTGATCGTGAGGGTTCCAGGGGATACCGTGAGATACATCCTGCGGGATTTCTGCTCCACCAGAAGGGAGACTCGCTTGAGGGCCTCAAGAAGTTCCTTGGTATCCACCTCGAAGGATTTTTCCTGGTTCGCGGGAATGACCCTCGAATAATTGGGGAACTGACCGTCGATAAGCACCGAAGAAAAATCATAATTCCCAAACCGGAAAAACACGTTCTTTTCGCCGACGGCCAGGGCGATCAACCCCTCGTCACCGGCTCTCTTGAGAATGATGGAGAGGATCTTGGGGGGAATGATGACGCTCTTGAAATCGGGCACCGCGATTCCGAAATCCTTGGAAATGAAAGCCAGCCTACGTCCGTCGGTGGCGACGAAGTTGAGCTTGTCTTCCTGCTTTTCCAGGTAAACCCCGTTCATGAAGTAGCGGGTTTCGTCGTCGGACACGGAGAATACCGTGTGGTTGATCATCTCCCGGAATTCCTTGACCGGAACCTCAAAGAAGGAAAGTCCCTCGGGAGAGGTGAACTCAGGGAATTTGTCGCTGGCGATGCTCTTAAGCTGAAAGCGGGCCTTTTTCATGCTCGGGCGAATGGAGATCTTGATATCGTTCTGCTCGAACTCAATTTCTCCCTGGGGAAGGGAAGAAAGGATACCGCTCAGTTTATCGCAGAATACCGTGGTAGAGCCGGCTTCTATGACGTCTACGGGTATGGAGGTAGAGAAATTCACCTTGATGTCCGTCGCCTTGATGGTGAGCTTGCCGTCGGCGGCGTCAAGCAAGACGTTGGATAAAATGGAAATGGCGTTTTTGGTGGCGATAATTTCCTGGGCAATCGAAATTTCCCTGAGCAGCGCATCGCGGTCAAAATTGAATTTCATGGTTCCTCCGGGTTTTCTATCTATTCTAAATTTAAATTTAAAATAGTAGTAGTTGTAATAGGGCCTGTTGAATTCTGGATAACCAGAATTTCTCTTTATCTAGCAACGTTTTAGGTTTCTAATAACCTTACTCGTTTATCGGCCGGGTTTCCCACATACCCACAGCCGGCCGAATTGATACCAATGGATACACAGTATCTTACCATATTATCCACAGGAAACAAATCAGCTGTTATAGTCCTTTATGAGCTTTGTAAGCTTCATGATAGTGCTTTCAAGGGAGGGTTCCGCCTTGAGGCGCTCTTCGATTTTTTGACAGCCGTGCATGACGGTCGTATGGTCCCGGCCGCCGAATTCCATTCCCAGTTCGGTGGTGGAGTATTCGGTGATTTCCCTGGCTATGTACATGGCAAGCTGACGGGGGAAGGAAATGGCCTTGGTTCTCTTTTTACCCTTGAGATCCGCGTAGGAGAGGGAAAAATACTCCGCCACCACCTTTTGGATGGTCTCGATGGTCACGTTGTTCTGCTTGGGAGAGCCGAAGGTATCCCTGAGCTGCTGCTGGGCCGTTTCGAGGGTTACCGGTTTTTTCGTGAGCTCCGCGTAGGCGATGAGCTTCGTAAGGGAGGCTTCCAGGTCGCGGACATTGGAGGAAATGTTCTTGGCGATGAGATTGATTATCTCATGGGGTATTGCGACCCCCCGGGATTCTACCTTTTTCGATAGGATGGCGCAGCGGGTTTCGTAGCTCGGGGGCTGGAGATCCACGTTTAGCCCGCGCTCGAACCGGGAACGGAGGCGTTCCGAGAGGTTTTTAAGTTCCGATACGGGACGGTCGCAGGTGAAGATGATCTGCTTGTTCGCGTCGTACAGGGCGTTAAAGGTATGGAAGAGCTCTTCCTGGGTCTCGTTCTTTTTCTGGAGAAAGTGGATGTCGTCTATGAGGAGCATGTCGGCGTTTCGGTATTTGTTCTTGAAATGCTGGGTGGTGGAGTTTTTTATCGCCTCCACGAACTCGTTGGTGAAATTTTCCGCCGTAATATAGATGATTTTACAGCCCTTTTCCTGCCATGAAAGGTTGCCGATCGCCTGCATGAGGTGGGTCTTGCCCAAGCCTACGCCTCCGTAGATCAGGCAGGGGTTGTAGGCGACTCCGGGGTTCTTGGCTATGGCAATGGCCGCGTTTGCCGCAAAGGAATTGTTTTCCCCGATCACGAAGTTGTCGAAGGTGTAGTCCTTCCTGAGCTGGGGGTGGGAAGACCGCTCGGTTTTTTGGCTTTCAGTCCTGTGATGAGAGGAGGCACCGCTTAAGTAGACCTTGGGCCCCGACTCAACGGCGTCGTGAAGGGAAGAAGACGCTGCAGCCGCTTCCTTGGCAGGCGCCTTTGGGGAGTCCTCCTTTCGTCTCTGGCGGACCTCGAAATCCACCCCGATATGCTGGCCCGATAGATCGAACAGCTTGGCTTCAATCTTGGACTGATAGCGCTGTTTCACCTGGTCGCGGTAAAAGGCGGAGGGTACGGACAGCACGACGCTTTGTTCCCCGGAGGTTTCGTAATCCATGTTGAACCACATGGCGAATTCCTGCTCCGAAAGCTCGCTTTTTAACTGATTCAAGGTTTCTTTCCAAAAAATGTTGTAATCCCACGTACCCATAGAGCGCCATTATACTCCTTCTTTACTTTTTTTGACAATGACGGTATTATCAACCTTACGTGTTTCTACCATATAAGGATAATCAATGACATCCGCTTCCTATTCCGCTCATAATATTACCGTATTGAAAGGTCTCGAGGCGGTTCGGAAACGGCCGGGTATGTATATCGGCTCAACCGGACCCGACGGTCTCCATCACCTCGTGTACGAGGTAGTCGACAACAGTATCGACGAGGCCATGGCCGGTCATTGCGACCGCATTCTCGTAGTGCTTGAAAAGAACGACATCGTCCGGGTCGAGGACAACGGCCGGGGAATTCCCTGCGATATACACCCCGGCGAGGGCGTAAGCGCCCTGGAACTCGTGCTGACCCGCCT
>QKDA01000048.1 GCA_003246765.1 Spirochaetales bacterium | reverse complement strand
GCCTGCTGGCTCCACGTGAAAGAAGGCGCGGACTGAGGCCGGCGGTATGTTCTTTTCCGTAAGCCTTTCCCCCTCGGGAAGGCGCCTCTCCTACGGGATGAGGCCCTTCCTCAGGGGAGCCCTCCTTTTCGCCCTCGCCTCGGTACTCGCCATGGTCGCCTTCTCCCTCACCGCGGAGGATCTCGCGGAAATGGGCCTCCCCGGGCGGGTCAATCTCGTGGCCATGCCCCTGCTCCTGGCCCTGGGAAGCCTCTACCGCTACCGCCTCCGCTTCGACGCGGACCGGCAGGAGGTATGCCTGGACCACGGGCTCCTCTTCCTGTACCGCCGCAAGCGCTGGACCTTTGACGAGGTGACAGGGCTTCTCGTCCGGGAGTATCCCACCCGCAAGCTCGACCCCGCGGGAACGCGCTACCAGTTCGGCTTTTACCTGTCGGGCAAGCCCGTGGTCCTGGAGCGCTCCCTCTCGCCGGGGAATTTCCGGGCCTTTTACGGCGCCTTCGCCTCCTTCTTTCCCCGTACGGTTCCCGGGCAGGAATCTGGCTTTTCTGCTACAATGCGCCCATGAGCGCGAAGAAGAAAACCGGAACCACCGCCTACCGCTGCACCTCCTGCGGCTACACCCAGCCCCGCTGGCTCGGCCGCTGCCCCGACTGCGGGGAATGGAACACCCTCCAGGAGGTGTCCCTTCAGGACGAGGCCCCCGCGGGCCCGGGAAGCATCATCGCCGGGAGCGCCTCCGGCGGCGGGGGCGCCTTCAGTCCCCGGGTCGCCCCCAGGCCCATTCCCCTTTCGGCGGTGGAGGCCCGTTCGGGCTCCCGGCTGCCCACGGGCATTCCCGAGCTAGACCGGGTTTTAGGCGGCGCCGTGATGAAGCGTTCCGCGATCCTCGTGGGGGGGGAGCCGGGAATCGGCAAGTCTACCCTGCTCCTCCAGGCCGCCGCCGGGGCCGCCACCAACGGGCGCATCCTCTACGTTTCCGGCGAGGAATCCGCCGCCCAGATCCGTTCCCGGGCGGACCGGTTGGGGCTTCCCCTGGACCGCATCGAGCTTTTGTGCACCGGCCGCCTCGAGGACATCGGCCGCGCCCTCTCGGACGTAAACCCAGTATTCGTCATCGTCGATTCCATCCAGACCGTCTATTCCCCCGAGGCCGGCGCCGTGCCGGGTACCGTGAACCAGCTGAAGCTTTGCGCCCACGAGCTCGTGGCCTGGGTGAAGGAGCGGGACGCGGTGCTCTTTCTGGTGGCCCACGTGACCAAGGAAGGCTCCATCGCGGGCCCCAAGGCCCTGGAGCACCTGGTGGACACGGTAATTTCCTTCGAGCGGAACGACGACGAGGTGCGGTTCCTCAGGGCCCTGAAAAACCGCTTCGGCTCCGTGGACGAGCTCGGCATCTTCAGGATGACCGAGAAGGGGCTCCAGGCGGTGGAGGATCCCTCGGGGATGTTCATCGTCCGCCGGAGCGGCGACCTTCCCCCGGGGGTGGCGGTGGTGCCCGTGTTCGAGGGGAGCCGGGTTTTCATGGTGGAAATACAGGCCCTGACGGTGAGCGCCAAAGGGGCCATGACCCGGGTGTTCTCCGACCGGGTGGACGCCGCCCGGGTGAGCCGGGTCGCGGCGGTGCTGGAAAAGCGCATCGGCCTCCGGTTCTCCGATCAGGACATCTACGTCAACGTCGCCGGGGGGGTGCGCCTCGTGGAAAGCGCCATCGACCTCGCCCTGGCGGCGGCCCTGTACTCCGCCCGGACCGATATTCCCTCGCCCCCCTCTACCGCGCTTATCGGGGAACTGAGCCTCGCCGGGGAGATCCGCCCGGTGAACCGCCTCCGCCAGAGGGTGAAGGCGGCGGCCTCCCTCGGGTTCGGCACGGTGATGGCCCCCGAGGCCGACTCCGGTTCGCGGGCGGTCAAGGACGTGCGGGAGGCGGTTTCGGCGCTTTTCGGGAAGGCTCCGTAAGGCTCTTTGCCCGCGAGTCTCCCGGGGAGGGCCGCAATAACGGGAAAAATAAAAAAAGACATCGAATATGTTTGCGAAAACAATAGGCTCGATGTATAATGCACTAAATGTTTGCGAAAACATGTCTTGTTTACGAAGGAGGATTTCATGAAAAAGGTATTAGGTATTATCGGGGCGGTCACGATGGCCGCACTTGCCGTAACGGGCTGCTCAAAGCCCGCCGCGGCTCAGAAGGTGCAGATTCGCTGGTTTGTCGGACTTGGCGCGGGTTCTGACGAGCCCACCTTCGCTCCCCAAAAGGCGGTGGTGGACAAGTTCAACGCCTCCCAGAACAAGATCGAGCTGGTTCTCGAGATTGTGGACAACAGCCAGGCATACAATACCCTGGCCACCCAGATTTCCGGCGGCAACGCGCCGGACATCGTCGGGCCCGTCGGTATACGGGGCCGTGACAGCTTCAAGGGCGCCTGGCTCGACCTCGGTCCTCTCGTGGAGAAAACAAAGTACGATCTTTCCGCCTTCGACTCTTCTATGGTCGACTTCTACCGGGATCCCTCGGAAGGCCTGATCGGCCTGCCCTTCGCGATTTACCCCTCCTTCCTCTACGTAAACAAGGAACTCTTCGAGGAGGCGGGAATTCCCCTTCCGCCCGCGGAATACGGAAAGCCCTATATCGACGAGAACGGCAAGGAGCTTCCCTGGGACATGGATACCCTGAAGGCGATCGCCATGAAGCTCTCGGTAGACGCCAACGGCAACGACGCGACCAGCAAGAAATTCGACGCCACCCAGATGGTTCAGTGGGGCTTCGGCCAGCAGTGGGGCGACGCGCGCTCCTGGGGAACCCTCTTCGGACCCGGAACCTTCGTGGCGGCGGGAAACAAGGCCCAGATTCCCGAGAACTGGCTCGCCGCCTGGAAGTGGATACAGGACGGCATGTGGAAGAGCAACTTCATCCCTAACGGGCCCTACGGCTCCAGCGATCTCCTGGGCGGCGGCGACTGGTTCGCCTCCGGAAAGATCGCCATGGACCACTCCCACCTCTGGTACGCCGGCTTCGCCAAGCTGAACTTCGACTGGGACATTTATCCCATGCCCTCATACAAGGGCAAGGTTACCGCGAAGATGCACGCGGATACCTTCGAGATCACCAAGGACACCAAGCACCCGGACGAGGCCTTTACGGTGCTCTCGTATCTCCTTGGGGAGGCTTCGGCGGACCTCAACAGCATCTACGGCGGCATGCCGGCCCGGAAGAGTCTCCAGGGCGATTTCCTCGGCAAGTTCTTTTCCACCAAGTTTCCCGGCGTGAAGATCAACCAGAAAATGGTAACCGACAGCATCGCCTACGCGGATAACCCCAACCATGAAAGCTGGATGCCCAGTTTCCAGGAGACCACCACCCGGTATTCCGACTTCTGGAACAAGCTGACCCAGGAGCCGGCCATGGACATGAACGCCGAGGTCGCGAAGCTCAAGTCCGATCTGGACCAGATCTTCGCCGCGGCCTCCAAGTAAATCACTCTCTCCGGGGGGCGGGTTTTCCACGGCGGAATCCCGCCCCTTTTCGTTTATCGAAGGAACCCTATGAAGACAACCAAACTGGCCCTCTCAAACTGGGAACGCCGCTGGGGCCTCCTGTTTATCGCCCCCTGGCTCGCGGGATTCTTAATTTTCTATCTGGGACCCATGGCGGCGTCCTTTCTCTTTTCGTTCATGAACTTCAACCTGATCCGTCCGGAGGAATCGGGCTTCGTGGGCTTAAAAAACTGGTCCCGGGCTTTCGTGGAAGACCCCCAGGTACTCGCGTCCATCGGCCGCATCCTCCAATACACGGTCATCAGCCTGCCCATCAGCTTCGGCTTCGCCTTGACCGCGGCGATTCTCCTCAACAGCAGGATGCTTCTCGGCACCAAGCTTTTCAGGGTGCTGTTCTACCTGCCTACCATGGTTCCCCTGGTGGCCACGGTTCTCATCTGGAACGGCGTCCTCAACGAGCACGTCGGCTGGATTAACCTTTCGATTAAGGCGGTGACGGGGCTCAAGGTAACCGGCGTCGAGGGCCTCCGCTGGCTCGCCAGCACCCGGCTCATTTACCTTTCCTATACCATGATCGGCCTGTGGGGGCTCGGGAACACGATTCTCATATTCCTCGCGGGCCTTCAGGGCATTCCCACGGAGCTCTACGAGGCTTCCTTCATCGACGGGGCAAACGGGGCCCAGCGCCTCTGGGCGATCACGATCCCCATGATGACACCGGTGCTTTTTTACAACCTGATCACCGGCATAGTCGGCCTCATGCAGTACTTCCTCATCCCCTTCGTCATCAATCAGGGCAGCGGCTTCCCCGAGGGGATGACCAACTTTCCGATGGTCTATTTCTACCGCCAGTCCTTCTCCTACTTCAATATGGGATACGGCGCGGTAATCGCCTGGCTCATCTTCGCCCTGGGCCTTTTCTTCACGCTGATTCTCTTCGGCACCTCGAACCGCTGGGTGTTCTACGCCGGCGGAAAGGACTGACGCAGCCATGAAAAACGAAAACGGAAAACGGGCCGCCGTTACCCTTCTCACGGTGGGCATTCTCGCGGCCTTTCTCATGCCCCTGGCCTACGGGGTTTCCATGTCCCTCAAGACCAAGGAGCAGATCGCTTCCTTAAGCCCCTCTCCCTTTCCCCGGTCCCCCCAAACCTTTGAGTATTCGGGGAAGGCCTGCGACGTGCTAAACGTTCCCGGGGATGACGGGACGGTGCGGCGTCTCGCCATCGTGCGCAAGGGGAGGGAATCCTCCAGCTTCGTGGATCCCCAGGCCCCCTCGGCCGGGCTGATTGAATGGGCCGGATCCTGGCGCACCCTGGAGCCCGCGTGGAAACTCGATCCCCAGTGGGGAAATTTCCGGAAGGCCTGGCAGGCGGTAAGCTTCCTGAAGCTGCTGAAAAACACCGCCCTCTATGCCGTGATAACCACCGTCGGAACCGTGCTCTCCTCTCTCCTCGTGGCGTACGGTTTCGCCCGGTACAGTTTTCCCGGCAAGAGGGCGTTTTTTATCGTCCTCATCTCGACCATCATCCTTCCCTCGGCGGTAACCCTCATCCCGACCTACTCCATGTTCTTCAAGATCGGATGGGTGGGGACATGGCTTCCCCTCATGGTCCCTCCCTTCTTCGCCAATGCCTACAACGTGTTCCTCCTCAGGCAGTTCATCATGGGAATTCCCCGGGAAATGGACGAGGCGGCGCGCATCGACGGGGCCGGTCCCGTGCGGACCCTCTTCGCGGTTATCGTTCCCCAGGCGGTGCCGGCGATCATCTCCGTTTCCCTCTTTCACTTCTTCTTCGCCTGGAACGATTTCTTCGGGCCCCTTATCTACCTAGCGGGAAAACCGGACCTCCAGCCCATCTCGGTGGGGCTTGCGACCTTCAACAACATGTACACCAGCGAGGGTCACCTCATTCAGGCCTCGAGTCTCATCGCCTGCGCGGTTCCCTTCGTCATCTTCTTCGCGGCCCAGCGCTTTTTCATGCAGGGCGTCGTGGTTACCGGCGTGGACAAGTGATTCGTGCTATACTGATTCGAGGAGGAAGGAAACAAATGAACATACGACACTGCGCCCGGGCCCTGCCGCTGGCGCTTGCCTTTATCGCCCTGTCCTGCGGAACCGGGGCTCCCTCGGGGGGCGGCAAGGTGCCCGCCAACGCGGCGTACAGGAACCCGTCCCTCGACGTAGAGGCTCGGGTGGCGGACCTTCTGAAACGCATGACCCTGGACGAGAAGATCGGGCAGATGACGCAGATCGAGAAGGGGAGTCTTCGGGGAGGCGATGTCGCGAGCCTCTATCTCGGGAGCGTGCTTTCCGGGGGCGGCGGCTCGCCGAACCCCAATACCCCCGCTTCCTGGGCGGACATGGTGGACCGGTTCCAGGACGAGGCCCTTTCCACCCGCCTTGGAATTCCCATGCTTTACGGGGTCGACTCCGTGCACGGGCACAACAACCTGAAGGACGCGACGGTTTTCCCGCATAATATCGGCCTCGGCGCGGCAAACGATCCTGAGCTCGTGAGGGCCGTGGGGGCCGCGACGGCGAGAGAAACCCTCGCCACGGGCATTCCCTGGACCTTCGCTCCCTGCGTCGCCGTCGCCCGGGACCCCCGGTGGGGCAGGACCTACGAATCCTTCTCCCAGGATCCCTCCCTCGTGACCGCCCTCGGCGCCGCCTTCATCGCGGGCTACCAGGGCGCGGACCCGTCCGTAGGCGCCGCTGCCGGCACCGGGGCGCGGCCGATAGCCACGGCCAAGCACTTCCTCGGGGACGGGGCCGCCCGGTGGGGCACCTCGACAACCGGAACCTACAAGATCGACCAGGGAGACGCCGCGGGGGACGAGGCGTACCTGCGGACCGTGCTCCTTCCCCCCTACGCGGAGGCGGTCAAGGCCGGGGTCAAGACCGTAATGGTGTCCTTCTCCAGCTGGAACGGGCTCAAGATGCACGCCCAAAAGGCCCTCGTGACGGATCTATTGAAGGGCGAGCTCGGCTTCGCGGGTTTCGTGGTTTCCGACTGGGCCGGCATGGATCAGATCGACGGGGATTACTACAAGGCCATGGTTACGGGAATCAATGCCGGGGTAGACATGAACATGGTTCCCTACGACGGGAGGAAGTTCATCGACACCGTTAAAAAGGCCGTGGATGCTAAGGATATTTCCATGGCCCGCATCGACGACGCGGTGGCCCGCATCCTCCGGGTCAAGTTCGAGATGGGGCTTTTCGAGTCGCCCAAGGCGAACCGCGCCCTGGCCTCGACCATCCGCTCGCCGGAGCATCTCGAGCTGGCCCGCAAGGCGGCGGCGGAGAGTCAGGTTATCCTTAAAAACGAGGCGACGGGGACTTCCGGCGGGGTTCTCCCCCTGTCGCCCTCAGCGAAGCTGTACGTAGCGGGTTCCGCCGCGGACAATATCGGCATTCAGTGCGGCGGCTGGACCATGGAATGGCAGGGAAAGAGCGGGAATATCACCGCGGGAACCACTATCCTCGCCGGAATCCGCGAGGCGGCAGGGGCGGACCGGGTGGTCTTCGAGCCCTGGGCAAAGTTCGCCGAAACCGACCGAAAGGCGGTCTGCGTCGTGGTAGTGGGGGAGAGGCCCTATGCCGAGGGAATGGGGGACAGCGCGTCGATCAGCCTCAACGCGGGAGATATCGGGACCATCGAACGGGCCCGGGAGTCCTTCGACCGGGTCGTTCTGGTGCTGCTTTCGGGCCGGCCCCTGATTCTCGAGGAAGCCGCCCTCTCCTGCGATGCCATCGTCGCTTCATGGCTCCCGGGAACCGAGGGTTCGGGTGTCGCGGACGTGCTGTTCGGCAAGGTGGCGCCGAAGGGAAGGCTTCCCTTCGACTGGCCCGTCTCTACGGAGCAGCTGCCGGTGGACAATTTCGTTTCGGGGAATCAAAAGCCCCTGTGGCCTTTCGGTTACGGGCTTAGCTGGTAATCGGCGCGAATGGGCCCGTCCGCGAAGTGCCGCGGGCGGGCTATTTCCCGCCTATTTTTTTCAGGCTGTCCCCGGGGGTGAAAACGACGGGGAAGACGATCTCTTCCCTCGGGAGCTGAGGCTCCTCGATATGGCTAATCAATACAGAGGCCGCTTTCCGGCCCATGGCCGTGAGGGGCTGTTCATTGGTCGCCATGGAACGGTCATATACCATGTCGCGGAGAAAGCCGTCGAAGCCGACTAGGGAAACGTCCGCCGGGCACTCAAGTCCCAGTTCGGAGAAGGCTGCGAGCGCCGAAAGCACCCTGTTGTCGGTGGAGCAAAAGAGGGCCGTCGGCTTGTTTTTTAGGGCGGGCCATGCCGCTACTATGCTTCGCTGAACGTCTTCGCGGCTGTAATCCGCGCGCAAGACGAGGCTCTCGTCTACCGGTTTCCCGCTTAAGTCCTGAATCGCCCGGCGAAAACCCCTCTCGCGGTCCGATATGTTGGCATTGTACAGTTCCGGGACGAGACCGTGAAAGGCAATCACCCGGTGCCCGGCCTCCCATATCTTGACGGTACTCTCGTATCCCGCCCGCTCGTTGTCCGTGTCGATCCAGGAAAAATGCTCATAGGAGGGCCGGTCGCCGACCACTACGCAGGGGATGAGGCGGTCCGCGAATTCCCTGCGCATCTGTTCGGGCATCTGTTTGAGGCCTACGTAGATCATGCCGTCTACCTTTCGCTGCCGGTAGGGCCTGAGGAAGTCGAAGGCGGGATCCTCTTCGCTCATGGGGGAGAGCAGTATGTCTTGACCGCGTTCCCGGCACTCGAGCTCGATTCCCCTCAAGACGCCCATTAGGTAGGAATTTTCCATCCCGTCGCCGAACCGGGCGGGGGTCATGACGCCTATGGTGCCGTTCCGCCCGCTATTGAGGGCCTTTCCCGCGTGGCTCGGAAAGTAGCCCAGCTGCCGGATCGCTTCCTCGACCCTCTTGCGGGTTTCTTCCTTTACGTTGCCTTCGTTATTCACGACCCGGGAAACGGTGATGAACGAGACGCCGGCGAGTTTTGCAACTTCCTTCTGGGTCGCCACGGGGGCCTCCTGCGGGAGATTTACGGGGCCTCCGCGGCGGGGCAGGCCCCGCCCCTTCGGTTCGGCCTCTCTATCGGGACAGCACGACCGTGTGAATGCCCCGGGGCGGACACCGGTATGCGGTTTGGGAACCGTCATCGTCGTCAGCCAGGAGGTAAATCATATCAGCCTCGGTACGATTGCACAAGACGAGAATGACTGTACCGTCAGGGTTGGCGAAGGCCGTGGCTTCCATCATGTTCCCCATTCGGCCGTCCGGCGCGGCGGGAATCATCCATGACTCGAGCTTGGCGGAGACTCTCACGGCGCCGGGCTTGATGAACCTGCTGAAATGCCCAAGGTACCAGTAGGAACTTTGGAACTCGAAGGATCCCTTTTCCTTGTTTACCAGGACAGGGGCGTCGCAAAAATTCCCAGCGTGGTTCGGGCCCCCTTCCGTGTCGAGGGCGATGTTCCAGTCGATCCATGCGGTGCATCCCGCGTTGAGGTCATTGATAATGTTGTGGGCGTAGCGCTCGCCGGTGAACCAGGCTCCGGGCCTGGGTCCTCCCTCTATGCATCCCTCGGTAAAGGCGACGATACCCTTCGGGAAACGCCAGGAGGTCCACGCGACGTTCTCGTACTGGTCCCCGGAATACCAGTGGAAGGCCGCTCCGCCTACGTAGCGCTCGACTCCGGCTACTTTCATGCTTTCTTCCACGCGTTCCTTGATCCTATCCCGGTTGTGGTCCCACAGGAGAATCGGTATGTCGTATCCGGCCCTCTTGAGTTCCGGACCGAGGTGTTCCGCTATAAAGGTCGCCTCTTCGGTTCCCGTCCAGCAGCAGGAATCCCAGGTTTGGACCGCCTCGGGTTCGTTTTGGACGCTCATGGTCCATACCGGAATGCCGAGTTTCTTGAGTTCGTCGATAAACCGGCGCAGGTACCGCGCCCACAGCCCGTAGTAGCCGGGAAGGAGCTTTCCCCCATGGTTCATGATCCCGTTGTCCTTCATCCACCCGGGAGGGCTCCAGGGGGTAATCATGAGCTTGAGGTCTCCTCCGGCCGCTTCCCGGGCTTCCTGGATGAGGGGAATCTGCCACTTCAGGGGCCGTTCCATGGAAAAGGATTCAAGGCTTTCGTCCCGTTCCGGAACGCAGGCCCAGTTTTCCAGGGAAAAGTCGCAGCTGTTTACATGGGTTCTCGCCAGGGTATAGGCATGTCCCTTATCCTGACTGAAGAAGGCCTCGATCACGCGGGTCCGTTCTTCCGGTTTCAGGAAAGAAAGGACGTTGCCTGAAGACTCCGTGAGAGCCCCGCCGAAACCGAGAAAGGTTTGTCCCGTCTTCTGTTGATCGAGCGTGACCTTGCAGGAGGGGTTTTTAACCGCCCCGATCCTGCGGGCCTCGGGCTCGAGCCGTGCGATCCGGGAGTCGCTGTCCTTCGCCGTTTCGAATATGAATGTGGGTTTCATGGAAGCTCCTTAAAATGTTTACGCAAACAATTATACTTTTTATTCACCTGTTACACAAGTGGAAAAAGCGGGGGAGGGCCCGATCTTCATCGTTTATGAAGAAACGTGAAGAGTCATGCCCTCCCGGAATCGGATTAATATTACCTCACCAGGGTGGATACCAGGGCCGGTACGGCGATGAAATTGCCGATAGCCCCGCCCAGGCTCGAGAGGAAAAAGATGAGCAGCACGTGGGATATGCGGTTCCTGTAGAATCCCTTCACCGAGGAAACGTCCGCCGCGAGATGCTCCATGTCCCTGACCTGGGGTTTTCTTACCCAGGCCTGGGCAAGCCCCGAGAGGAGGCCCACCGCCATGAAGGGATTCACCGTGGCCACGGGGGCCCCTATAAAGGCGGTGATTACCGCGAGGGGGTGACCCAGGGCGATGAGGGTGCCCAGGGCCGCGAGGGTTCCGTTCCAGAGAAGCCAGCGAACGAGCATGTCCAAAGAGGTCACCGCCCCGCCCGTGAAGAATCCCGCCGTGATGAGGGCCGCGATGAGGGCGGGAAAGAGGAGTCCCGCGACCTTCGATCCCGTCGTCTTGGGCGGAACCGAGGCGATGTCCGAGGTGTCGCTGTCCTTCGATCCGGCCGCCAGTTCCCGAAGGTACGCCTCGGTTCCCGGAAGGTGTCCGGCGCCGAGAACGGCTACCGATTTGTTCCCCCCAGCCTCCCAGATGCGGCTCGCGAGGTAGCGGTCCCGTTCGTCTATGAGCACTTCCTTGACCTTGGGCATGTAGGAGGCGAGCTCTTCCATCATGGCGTCCATGGCTCCCTGGTCCTTGAGGTTCTCGATCTCGCTCTCCCCGATCTTTTCGTCGCTGAAGGCGCTGGAGACGAGGGTGGCCAGGAGCTTAGACTTTCCCCAGAATCCGTTCATGGCCCAAGCCCGGCGCAGGGTCACGTGGATGGGACGGTCCACCAGGGCGGTGGCTATTCCCGCCTCACGGGCCGCCTCGAGGGCTGCCTTCATCTCGTCGCCGGGCCGTATTCCCATGTCCTCGCCGATTTTTCGCTGGAAGGAAGAAAGCACCAGGTTAGCCAGGAGGAGGAAGCCCTTGCCTTCCCTGAGAACCTTGCTGATGTCGAGCTCCTGCCAGCCTTTCTCGTTCTCCAGGGCCTGAAGCCTTCCCTCGTCGAGTTCCACGCATACCCTGTCGGGGCTTTCGTCCCGAATTGAGGAAACGGCCTCGTCGATGCTCTCCCGGGAGACGTGGGCGGTGCCCACGAGTATAATCTCCCTGCTGTCCAGGGTTATTCGGCGTACGGTCTGTTTCATTCTTTCTCCTCGGGGCTATGCCCGGCCCAGGGGCTTTCTGCCGGGCTTTTGTAGTCTTGCGTCGATCGTTT
>QKDA01000029.1 GCA_003246765.1 Spirochaetales bacterium | reverse complement strand
TCCAGGAGGGATATCGTGAAACCGCGAAGATCCTTGTTTCTCGCCACGACCTTTAAAATCGTAGTTACCACCACGGTAATTACCGCCGCCATCCTTATACCGACGGCCATGCTCGTTACCGAGGTCTTCTCGTCGATCGCCCTCTCGACCCGAGAGCTCACCCGGAGCCAGTCGGGCCGGATCGGCATCATGCTCCGGGAGCTTGCGGACTACGCGGCCTCCCTGCGGGCATTCCCGGCTCTGGCCTCGGAGAGCGGGGATCTCCGGCAAAAGGCCCTGAGGGGGATCTACGACATAAGCCCCCGGGACGTCAACGAGGTTTTCGTAACCTTGCCGAACGGAAGGACGCTGGACGGCAGCGGGCGCGAATATCTCCTGGACACGGCCATCCTTACGGAAAACGCCCCCCTGACGAACCGGGAGTTCACCATCACCCGGGCCTACGTCCCCCAAGGCAGGGACTATCCGGTCGTTTCTATAACTGGAGCCCTTGATCCCGCCGACCCTTCCCTCGGGTATATAGGGGTGGAGATCAAGACCGAGGCCCTCTCCCGCATCTGCAGCGGCATCGGTTTCGGAAGCACCGGGGTCGTCTTTCTCAGCGAGGGAGACGGGCGGGTCCTCGCGTCTCCCAACGGCGGCGACGTTCTCGAATTCAACCTGACTACGGCGGACGAAACCCGGGGCTATAGGGGGCTCTCCGCCCTGGCGGCGCGGTCCCTGGATCCTGGCGAAACCGCGGCGGAGGGGAGCGTCTTCGGCAGGTACCGGGACGAGGCCGGAATCTCCCGGGTGGCCTTCAGCGCGCCGGTTACCGATTCCCCGGGTTGGTCCCTGTTTATGACCATGCGGGAAGCGGAATTCTACCGCCTCAGGAACCGCATCGCCGCTATCCTGATCGCGCTCTTCGCGGCAACCCCGGTAGTCATGACCGCCCTCAGCGCCTTCCTGTCGCGCAACATCACCAAGCCCGTCATCGAGACCCAGAGGGTGTTTACCCGGCTCGCGGAGGGGGACGCGGACCTGACGGCCAGGCTCCGAAGCGACCGAAGGGACGAGCTGGGGGAGCTCACCGCGTCCTTTAACCGGTTTTTGGACACCCTCCACGCCATCGTTACCCATCTCAGGGAAGAACAGGAAAAGCTTACCCGGGTAACCGGGGCCCTCACCCGCTCCGCGGAGGCGGTCTCAACCCTGAACGGCAGGCTGAACGAAAGGGCGAGGGAGATCACGGGACGCACGGAAGAGCAAACCCGGGTCATGCGGGAGGCCACGCAGTTTACGGATCAGGTTTCCGGGGAGATCCTGGCCCTGGGCAGCCGCGCCCGGGCCCAGACAGAAAGCGTGGAGAGGGCCTCCTCCGCGGTGGAGCAAATGGTCCAGAGCATCGAGTCCATCGCGAAGACCATGGAAGGCATCGCCTCCTCCGCCCAGGGGCTCCTGGGCAATACCGCCGGGGGCAGGGAGTCCATCGCCGCCATGAAGACCCGCATCGAAAGCCTTTCCAGGCGGTCCGACGACCTCGGGGCGATAACGGCCACCCTCTCCCGGATCTCAGCGATGACGAACCTTCTCGCCATGAACGCGGCCATCGAGGCGGCCCACGCCGGGGCCCACGGAGCCGGCTTCTCGGTAGTCGCCGAAGAGGTCCGCTCCCTGGCGGAAGAATCCGCGGTCAAGACCAAGGGAATCAGCCGGGAGCTTTCGGCCCTGGCCCGTGAAATCGGCGAGATTGAAGAGTCCTCCGCGGTAACCGAAAGGGCCTTCCAGGCCATCTCCCTGGCGGCGGAAGAAACCGGCGAGCGGATCCAGTCGGTCCACGGCGCCCTCGGGGAACAGAGAAGCGGTTCCAGGGAGATCCTCGAGGCCCTGCGGGACCTGAACGAAACCACCGAGGGGGTAAGGCAGGGCCATGCCTCCATCGGCGCGAGAAACGAGGAAATGAAGGCCTCCATACTGCGCCTCGAAGGCTCTATCTCCCTGATCGCCGGAAGCGCCTCGACCCTCAGCCTCGAGGCGAAGGAAGCGGGGTCGGAAACCTCATCCCTGGTCGAGATCGCCTCGGTGAGCGCCGCCGCCGCGGAACGGGTGGAAACCCTGATCGGGCGCTTCAAGGCATAAGGGGCGGAGGATGTTCAAATTCGCGCTCTCGGTGGCGATCATAGCCTTGGGACTCATGGCGGGGCAGTTCCTCAGGAGAAAGACCAGGCACCGCCCCGGAGATGAAAAAAGGGCCGCGGCGGCCGTTACCACCTTTCAGCGGGCCGCCCTACTGGGAATCAATCCCCTGGTGACGGCCTCGGCATTTTGGGGCCTCGGCTCGGCCTCCCGGGGACTGACGGCCCTTCCCCTTCTGGGCTTATTCGCCCTCGTCCTGGGCGGGGCCGGGGGGCTTGCCCTTTCCGCCGTCCTTCGACATGACCCGAAAAAGGCCGGAGCCGCCTTCGTTTCGGCGTCCTTCACGAACATCGGCAATTTCGGCGGCCTTATCTGCTTCGTATTCTTCGGCGAGGGGAGCTACGCGTACGTTTCGCTTTATAAGCTCTTCGAGGAAGCCTATTACTATCTCGCGGGGTATCCCGCGGCGAAATGGTTCGGCTCCCGGGGCGAAACCTCCGCGGAACCGACAAGACCGGGAACGAAGGGATTCCTCTCGAACCTCATGGCCCTCGTAAAGGACCCCTACATCGCGGCCTACGCGACGGCGATCGCCCTCGGCCTCGCATTGCGCGGCCTGGGAATCCCAAGGCCCGCCTTCCTGTCGTCCCTCAACGCGCTGCTTATACCCCTGTCTTCCCTCTTCTTGGTCGTTTCGGTGGGATTCAGGATGCGCTTCTCCGCCGTCGGAGCTTACCGCAACAAGTTCGCCGCCGTTCCCGCCGCCGTCACGGCCGCCGCTGCCCTTGCGGGATTGCGGGGAGAGGATATGGCCTTCCGGGTCGTCGTCGTCCTTTCGGCCATGCCCCCGGCCTTCAACTCCCTCATTCCGCCGGCGATATACGGTCTGGACCAGGATCTGGCCAACTCCTGCTGGCTCTTCTGTACGGGGGCCTTGGCCCTGGTGATACCGGCGCTGCTTGTCGCCGTCGGGTAGCCTCAACCCGGGCGTCACGCCCCTCGCCTCCCCCGAGTAGGGCGTGAATTTGACCGCCCCCCCGGCGGGGCTTAGACTTAAGTATCACCAGTAGCATCCCTACGGAACGAAGGAGGCGGCCATGATCGGGAAAGCCGCGCTGCCGCGGACGGGCTTTGCCCTCTTTGCCGCGGCGGCGCTCCTCATCGCCGCAGAACCGGCATATT
>QKDA01000180.1 GCA_003246765.1 Spirochaetales bacterium | reverse complement strand
CTCCGAGTAACCCTCCGTCTTACCGCCGCCCAGGAGCACGACGCCCGAATCCGATCCGCGGGGCAGCCAGGCGAGGCTCGCGACGCCGCTTTGGGTTCCCTTATGGGTTATTGAGGTCCAGGCAGCCCCGTTGAGCATATGCAGCGTAGAGGACGTAGCGGCGAACAGGAGTCCCCCATCCGAGGCGGTCATGGCGAGAACCCCCGTCGTGGGCCCTCCGGTGAGGGGAGCGCTCCCGTCGGCGGGATACACCCCGCCCAAGGTGGCAAACCAGCTTACGCCCGTGCCGGCGTCGTAATCCGCCACGGCGCTGGAGGTCGGCTTCGCGAGCCCCGTGGCCAGGGCCGCGCCGGTCCCGCCGGCGGTTAGATGGTACATCTCGAAGGTGCCGCTGCCCCCGGTACCGGCGGCGGTAAAGCCGTACACGAAACCGTTCCCCGAGAGGACCCGCTCCATGCCGTCGGTGCCGGCAATCTTAGTCCAGCCGTTACCCGCGGCGGGGTCGAGATAAAACACCCCGGCGGTGGCAATGGCGTCGTCCCCGGTCATGAGGCCGTAAACGTAGACGCCGTCATAGGCCAGCTCTCGGCAGCGGTAGGCGGGTAGGGACACCTCGTCCCAGGAGCCTGAGCTTCCGGACTTTTTGTACACCCTCCCGTTGGAGGCGTACTTCATGCCCTCTCCGCTTCTGCCGTCGGGCACGATCACCATGGAGGAGACGATTCCCCTGACCGAGGGGTCCTTGAGGGCCACCTCTTCCTCGATGGCCGCGAAAATGGGGGGCGCGTCGCATGAAGCGAGGGCTATGGAGGCGGCCAGAAGGCCGGTCATGACTGCGTAGGGTATGGATCTTTTCATAGCGGCTCTCCGATCAATAGAAGTGGTACCGGAAACCGGCGCTCAGGGTGAGAATGTTGCCGGTGCGGTTGTTCCAGCCGTCGGCATACCACTGGGGAATAATGTTCCAGCCGGACTGGGCCCCGAAGGACCAGGCGGGTGAATACTGCCAGTACACGCCGAGCTCGGGCCTGAGAATGGGGCCGAAGTAGTTCGTGGTCGAGTACGTCTGGAACACGCCGCCCATCGCTACCGAAAGTGGAACGTGGATCCGGTCGAAGACCAGCTCGTAGCCCGCGAGAAAGGTAAGGGGAAGGTAGAAGTAGAGGTTTCCCCCTATGGTGGGATTGAAGGCGAAGGCTATCTCGCCCCCGAGAAATACGCGGTTCGTCACGAAACGGGTAAAGCCGATGTTGCCGCTGCCCCCGGCTTTCATGTTCGTTTCGGTCTCGATCTCGTCGGAGGTCGCGTTGAACAGGGAAAGTCCCGTACCGAGGTTAATCCGGATGGTTTGGTCGCCCTTCCGGATCGGCTGGTAGTCGTACGTCGCTGAGGGCTGAGAGGGTTCCTGGGCTTCTTGGGCTCCAAGACCGAAGAGGGCGCAGGCCCCCAGGAACAGGAAGAGGATCGAACGTTTCATTGGCACACTATACCTCATTTTTTCCGCTATTGTCTATTAAAGGCGGTACATGGTACAACAATGTATCCATCCGCCAGTTACACCGTTTCCCCCGGCTCAGGACCCCCGCGTCCTCTCCGGCGCGGCGTATAGGCGCGAATCATTTCGGAGGAAAGGGCCCATGAGCGCGATTGTTATAGACGGTTTTTCGGTGGCGGCGTCGGTGCGTTCCCGCGTGGCGGCGTCCGTAGGGGAGCTCAAGGAGAAGGGAACCCATCCCTGTCTCGCGGTGGTTCTCGTCGGGGAAGACCCCGCGTCGGTTTCATACGTGACGGGGAAGGAAAAGGCCCTGGCGGAGGTCGGCATGCTCGACCGGAGCATTAGGCTTCCCGCGTCTACGGGAGAGTCCGAGCTTTTGGACATCATCGCCGAGCTCAACGCCGACCGAAGCGTTCACGGCATCCTGGTGCAGCTCCCGCTTCCCAGGCATATCGACGAGTCCCGGGTCATCATGGCCATCGATCCCTCCAAGGACGTGGACGGCTTTCATCCCGTGAGCGTAGGCAACATGGTTATCGGCCGTCCCGGCTTTCTCCCCTGCACCCCCCACGGGGTTCTCGTGCTCCTCAAGGAGGCGGGAATCGAGACCCGTGGTAAGCACGCGGTGGTAGTGGGCCGCTCCAACATCGTGGGCAAACCCGTCGCCATCCTCCTCGCAAACCGCGAGGCCAACGCCACCGTTACGGTTTGCCATACGGGCACGAAGGACCTCGCGTCATTCACCCGGCAGGCGGATATCCTGGTGGCCGCCGCGGGCAAGCCCCGCATGATTACCGCGGACATGATCAAGCCCGGGGCCGCGGTCATCGACGTGGGAGTAAACCGCGTGGAAGACCCCTCCGCGAAGAAGGGCTACCGCCTCGTGGGGGACGTGGACTTCGAGCCTGCCTGCGAGGTTGCCTCCTTCATCACTCCGGTGCCCCGGGGCGTCGGCCCCATGACCATCGCCATGCTTATGGAAAACACCCTGCTCGCAGCCCGAAGGGCCGCCGGGCTCGAGTGATAGGGGGGCTGCCGGGTGTTGATCGACGTTCAAAACGAGCGGGATGACCGGGAGGTTCCCCTTCAAAAGGTAGGAATCAAGGACCTGCGTTATCCCATTCACGTGCTTGACCGGGATAACCGCATCCAGCACACCACGGGGACGGTGAACCTTTTCGTCAACCTTCCCCACCATTTCAAGGGCACCCACATGAGCCGCTTCATCGAGGTCTTCCACCAGCACCGGGAGCGGCTTTCCATGCCCCACTTCCTGGACATGCTCGAGGAAATCCGGGTTTCCCTTGACGCCGCCCGGGCCTTTGGCGAGCTAAGCTTTCCCTTTTTCATCGAGAAAAGGGCCCCCGTTTCGGGGCAGTCCTCCATGCTAGCCCTGGACTGCGCCTTCGAGGGTATGGTGAGCGACAAAACCTGCGAGGGCGGGTGCCGCCGCTTTTACGTCTCCGTCGCCGTTCCCGTCCAGACCGTCTGCCCCTGCTCCAAGGCCATCAGCGAGTACGGCGCCCACAACCAGCGGGGCATCGTCCGGGTGAAGCTCCAGCTGGGCCCTTTCTTCTGGATCGAGGACCTGGTTTCCCTCATCGAGGGATGCGCCTCCAGCGCCGTCTTCAGCCTTCTAAAGCGGGACGACGAGAAATACGTTACCGAGGCGGCCTACGACAACCCCAAATTCGTGGAAGATCTCGTACGCGACGTCATCCTCGCCATCCCGCGGCTCGGCTCCTTTCCCTGGTACAGCGTGGAAGCGGAGAATTTCGAGAGTATTCACAACCACAGCGCCTTCGCCTATGCCGAGGGAGGCACCCTATGACCTTTTTCTTCGAAACCTACGGCTGCCAGATGAACCAGGCGGAATCCGCCTCCGTGGCGCGGCTCCTCATTTCCATGGGCTGGAGTCCCTCCCCGGAAGCGGAAACCGCCGACCTGGTCATCATCAACACCTGCTCGGTCAGGATCACCGCGGAAACCCGGGTCGCCGGCCGCATCGCCCATTTCACCGCCCTCAAGCGGAGCCGAAAATTCGCCCTCCTCATTATGGGCTGCATGGCGGAACGTATCCGCGCCGAGTTCAGGCAGAGGTTCCCCGCGGTGGATTTCGTGGTGGGAATGTTCGAGCGGGACCGTTTCTCCGACATCTTCCGGGCGGTCCAGGAGGGAAGGGCCTACGAGGAAACCGACGAAAAGCCCGCCAACGCCTACTGGTTCGCCCCTTCCTCCCACGAGGCCGGGGCCTTTCAGTCCTTCGTTCCCATCATGAACGGGTGCAATAACTTTTGTTCCTACTGCATCGTTCCCTACGTGCGGGGCCGGGAGGTTTCAAGGCCCCTGCCGGATATCCTCGAGGAATTCGCCGAATTGGCTGCCCGGGGCGTCCGGGAGGTGACCCTCCTGGGGCAAAACGTAAACTCCTATCGCTGGGTAGACCCTGACACTGGAACTCTCGTGGATTTTCCGGGTCTCCTTACCCGAATTGCCCGTAAAATCGACGAAACCGGCGGCATCCGCTGGGTTCGCTTCATGTCGAGCCATCCGAAAGATTTTTCCTACGCCCTTATCGACGTTATCGCCCGGGAGCGGGTGCTTTGCCGGTTTATCCATCTCCCGGTGCAGCATGGCTCGAACCGGATCCTCGGCCTCATGAACCGCAAGTACACCCGGGAAGACTATCTCGCCCTGGTGAACCGCATCCGCGAGCGCATTCCCGAGGCATCCCTTTCCACGGACATTCTCGTGGGCTTTCCCGGGGAAACCGAGGAAGACCTGGAAGATACGGTAGACCTCCTGAAAATAGTCGGGTTTGACGCCGCCTACATGTACCACTACAATCCCCGGGAGGGCACCAAGGCTTACGACATGGAGGGGCGAATCCCCGAAGACGTAAAAAAGGCCCGACTGGACAGGATAATCCGGCTTCAGCACCGCCTGAGCGCGGAGCGCATGAAGGGAAGGGTAGGCACTATCATGCCCGTACTGGTGGAATCGGTGTCCCGAAACGACAAAAACGAGCTGTTCGGGCATACGGAGCTCTCGGAGATGGTCGTGTTTTCGGGACCCTTGGACCCCTCCCTCATCGGGGGGTTCGTCCTCGCCGAACTCACCGGCTTGCGGGGCCGGACGTTCCGTGCGAAAATGGTGAAAACCGAATCGGAGGCCTGACATGCCCTGGAAACTGGCGGTATTTCTCGCGACCCTTTTATGCGCGACCTTGTTTATCGGTTTCAACCTCGATAATCGATGCGACGTGTCCTGGATTTTCGGCACCTTTCGCGACGTTCCTATCTTCGTAAGCCTGCTTTTCGCCTTCACCGCGGGGGTGCTCGCTTCGGTGCCCTTTAAGCTGCGGTCCCGCCGCGACCAGGTGACGTCGGTTCGGGGCAGCGCAAAGAAGAAAGGCTCTTTCAGCGGTTCCCCGTCGCCAAAACGCGGTACGGAAGAGGGTTTGTGAACAAGACCGGACCCGATAGATACGCGGCCTGCTTCCTCGTCCTGACCCTGGTTCTCGCGGCCGTTCCGTTCCCAGGTTTCGCCGCGGAGTCAACACCGGCCAATAAAAACCGTTCCTCCGTTCTTGCGGAGGCTCTCGGACGGGGTGCTCCCCAAGCGGTGGTCAAGGCCCTGGAAAAGGCCGCCGCCGAGGCGAATGGGAGGGACCGCTCTTTTTTCCTGGCTGCCCTAGCGGACTTCGAGGAGCGGCTGGGCAATACCGCGGAGGCCGCCCTCCGTTTCCGCGAGGCCGCGCAGGCGGACCCCGCCGGCTCCCCGGACTCGCTGCTTCTCGATTCGGCCCGCTGCCTTATCCAGGCTGGCGACTATGCCGGGGCGGATTCCGCGGTTCGCGGGGTTTTGCTTACCTCTTTTGACCCTCCCTCCCTTTTGCGCGCCCGGGTCTATGCCGCATGGATATCCCTCCAGTCCGGAGATCCTGCCGAAGCCCGTTCCATAATCCGGTCCATGGCGGATAATTCCCAATTCGCTGCTTGGGCACCGGCGTTGCTTTTAACCCTGTGGTGGTCCGGTTCGGATACCGCTGCCCGGGACACCCTTATCGCGCGCTGGCCCGATTCCCCGGAGGCGAGGATTGCGGCGTCGAAGACCCTTCTTTCGCCTTCACCCTTCTGGTATCTGATGCCCCGCAACGAAGCCGCGGTTGCCGCCTTCGCCTCCGCGGGAGGCTCTGCCCTGGCATCCCAACAGGCCCAGCAAGCCCAACAACCCAAACAAGCCGAGCAGGCGGAAACCAACAGCCCCGATACGGCGGCTTCAAAGGATTCTTCCGCCTCCGACGGCAGCCCGCCTTCCTCGTCGGTCAGGACCTGGCAACAGGTGGGTTTTTTTAGGAATAGGGAATATGCCTCTGACTTGGTCGCGGCCCTGGCAAAGGCGGGCTTCGCCGCGGAGATCCACGAATCGAAGAGGCCCAGCGGCACTGTGTACTTCGCCGTGCTCGTGCCGGACGACGAGAAGAAAAGCGTGGGCGGACGCCTAAAGAACGCCGGATTTGAGAGTTATCTCGTCACTGAATAGCCGGCGCCCTCATTTATCGGGGGTGAGCGTGATGGTGGGTTCCCCGGTGGTTCCCGTACCCTGCATCGTAAGGGTAACGGGCTTTATTTCGAGGCCCTCTTTCGGCAGGCTCACCAGGTAGAATCTTGATTGCCCTCCCTTGGGTCGGAGCTGGAGCACTGGCCCGTTAAAGGCCTCGAACAGAGCCCAAATACCCGATTCTTCCGCTCCGTTGCCTGTCATGGAGTAAGCGCTTTGCGCGAAGCTGATCCTGGTACCGTCCCCGGATGCCCAGACAGCCGCGGAGACGATACGGTCTTTGACAGAGGCAAGGCTGACCGCAGGGCCTGCGGGCTGGCTACCCGCGGTCTTTCGGTACAAGCCGTCCCAGTCCGAGGCGACGCCGATTTTTAGCTGCACGTCTTCCTGAACCTTAATCCGTATCTCGTCCGCCGCGCTCAGCTCGATATCGATCAGGCGGCGTATATTCGAGATCGACTTGTTTCGGGTGGTGAGATACACCCCGTAACGGCGGTTGACGATGGTATCGATCTGATATACTTCCTCGGTCGCGCCGGAATGGAAGATGAACTCGTTCGCTATGGGATCGTAGAAGAGATATCTGGGAGACTCTGCGGATCCCTGGGGCCCTTGATGCCACAGCCCCGTAAGGAAACGCTTGAAGGTTTCCGAGTCCCCGCCCTGCAGCTGCCTGAGCAGGTTGCTCTCTATCTTTTTACCGGTGATCTTGGTCTCCGCAGTCTCTCTATACCGTTTCAGGGATTTATCCCACGTATAGGTACGCTCTATCTGGTCGAGGGTTTGCGGCGCGTCCGGGTCCGAGCTGTAAGAGACTATGGGGTAGCTTTCTCCGGCGGTTAACCCAAGATTGTAAGCCTCGTACCGCTCCGTAACCCGGATGGAAATGGGCCCGTCCGCGCGCAGATCCGCGACCGCCCGATAGGAAATCTTGCCCTCCGCTGCCTGTTCCGGAAGGTACACCGAGAGAAGCTGTTGATTCTCTGCGGTCATGCCGGAGTAAATAAGGGCCTCGGAATGGTCGCCGATAATGTCCATAATATAGAAGAGAAGGGTTCTCGATTGGGTTACGCCGGTTTTTATCGCGGTTCCCCGGATATACTCCCCCGTAATCGGGGTCTGGATTCCCGGTATGAGGTAAATGGCGGAGTCGGTCACGTTTTTCACGGCACAGATCTGATCCGCTAACCCGTCCTGGTTTAGGTCGGCGGAAAGGCCCTGAAGAAAGGTTTCATCCGGCGCGAGGGGGATGAGGGGTTGAACCCTGGATTCATCGATCGGCCCCGCAGATACGGAGGGGTCTTCCTTTGTCTGGTTAATGTCCGGCGAAGCGGGAATGACAGTCCGGGGCTGTTGCCGGGTTCCCCCGGAATTCGACAGGTTTTGGCGATTCAGGAACAGCCAAACAAACAGACCGCCCAGGAGGGCGGCGAGAAGTGCGAAGAGTATGCGTTTCATGTATGGTCCAGGGGCTTATCCGATTCTTCCTCACGTTTCCTGCGGGAACGGCGCGCCACCAATGCGATGACCAGGGTCGCTGCCGCCCCTAATACTACCACAACGGCCCCCGCCGCGGGTAGGGGTAATGAACTTCCTCCGATTTGGAGTCTCCGGTTCGGGCTTTCCTCTCCCTGGGCGTCATTACCTCCGTCGGGGGCTTTGATGCCGTCTCCGGTTGCTTCCGTGCCGCCGCCGGAAACCTGGTTCTCCCCGTTTTGCCCGCTCTGATCTCCCAAGCCCCCGCTTTTTTCCCTGGGCTCGTTTCCCAACGCGATTATCGACTCGTAAAGACGCTTGGTTTCTTCAGCCACCCGGTCTTGAATGTCCATATCCAGGGTAATCTCGTACCAGTTGTCGTGCTCCAGAATTCGCGCTTCCGCCAGATAGGGGCTTGTGTAACGATCCTCCACCCCCGCGTAACGGGAACTCCAGGGGGCTTCCTGTTTAAGATCCGTCAGCATATAGAGAATTCTGAGCCGGCCCGTATCTTCCCATCCGGAAATTGCCTCCCGTATGGTATCGAGGGCAAGTCCGATATCCGTATATTCCCCGTCGGGAACGATGGTCTCAATCTTTCGGACTACCTCGGACGTATTCCCGTCGGGAGGAATGACGCGGTCGAGGAGCATCTCCGAGCGGCCGTAGAACTGCCAAATGCTTATGCGGTCGCCGGGTATGAGCATTTGGGTGACCAGGTGATCCCGGGACCAGCGTCTCAAGCTGTCGAATTTCCCGTCTTCCGCCATGGACAGAGACTTATCGATCATGAGTAAAATATCTACTGGAACGGTTCGCTCCCCGGCGAAAAGAGGGGAGCCGAGGAGTAAAAAGCCAAAAAAGAGGGTCGTGATAACGCGTTTAATGGTCATGGCTTGCTCCGGTTTCTTTTTTTCCAGTTTATACCATTATATGTTTTCTTGCATACGACAAAAAAAAAAAAACGCTTTACATAATTCGGGGGATGATTATAATGAAACTGATATTCCGTATTTAGTTCACGAAACTGAGTGATAGAAGGAGATAGAAGTATGGCAAGCATCGATCTGCCCCGGAGTCCTAACGTATTCCACCCCGAGAAGCCGAGCGCCGTCGGTTCGCGCAACTCTCTCGCGCAGGACTACCGCGATCAGCAAAAGGAAGTAAACCAGCTCCTTGAGGAGGAAACCAACAAAGTCCTCCACCATATGAACGCGAAGCTCCCCAAAGAGGTCTTGGAACGCCTGGACGTAATGGGCGGTCTCAAGGAGAAGCTTTACAACTACTTCAACCAGAACTACCAGAACATGTTCAACCGGTACATGGTCACCGCCGAAGACGAAATGCTCAAGAAGGTGCGCGGCTTCGTCGACCGGGAGGAAATGAAGGTCCTCAACCGCTACACCCCGAAGGAGATCGCGACCCTCCTCGACGAGGTCGGCGGCGCGGACAAGTTCAATACCGGCGAAATCGAAAAGTCCATGGTCAACATGTACGGTCACCTGCAGGGTCATATCCAGCGCGGCGTGAACGATCTCGAAACCCTGACCAACTCCCTTCTCCGCCAGAAGACCGACGTCGGCGCCTTCGTTCGGGGCGAGAACGCGTACTCCATCGTCAAGTGCGCCTTCAAGGACAATATCTACAAGCCGAAGACCGTCACCGACGTAAAGCTCTCTGTGAATATCCTTGACTCCGAGCTCATCAGCCCCATTTTCCACTACCAGGCCACCGTTGAGTACCTTATCAAGGACCTCATTGCCAAGCACTACATGGACGAGATCGACAAGGCCATCGAGAAGATGAAGGATGACCGCATCGACCAGGGCCTCGAGGAGCTTTCCGACGGTGAGATCATCTTCGCCAAGATGCGGAAGGTTACCGACTATACCGACGACAACGTTGATAATCCCAAGAGCCGCCGCTACGACGTCATGGCCAAGGAACTCATGGACCGGATCAACAATCTCCGCGCCGAGATCGATCCCGCCACCTATGACCAGCTTAACATCCGCGAGAACCTCAAGAAGATTATCGACATCGAAAACATCCGCAACCGGGGCTTCAATACCGCCATCAACTCCCTCACCTCCATTCTTGACACCTCGAAGATGGGTTACCAGTACATCGAGAACCTCAAGAACGCCCGTGAGCTCATCCTCCGCGAGTACGACGACACCAACACCGCCCTTCTCCCGGACGAGCGCTACCAGATCCGCCTCCGCTACTACGACAACGCCCAGTTGAACGAGGAGCGCAAGGCCTACGAGGTGATGATCAAGTCCTTCGAGACCGAAGTGGAGCACCTCTGGGACGTGCTGGAGACCCGCTACGAGGACTCCAAGTTCCTGACCCGCGTCACCGACTTCAAGGATCTCGCGGCCATCTACAAGCGCAAGATCAAGACCAAGATCAAGGACCGCACCGGCGATCCCCTCTACGAGAATATCGCCAAGGTGTGGGACGAAATCTCCTTCATTAAGCCCGTCGAGACCGATGTCGAGAAGATGAACCGGACTTACCTCTACGAAAAGGACAAGCTCCGCAAGCGCCTCATCATCATGCGCGACAAGCTCAAGACCATGTACGATTACCAGTACCCCATCGAGCGCCGCGTGATGGAAGAACGCCTCGACTTCCTCGAGACCGAGTTCAACAAGTTCGACTACATCATCAACCCCTTCCATCTGCAGCCCGGTCTGCTTCTGGACGTGGATATCACCTCGATCAAGCGCAAGAAAGCCACCCTCGACGGCATGGCCAACGTGCTCAACGAGTTCCTCCACGGCGTTTCGAAGGGATTCCAGGACGCGGCTTTCGCCTCC
This sequence comes from Spirochaetales bacterium, assembly GCA_003246765.1. GTDB lineage: Bacteria > Spirochaetota > Spirochaetia > Treponematales > Treponemataceae > Teretinema. Next base: position 1,053 of record QKDA01000180.1, on the reverse strand, counting down.
TTCAGCCGCCGCCGCTCCACGGTTCGCGCCGACATTGCCCAGACCTTTACTACCGACGGGGCAGTCAGCGAAGATCCCGGGGCCGGCACTCCCGCCGGAAGGTCACAGTATCTCGATATGCTGAACGACGACTCCGCCGCTCCCGCCATCGAGGCCCCCAAGGCTCAGGCCGTAACCCCCGCCGCTCCCAAGCGCGGACGGGCTGCGACCAAGAAAGCCAAGGAAGGCGTGGTCGATTCCGGACGCGGTCGCCGAGGCCGCGCCGCGACCCCCACCCGCGGTAAAAAGGGTTTGAAGGAACTCTAACCTTCCTTTTTTAGCAACCTGCCCCCGAAACAGTAAATCACCGTTTCGGGGGTTTTTTTTATAGAAATTACCCGTTTATGGCGTATAATTGAGCAAGATAGGGGGATCTTAATGATAGAAGGAACCAGCCTTTACAGTCATCTAGCCACTCGCGAGGGCTTCAATTCTTCGGTTCGGCACATCAATGCAACCATCGATCTGCTGGATAAAATTACTCCGAGGAATAACATTGCGGACGAAATAAACAACATGCTTGCGGATAAGGTTTTTTCCGATGAAGGCACCCTCTCTGCCATTACTATGCTGTTGGTTCAAAAAGCGGGATACAAGACAAAGTCCAGAAATCTGTCTTCCCTTACCTCCAACATGGCCGGTGTAATTAAGGAAGTTTCTGGTTGGAAGGCCGTTGACTTGGTGATCGGATATCACCATCCGGATCTGGGTTACATCGTAATTAACCCGAAGAATCCGGAAAGCCAGCCCGTCCTCGAGGGTTTCAGGAAGAACGAATTGGTCGTGGTGTATGCGGGGGCCGATAAGGGTAAGTCTTCCGAGTCATCCCTCTGGGATGCCGCGATTGACGCGCTCGTCGATCTCCTTGAGGGCCGAAAGGCAAAGATTCCCGCGGGATTAACCTCGGGATCGTACTCATTCGTGGCGCAAAAAAAGAAAGCCGAAGCCAAGGTTTCAAAACAGGCCCGGGCGCCCAAGCCGCCGGCGCGAAGCGCTTCCGCCCCTTCCGTTTCG
>QKDA01000158.1 GCA_003246765.1 Spirochaetales bacterium | reverse complement strand
AACGCGACCGTCTCCGCCGGAAGGCTTCCCTTCTGGGCGCGGGCCGGTCCCTTCGCGTCTGTGGGGGTTTCTCCCGGCCGTGCCTTGCCCCGTTTGGAGTTCCCCTCGCCTCGACGGTCGTTATCCCGATCCGCCGCGGAAAGTCGCGCGTCCTTTCCCTTCTTTGGCGACAGTCGGGCAAGGAGGGCGGGATCGATGCGGGAAAGGATGTTCTTATCCAGGGGCGAAACCGACATGGCGTACATTCTCGAGGTACGGACGATTTCTCCCGCCACTATGAAATGCGGCTCCTCGCGGTACATGCAGGAACCGGGGTGTATCTGTATCTTCTCGGCGGTAAGACTCCTGAAGGAGTCCCTTCCGTCCTTTACGCAGACGAACTGGATCATGCCGGTGGCGACGCAGGTGAGGTAATCCTCGATGGGCCCCCCGCCAATTATGGGCACGCCCATATCTGAGACGATGAGCTCCAGCTGATCCTTGATGTTCGCGATCTCGGCCATGACCCGTTCGTCCAAAAAGCTGATGTCGCAGAACTTAGCCTTGTTCTTGGCCATCTTGTACATACGGAAAATTTTCAGGAAGCTCGCGAAATCGCCTGCGCTTTCGCGAAATCCGTGGTGGGCCCGGCGGGCATCCATCTCCTTGCCCGGCGGGAGGATGAATGGAGACTGGGCCGAGAGGAAGGCCGCCGCCACGACAACGTCCTCGACCGACGAGGGCCAATTGAGGATGGCTTCCACGATAATCCTGGACTGACGGGGGGGCAGGGGGAAGAGGCACATCATCTGGCCGATTTTGGAAAGGGTATGTTCCGGGGTCAGGGCCGAAAGGAGGTTGAGGGTTTCCACCGCCCCCACGAGGCCGCTCTTGGAGGGAGGCGAGATAAAGTCGAATTGCTCGAAGTCGCTGATGCCGAGCTCGGCCATGCGGAGTACCACCTCCGAAAGGTCGGTGCGGTATATTTCCTCGGTGGTGTAGAGGGGCCTGGCCTCGAAGTCCTGCCGTTCGTAAAGACGGTAGCAGGTTCCCTCCCGGGTTCGTCCCGCCCGGCCCCGTCTCTGGTTGCATGAGGCCTTGGACACGGGTACTTCGTTGAGGCTCGAGGTATAGCTGAAGGGATTGTAGAAATTGAGCTTCGCCTGGCCCGAATCTATAACGCTGGTTATGCCGTCGATAGTGACGGAGGTTTCGGCTATGTTGGTGGATATGACTATTTTTTTCTTCCCGAAGGGAGGAAGGTCAAAAACCCGTTCCTGTTCCTCCTTGCTAAGTCGCCCGTAGAGGGGAAGCACGTGAAGCTTGCGGAACCAGGGCTCGACCGAGAGCCGCTGCACGCAGCCCTTGATTGCCCGCTCACCGGGCAGGAAAACCAGGATGTCTCCGGAACGTCCGTCGTTGATGATTCGTCCGACGATGGACGCGATCTTTTCGAGGAGGGCTTCCTCCGCCGCGAGGCCCCCGCCCGAAGGGGGAATCGCCGGGGGATCGTATACCAAGGTAACGGGATAGGTGATGGCGTCAATCTTCACCACGGGACAGTCGTCGAAATAGGCGGAAAAAAGCTCCGTGTTCATGGTCGCGGAGGAAACGATTACCTTGAAATCGGCCCGTTCCGCCAGGACCCGTTTGAGCAGGCCGAGAATAAAGTCGATGTTGAGGCTCCTCTCGTGGGCCTCGTCGACCATGAGCAGGGAATACTTGCTGAGCCAGGGATCAAGCTTCATTTCCTGAAGGAGTATGCCGTCGGTCATGATCTTGATGCGGGTAGAAGCGTCGGTCTTGTCCTCAAACCGCATCTTATAGCCTACCAAGCCGGGCATGGGGGTTTTCAGCTGTTTCGCTATAAATTCGCTCACCGACAGGGCGGCGATGCGGCGGGGCTGGGTTACGCCGATCATGCCCCGCTGGGAGTATAAGGCCTCGTGAAGTATTATGGGAAGCTGGGTGGTTTTTCCGGAGCCCGTTGGGCTTTCGACGACGATAACCTGGTTGCGTTCGAGCATGTCCAGGATTCGCTGTTTTTGCTGATATACCGGAAGGTCATGGGGTTGCATACCCCGAAGTATAGCCCTTTACTCCCCGAGGGGCAATAACGGCAGGTACTCTTCCATGAGGCTCTTCCGGGAGCGGAAGTAGGTGCGTTCTTCCTCCGGAAGGGATTCTATGAACCCTGCCGTAAAGCGGCGCACCACCATCCCGTGGCGGGGATCCTTCCAGTTGGTCACCGGTACCGGTTCGACGCCGAAGCGAAAGCCCTCGGGGTTCCTGCGCGCCTCAACCCGGAGCAATACCGCGTCCCCGGTATACTCCCGGTATCCCGCGGGGTTCGAGCGGTCCGTATCCCACCGTTGCCCGGAAATGAAGTTCCCCATGGAATACATGAACAAGCGCTGCCTGCCAGCGACGGTAATTACCTCCCATTCCTGCATTACGTGGGGGTGGTGGGCCCAGACTATGTCGATCCCGGCCGCCGCAAGACGGGCGAACCATTCCCTCTTTTTCGGATCCACGGCGCGACCGTACTCGCTCTCCGAAAGGTGGAGGGAAAGGATGAAAAGGCTCTCGGGATACTCCGATCGCAAGGCGGAGACCCGTTCGATGAATTCGTTCCGGGAGGCCTCCCGAGGGGCGAGATAATTCACGAGCCTTTTAGAGGAATCGTAGGAATTGAGCAGCTCCGTGACCGCTAGAAAAAGCACCGTGTAGCCCTTCCGTTCCAAAATCGACGGAGTAAAGGACGAAGGAGAGGCAGAAGTTACTCCGTCTCCGGACAACCCTGACCATGCGCTCACCCCGGGAAGGGAAGAAACCGCCTCCAGGGTCGCCTTCATTCCGCCCGTTCCCTGGTCGTTAGAATGGTTATTGGCGAGAGAGAAGGCGTCGAAGCCTCCCTCCACGGCTTTTTCCACGTAGGAACGGTGAACGTTGAATCGCGGATAGGTCGAAAGCGGGAGACTGTCGTCCACGGGCATCTCAAGATTGCCGAAGGTAATGTCGTCGGCGGACAGCAAGGCCGAAATGTCCTCGTAAATCTTGGAGTA
>QKDA01000156.1 GCA_003246765.1 Spirochaetales bacterium | reverse complement strand
GTGCGCCCATGAGAAAAATTTCAACCTTCATTACCGCCGTGAACCTGGCGATTTTTTTCGCGGTTTTCGGCGTTTTCGCGGTTCTCGCCACGAGCCAGGCCGCGTATTTCATTCAGGACGATACCCAGAAGCTCTTGAAGGAATGGACCGACTCCTGGGGCAGCCGCATCGAAACCGCCTTCGGCGAGACCTTCGCCCGGACGGACGTATTCAGGTCGTACCTTGAAGAGACCATCGACAAGCCCACCATGGCGGATCCTAAAAAGCTTATGCCGTATTTCATGGGCCTCCAGCCCATGGCAACGGGTCTCATTAGGCGCTTCAACACCCTGGATTACTACGTCTGGCTCGCGCCGGAATACACCGACCCATCCCTCAGGCAGATGACCTTCCAAAACATGAAGCTGAACGGACAAGTGGAACTCAAGTATGACACCCGCTACGATCGCGGGGAAATGACGGGGCCGAACTGGGAGTGGTACACCCTGGCGGAACAGGAGGGCTGGACCGTCACAGACCCCTACGAATGGGAGGGCTTCGACGGGAAGATCGTATCCCTGACCCAGGCGGTCATGCTCGAGGGCAAACCCATAGGGGTGGTCGGCACGGACATGTTCATCTCCTCCATCGAGAAGGAGTTTATCTCCGAGAAGATACTCAAGACCGGCTATTTCCTTCTGGTAAACGCGAAGGGAACCGTTCTTTTCGGACCCGACCAGGGCAAGGCCCTCCAGGACCTGGGTCCCTTCCAGGCATCCCTTAAGGAGGCCCTGGACGAGGCGGAGGGAAATTCCGGGGTATTGAGGATCAAGCGGGGCGCGGAGGAACAGCTCGTGGGCTACCGCGTGCTCTCCACGGGGTGGAAGCTCCTGGGCATACCCACCATGGGCGAGATCTACCGGCCCGTCACGCAGCTGATGGTCTTGATGGTATCCCTGAGCGCGGTCTCCCTGGCCCTTCTGGCCCTCCAATCTATCCTCGTCGCCCGGTCCCTCTCCAAGCCCATCGCCGCCATCTCGGAGATGCAGGAAAGGCTCGCCTCGGGGCGCCTGGACATCGAGGTGCCGGGGGTACTCGTGGCGCGGAAGGACGAACTGGGAAACCTCTCAAGGGCAACGGAGAGCATGATCGCGTCCCTCTCGGACATCATCGACAAGACCATCCTCGCCTCCCAGGCGGTTCAGAGCGGGGCCGTGGAGATCACGGGAACCTCCGGCCAGGTGAGCACCGGCGCCGCCGAGCAAGCCTCGTCCATGGAAGAGGTGGCCAGCGCCATGGAGCAGATGGCGGCCAACATAAAGCAAAACTCCGACAACGCCCGGGAAACCTACGCCATCGCGCAAAAGACCGCTGGCGACGCAAAGACCGGAGGGGAGATGGTTGCGAAGGCTGTGGAAGCGGTCAGGACCATCGCCCAGAAGATCAACATCATCGAGGAAATTTCCAGAAACACCAACCTCTTGGCCCTGAACGCCGCCATAGAGGCGGCCCGGGCGGGAGAGGCGGGAAAGGGCTTCGCGGTGGTGGCCAGCGAGGTGCGAAAGCTTGCCGAGCGCAGCCAGGGAGCGGCGGCGGAAATCACGGGGCTTTCCCAGCAAACCGTGGACACCGCCGAGGAAACCCTGAAGCTGATCTCCAACATCGTGCCGGATATCATGAAGACCACGGAGATGCTCCAGGAGATATCTTCCTCCAGCAACGAGCAGTCTATCGGGGCGAACCAGATAACCGAGGCCCTGAACCAGCTGGACGCGGTGATTCAGCAAAACGCCGCGGCCTCGGAGGAACTGGCCGCCACCGCCATCAACCTGGAGGAGCGCTCCACGGAACTCAGCGGCCACGTGTCCTTCTTCACCCGCCGGGACAGCGGTCCGTCCGCCGGCGGGGACGCTGGGACGAGGCTTCCGGTACTGAAGGGCTAGGCTGAAAGGGAGCTGGGACAAAGGGTCGGCGGCCAAAGGGTCAGCGGCCCGTTTTCATGGAAAAAAAGCCCCGGAAACCTTTAAGGTTTCCGGGGCTTTGCTTTTTCGCTTCAGGCCGCAGGCGCAAGCCCTGGGATCCGCGAGCTCGGGAAGCTCAGGGCAGCCAGGTCTTTCCCATGAGGAAGCGGTCGATCTCCCGGGCCGCGCCGCGGCCCTCGTTGATCGCCCATACCACCAGGGACTGGCCCCGGCGGGCGTCGCCGGCGGCGAACACCTTGGGCACGCTGGTGGAGAACCGGCCGTAGTCGGCCTTGGCGTTGGAGCGGGGGTCCGCCTCCACCCCGAAGCCCTTGAGGAGGGCCTCTTCGGGACCGAGGAAGCCCAGGGCCAGGAACGCGAGGTCCGCCTCGAAGTATTCCTCGCTTCCCGGGATCTCCTTCATCTGGAACTGTCCCGCCTCGTTCTTGGCCCATTCAACCCGTACCGTTTTCAGGCCCTTGAGGTTACCCGCGCCGTCGCCCACGAATTCCTTCGTGAGGATGCAGTATTCCCGGGGATCCTTTCCGTAGGCGTACTCCGCCTCCGCGTGGCCGTAGTCGATTTTGAGGGTTCTGGGGAAGGTGGGCCAGGGCATGTCCGCGTTGCGTTCAGCCGGGGGCTTGGGGAGCACCTCGAAGTTCACCACCGAGGCCGCCCCGTGGCGGACGGAGGTGCCGATGCAGTCGTTGCCCGTGTCGCCGCCGCCGATGACCACCACCTTCTTTCCCTTGGCGTCGATCTTCTTTCCGTCGGCGAAATTCGAGTCCAGGAGGCTTTTGGTGTTGGCGGTGAGGAATTCCATGGCGAAATGCACGCCCTTGAGCTCCCGGCCGGGAACCGCGAGGTCCCGGGGTCGGGTGGAACCCGCGGCAATGAGCACCGCGTCGAAGTCCTTGAGGAGGCTTTCCTCGCTCACGTCCTTTCCCACGGCGGTGGAGGTCCTGAAGGCGACCCCCTCTTCCTTCATGAGGGCCACCCTCTTGAGCACGAGCTCCTTGTCGAGCTTCATGTTGGGAATTCCGTACATCAAAAGGCCGCCGGGCCGGTCGGCGCGCTCGAAGACGGTCACCGAGTGTCCCGCCTTGTTGAGCTGGTCCGCCGCGGCGAGGCCCGAGGGCCCCGAGCCGATCACGGCGACCTTCTTCCCGGTGCGCGCCGAAACGGGATAGGGAACCATCCAGCCGTTTTCGTAGGCGTTGTCCACGATCCAGCACTCATTGTCCTTGATGGTCACGGGAAGCTGGTTGATGCCGAGCACGCAGGCACCCTCGCAAGGGGCCGGGCACACGCGGCCGGTGAACTCCGGAAAGTTGTTGGTCTTCATGAGGCGTACCCACGCCTCTTTCTCCCGGCCCCGGAACATGAGGTCGTTCCACTCGGGAATGAGGTTGTCTACGGGGCAGCCGTAGCTGGACTGGCAGAAGGGAACGCCGCAGTCCATGCAGCGGGCCCCCTGCTCTACCCGTTCCGCCTTATCCAGGGGGAGGGAGAATTCCTTGAAATCCTGAACCCGGACCTCGGGAGCCCGGTAGGGAACCTTCTTGCGGTCAAACTCGAGAAACCCGGTTACCTTACCCATTGACCTTCTCCTTAACCTGCTCTTGGCCCGCGGCGGCGGCCTTGGCCTTAGCCTCGAGGACCTTCTTGTAGTCCACGGGAATTACCTTGACGAAATGGGCCTTTTCGGAATCCCAGGCGGCGAGGATGCCCTCGGCCACGTCGGACCCGGTGTATTTCTTGTGCTTGCCGATGAGATCGGAAAGCTCCGCGTAATCCTCCGCGGAGGGAGTTTCCAGGAGGACGATGGCCTTGTTGCAGTTGCCCTCGAACTTCTTCTGGGGGTCGTACACGTAGGCCACGCCGCCGGACATGCCCGCGGCGAAGTTTCGGCCCGTGGAGCCGAGGATCACCGCCCGCCCGCCGGTCATGTACTCGCAGCCGTGGTCGCCCACGCCCTCGATGACCACGCTGGCGCCGGAGTTGCGCACGCAGAATCGTTCCGCCGCCACGCCCCGGATGTAGCCCTCGCCGGCGGTAGCCCCGTAGAAGGCCACGTTGCCGATGATGACGTTCTCCCCGGCCTTGAATTTCGATTCCTTCGGGGGCGCTATGACCAGGCGGCCGCCGCACAGGCCCTTGCCCACGTAGTCGTTGGCGTCGCCCGAGAGGTTGAACTCCACGCCCCTGGCAAGCCAGGCGCCGAAGCTCTGGCCGGCGGTTCCCTCGAAGTTCACCTTGACGGTGCCCTCCGGAAGACCCGCGTTGCCCGTCTTCTGGGCGATGGCGTTGCTGAGCATGGTGCCCGTGGCTCGGTCGGTGTTGATGATCTTCTCGTTCAGCGTAACCGCCTTGAGCGAGTCGATGGCGGGACGGCACTTCTCGATGAGGGCGCGGTCCAGCACCGCGTCGAGGCCGTGGTCCTGCTTCATGGTGTTGACGTGGTCCACCTTGTCGTGGGCCTTCATGGCCGGGGCGAGGAGGGCGGAAAGGTCCACTCCCCTGCTCTTCCAGTTGGCCACGGAGGCGTCCTGCTCGAGGAGGTCCACCCGGCCCACGAGCTCGTTCCAGCTCCGAACGCCCAGGCTCGCCATGATCTGGCGCAAGTCCTCGGCGACGAAGGTGAAGAAGTTCACCACGTTTTCCGGGGAGCCCGCGAATCGGCCCCGGAGGCGCGGGTCCTGGGTGGCGATGCCCACGGGACAGGTGTTGTTGTGGCACTTGCGCATCATCACGCACCCGAGGGTAATGAGGGGGGCGGTGGAGAATCCGCATTCCTCGGCGCCCAGGATCGCGGCGATGGCCACGTCGCGGCCGGTCTTGAGCTGGCCGTCGGTCTGGAGCACCACCCGGGAGCGGAGGTCGTTCATCACGAGGGTCTGGTGGGTTTCGGCGATGCCGAGCTCCCAGGGCAGGCCCGCGTTCTTCACGCCCGTCAGGGGGGAGGCGCCTGTGCCGCCGTCGTGGCCCGAGATGAGGATATGGTCCGCGTGCCCCTTGGAGACGCCCGCGGCGATGGTGCCGACCCCGACCTCGGAGACGAGCTTCACGGAGATGCGCGCCTTGGGGTTGGAGTTTTTGAGGTCGTAGATGAGCTGCGCCAGGTCCTCGATGGAGTAGATGTCGTGGTGCGGGGGCGGGCTGATGAGGCCGACTCCCGGGGTCGAGTAGCGGGTCTTGGCGATGTACTCGTCCACCTTGTGGCCGGGAAGCTCGCCGCCCTCGCCGGGCTTCGCGCCCTGGGCCATCTTGATCTGGATCTCGTCGGAGTTTGCGAGGTACTCGATGGTGACGCCGAAGCGTCCCGAGGCGACCTGCTTGATCGCGGAGCGCCTGGAGTCGCCGTTGGCTTCCGGCTTGAAGCGCGCAGGGTCCTCGCCACCCTCGCCGGTGTTGCTCTTGCCGCCCAGGCGGTTCATGGCGATGGCCAGGGTTTGGTGGGCTTCCAGGGAGATGGAGCCGTAGCTCATGGCGCCGGTGACGAAGCGCTTGACGATGGCGGACACCGGCTCGACCTCAGAGAGGGGGACCGGGGTAATGTCGCGGCCCTCCGCGGTCTTCCCGGTGCGGAACTTCAGGAGGCCCCGAATGGTGGCCTGTTCCGCGGAGCGGGCGTTCTGGCGGGAGGAGAAGGCCTCCCAGGCCTTGCGGTCGCCGTTGCGGCAGGCTACCTGCAGGTTCGCGATGGACTCGGGATCCCACATGTGCTTTTCTCCGCCGAAGCGGACGTGGTAGTCCCCGGCGCTCTTGTACTCGTCGTAGGGGGTCTCAAAGCGGTCGGGATAGGCCTCGGAATAGCGCAAGGCCACTTCCGCGGCGATCTCGGCGAAACCCGCCCCGCCGATGCGGCTGGCGGTGCCGGTGAAGCAGCGGTCCACCACCTCGGAGGCGAGTCCCACGGCCTCGAAGATCTGGGCGCCCTTGTAGGACTCCAGGGTGGAGATGCCCATCTTCCCGAAGACCTTGCGCATGCCCTTTTCCACGGCCTTCACGTAGTTATGCTCGATGTCCTCGTGGGTATAGGACTTGGAGTAGCTGCCGTCGGCCTGCATCATCCACATGGCCTCGAAGGCGATATAGGGGTTCACCGCGTCGACTCCGTAGCCGAAGAGCATGCAGAAATGGTGAACCTCCCGGGGTTCGGCGGCTTCCAGGACGAGGCCGATCTGGGTTCTCTTTTCCTCGCGCACCAGGTACTGGTGAACGGCGCCCACCGCGAGGAGGGAGGGAATCGGCGCCCGCTCGGGAGAGGCGGCCCGGTCCGAGAGAATCGCGATCTGGTAGCCGTCGGCGATGGCCTTCTCGGCCTCCTTCTCGACCCGGGAGAGGGCATCCGTCAGGGCCTTTTCGCCCTTGGCGACCTCCCAGGTAATGTCGATGACCTTGGACTTCCATCCCCGGGTGTTGATTTCCTTAAGGGTGGCGAGTTCCTCGTTGTTCATCACCGGGTGCTTGAGGCGCAGGCGGTGGCAGTGGCCCTCGGCGCTCTCCAAGAGGTTCTGCTCCGGACCGATGAAGGACTCGAGGCTCATGATGATGTCTTCCCGGATCGAGTCGATGGGGGGATTCGTCACCTGGGCGAAAAGCTGCTTGAAGTAGTCGTACACCAGCTTGGACTTGCCCGACAGGACCGCCAGGGGGGTGTCGTTGCCCATGGAGCCGAGGGCTTCCTGGGCGGTTTCCACCATGGGCTTGAGGAGCATGGAGATGGTTTCCAGGGTATAGCCGTTGGCCCGGAGCACCTTCCGGAGGTCGTCGTAGTCCGCGATGGGGGCGTGGGCCTTCGCCGCGGGGAGGCTGTCGAAGCGGATCACCTGGGCGTCGAGCCATGCCTTGTAGGGCTTGGAGGAGGCGATCTTCTCCTTGATCTCCTCGTCGTTGACGATGCGCCCTTCCTTGAAGTCCACCAGGAACATCTTTCCGGGCTGGAGGCGGGTCTTTTTCACGATCTTCGCGGGATCGATGGGGAGAACCCCCACCTCGCTGGCCATGAGGACCATGTCGTCGTCGGTAACGTAGATGCGGCTGGGCCTGAGGCCGTTGCGGTCAAGCACCGCGCCGATATAGGTGCCGTCGGTGAAGGAGATGGAGGCGGGACCGTCCCAGGGCTCCATCATGGAGCTTGAGTACTCGTAGAAAGCCTTCTTGGAGGCGCTCATGGACTGATGGTTTTCCCAGGCTTCCGGAATCATCATCATCACCGCCTCGGGGAGGCTCCGGCCGCCGTTGAGGAGAAGCTCCAGCACGTTGTCGAAGTTGCCCGAGTCGGAAAGGTCCGGTTCGGTCACGGGGAATGCCCTCTGGAGCTCGGGACCGAAAAGGTCGCTTTTGAGGGTTCCCTGGCGGGAGTACATCTTGTTCTTGTTCCCCCGCAAGGTGTTGATCTCGCCGTTGTGGGCCATGAAGCGGAGGGGCTGGGCCCGGTCCCAGGAGGGGAAGGTATTGGTGGAGAACCGGGAATGCACCATGGCGAGATGGGAGGTATAGTCCGGGTCCGTCAGGTCGGGATAATAGGGGAAGAGCTGCTCCGGCGCGAGCATGCCCTTATAGACCATGACGCGGCAGGAAAGGCTCGCCACGTAGAAGTGGCTGTCCGGGTCGGAGTCCCCTCCCCTGAGCAGGTGGGTAGCCTCCTTGCGGATGACAAAGAGCTTGCGGTCGAAGGCTTCCGGGGAGAGGCCCTCGGAACCGACGCCCACGAAGAGCATCTCCATGGCGGGCTCGCTGGCGCGGGCGGAGGGGCCGAGACCGGAATTGTCCGTGGGGACCTTGCGCCAGCCAAGAACCTTCTGGCCTATGGAAAGAACGGTTTTTTCCACCGTCGCCTTGCAGATTTTGCGGTTTTCGTCCTTCGGGGGAAGGAACACGATGCCCGCGGCGTAGGAACCTTCCGGGGGAAGGGTGATTCCGGCGTCCCGCTTGGCGACCTTCGCGAGGAATTCCGTCGGGAGGGCGGTGAGCATTCCCGCGCCGTCGCCGGTATTGACCTCGGCGCCCCGGGCGCCGCGGTGATCCATGCGAACCAGGATATGGCCTGCGTCTTCGATAATGGAATGATTCCGTTTTCCTTTGATGTTGGCGATGAACCCGACGCCGCAGTTTTCCTTTTCGTTGGCGGGGTCATACAGCCCGTATCGACCGGGGCGTTTAACAAAAGGCATCTTCGTCTCCTCGGACCAAAACTACAGTTAAAATGCAGTGAATACAGTATAGATTCACTGCAGTATGGTATGTAGACTTTGACCCAAACAGTCCTTTTTGTCCAGTATCGAGGGGGCCGTTTTTCTATTTTTTATGAATATTTATACAGGAAATGCGATATTCTTGCATGAATATCGCATTTCGTGCAAAAAAGAACTACTTCTTCAGGACGCTAGCCGCGCCCCTTCAGGGGCTCGTCGAAGGAAATGCCCCCCAGCAGCCCTTCCCGCACGAGAAAAAAGGAGGTTTTCGGTTCCGTGGAGACCGCGTCGAGCTCCAGGACAGCGAAGGAGGGTTCGCTCTTTCCCCGGGGACGGGCGGGGCTTCCCGGGTTGAGGGCCAGTATATGGGTGAAGGTTTCCGCGAAGGGAATATGGGTATGGCCGAAGACCGCCACGTCGCAGCCCATGGCATGGGCGGAATCCACGAGCATCTCCAGGCTCACGTCTACCGAATAGCGGTGCCCGTGGGTGAGAAAGAGGGAATACCCCGAGGCGTGAAGAATCTGCCGGGAGGGCACTACCAGGGAGCAGCCAGGGGCCTCCCGGGGATGTTCCGGGTCCCCGGCGGAACCGAGGCGGACCCGGTACTGGTCTCCGTCGCCGTTGCCCGCCACGAAGGCCGCTACCGGGGGAAGGGCTTCCCTGAGCCGGTCCGAGTCGTGGGCGTTCTCGATGTATTCCACCAGGTCCCACATGCCGTCGCCGGCGAAGAGGAGGGTGTCGCACAGGGGGCCGTATTCCTTCACGATGGCCTCGAAGACAGGATAGTGGCCGTGGGTGTCGGAGACCACGAGGATTCGGGAAGAATCCGCCTGGGAAAGGGCCTGCACCGCCTCCTCGGAGCCCAGGAGGGCCGACTCAAGCTGCACGAGGGTGTTCATGGCGCGGAGCTCCCGGGAATGTCGACCACCAGGTGGTTGCGCGACTTGAGCCCCGTATCTCCGTCCTTGTAGGGGACAATGGACCAAAGGGAAGCCGCGGCGGGATTTCCCCGGGACTTGCGGGCCGCGGCAAGGGCCCCGTCGAAGCGTACCGGGGGAGGGTCTGAAGCGGGGGTATCCGAGAACAGCGCCGCCGCCAGGAGGAGGAAGGAAAGTTCCCCGTCGGGGATTGCCGCGGACTGGGGGGCGTTTTCGTCCGCCAAGAGCTCAGACGAAACAGGAAGGTCTATGACGAGGTCGGACACCGCCTCTACCGCGAGGGTCTCGTCCACGGGGAAGATCGACAGAATCAGAATCCCGGGCCTCTCGTTCCGGAGGCGAAGGAGGGTTCGAACCGTCCTCTCAGGTCCCGCCAGGACAATTACCGCCGTCACGGAGGGATCCTCCAGGAGCTCCTGGGGGGAGGTGACGATTCCGAGCATGCCTCCCTCGGAAAGGAGGCCGAATTCCTCGATCAGCGGGGCGTACAGGGGATCCGAGGCGGGATCGCCGTCGGCATAGGCCTTTCCCGCGAGGAGGAGGATCCTGCGCCCGTCGAGCGCGTGGCGGGGAGCCTTCTTTTTCGGCGTCTCCTGAGCCGCGGACGCGGAAGGGGAAGCGGAGGGGGAAAGGATCCATTTTCCCGAACAGGAACCCAGGCTTCCGAGGAAAGCCAGGAACCAGAAAAGGGGAAAGAGTCGTCGCGGGGAAAAGACCCCAAGGGAATCGGTTTTCATCGAAAAACATACTACCCTTTCTTCGGGACCGTGAAAAGAGATGACTTTTTCCCCGTCATCCATTATTCTGGGCCTTATGTTTATCGTAATCATCGTCTTTGAGATTATAGGAGCTCTGGGACTCCTCCTTTACGGCATGAAGCTCATGAGCGACGGCATCCAGAGAAGCGCCGGCGACGGCCTTCACCGGATCCTCAACTTCATGACCGGGAACAGGGTCGCCGCGGTACTCACCGGGCTGGGCATCACCGCGATAATCCAGTCCTCCAGCGCCACCACGGTCATGACCGTCTCCTTCGTGAACGCCGGGCTTTTAACCCTGACCCAGTCCATAGGGGTCATCTTCGGGGCGAACATCGGAACCACCATTACCGCCTGGATCGTGTCATTGGTGGGCTTCAAGTTCAAGCTCGCGGTCATCGCGGTGCCCGTCTTCGGCGTCGGCTACTTTATGACCTTCTTCAAGGGCCTGAAAAAGGACGGTCTCGGGGAGGCCCTCATGGGCTTCGGCCTCCTCTTCCTGGGCCTGGAACTCCTGGGGAAGGCCATTCCCTCGGTCAGCGCCGACCAGGTAAGCTTCCTGGCCTACTTCACGGACCACGGCTTTTTGGGGCTTCTGGTCGGGGTTATTGCGGGCATGATCCTCACCATGCTCGTCCACTCCTCCAGCGCCGCCACGGCCATCGTGCTCACCATGAGCCACAACGGCCTTTTGACCTGGGAATTCGCCGCCGCCATGGTGCTCGGAAGCAACATCGGCACCACCATCGACGCGGTGCTCGCGGCCATAGGCACCAAGCTCAACGCCCGGAGGGCGGCGGCGGTACACGTCCTGTTCAACGTCACGGGAACCTTCGTGGCGATGATCTTCTTCAGGCCCTTTCTCACTCTCGTGGACTTCGTGGTGCCCGGCGCCATCGACGGGGAATCGATTACCACCCACCTGGCCATGCTCCATACCCTGTTCAATACCATCAACACCCTCATCTTCCTGCCCTTCGTAAACCAGATCGCGAGGCTGGTGGAATCCCTCATCACCCCCGGCGACCACGAGCCGCCGGCGGTGTACCGGCTCGACTTTCCCCTGTCGGGACTCACGGAAAACGCCGAATCCTTCGTGTTCCGGGCGGAGCGGGAGGTGGCGGTGCTTTCCGACGTGGTCAGGCGCATGTTCGCCCTCACGGGAAGCATCATCGAGGATCCCTCCTCGGACAAGGTTCAGGGAATGGCGACGGACTTGCGGAACCAGGAAAACTTCGCCGACGAGATGCGGGAAGAGTTAGTGAAATACCTCGATAAGACCGAGCGCCTGCCCCTCTCGGAGAAGGCCGCGGCCAAGGTGCGCAGGATGACCGTAATCACGGTGGAGCTGGAAAGCGCCAGCGACAACGTAGCCACCATCGGGGCCCTGCTGGGCAGGCGACAGGAAAAGCACCTGGAAATCAGCGGCGAGGATATCGACCGGCTGAAGCCCTGCCTCGCGGTGGTGGGCAAATTCCTCGACTTCGTTCACGAGAACCTGAACCAGGAACTCGGCGAGAACAAGCTCGAAACCGCCCGCCTCATGGAAGAACAGATCGACGCCTTCAGAAAAAACCTCAAGAAGGTCGCCCGAAAGAGGCTTGAGGACGGGGCGAACGTCAAGGCGGAGCTTCTCTACCTCGACATAGTCCGGAACATGGAAAAGATCGG
>QKDA01000250.1 GCA_003246765.1 Spirochaetales bacterium | reverse complement strand
CGAAAAAACGCCGAGAGATACGCCCCGGAGGGATAGGGGGCGTTGAGCTGAACGAGGGGAGCTTGAAGAATTGCGACCGGGATAGCCATAGGGTCAAAATAGCACTTAATTGTCATTCATGACAGGGTTGAAGTATACTCAAAGGACGATGATCCAGGGACTTGGGGCCACAATCAACAAAAAGTTCTCCGACGGGCTCTACACCATCGGGTTTTTCGGGAAAACCCTCAGGGGCATTGGGCCCTTCTTCTGGCGGGGCCAGGCCTCTCACCGCGTCCTCACCCTGCAGATCCTTTTTACCTTCGTGGAAGCCCTCGGCATCTCAAGCCTCCAGGCCATGGCCATCGGCGCGGCGGTAAACGTGATCGGGCTTCCCATCCTCGCGAGCTTCTCCCAGTCCAAGCTCATATATCCCCTGCTGATCACGATCATTACCCGGGAACTCGGGCCCATCCTGACGGCCTTCATCATCATCGCCCGATCCGCCACGGCCATCGCCACCGAGGTAGCGGGCATGGTAGTCTCCCACGAGATCGAGGCCTATATCTCCGTGGGCATAGACCCGGTGGAACACATCGCGGTCCCCCGATTCCTCGGGGTCACCGCTTCCCTGGTGCTCCTGAACGTGTATTTTTCCTTTTTCGGCCTCGTGGGCTCCTTTTTCATCGCCCAGATCATCTCCCCCATGCCCCCCACGGACTACTTCAACAACATCCTCCAGAGCCTTACCATGGCGGACATACTCGTGTCCCTGGTGAAGAGCGTTACCTTCGGGATGATTCTGGCCATCGTCGCCACGGTCCAGGGCTTCTCCGTGGAGCGGGCCAGCACCGAGGTGCCCCAGGCCGGGCTGAGGGCGGTAGGCAAGGCCTTCGCCTGGTGCGTGATCGCAGACCTCGCGATCTCCGCCCTTTTCTACGTCTTGTAACGGGAGCGAGCCATGGACCCCCTGTTGGAACTTCGAAACGTAAGCTTCTCCGCCGCCGGCAAGACCATCGTGAGCGGCGCCAGTCTCTCCTACTCGGAAGGGGAGACCGTCGCCCTGGTGGGCCCTTCGGGGGGCGGTAAGAGCACGGTGCTCAAGCTCACGGCGGGGCTCCTCGTGCCCACCGCGGGGGAAGCCCGCTACCGGGGAACCGACATAGCCGCCATGAGCCGCCCCCAGACCATGGCCTTCCGCAGGGAATCGGCCTTCGTCTTCCAGGACTCCGCCCTCTGGGCCAACCAGAGCATCCGGCAGATCATGGAGATACCCCTGAAGACCCATTTCCCCGAGATGGAGGGGCCTCGCCGAAACGAGATAATCCGGGCATTGCTCTCGGAAACGGGCTACCGCCGGGATCTCGACATCCGGCCGGCGGAGCTTTCCATGGGAGAGCAGAAACTCGTGGGCTTCGCCCGGGCCATGGCCTGCGACCCCTCGGTGCTCTTCCTCGACGAGTGGACCGAATCCCTCGACGAGATCGCCGCCCGCAGGCTCGTCAAGCTCGTATTCAAGCGCAAGGAGACGGGCAAGACCGTAGTCTTCGTGAGCCATAATTTTTCGGTCATCAAGGAACTCGCGGACCGCATCGTGATGATCGTCGACGGGAGGGTTTCCCTGAGCGCCACCCGGGAGGAATTCTCCCGGGACGCGAACCTCGCCCAGTATATTGAACAAGGAATCGCCCTATGAAATTCAAGATCCGCTTCGCCGACCAGATCGTGGGAATCCTCGCCATCGCCGCCGTTATCGCCCTGGTTTTCGTCATCTTCATGCTGGGCAGCAAGCAGCGCTGGTTCGCCAGGGACTACCGCTTCACCGCCTCCTTCGAGACCGCCTCGGGGCTTTCCGCGGGCATGCCCCTCCAGTACAAGGGCTTCACCGTGGGTAAGATCGCGTCGGTTTCCCTCAACGAGGAGGACGGGGTGGACGTGAGCTTCACGGTGTACGACACCTATTATTCACGCCTTAGGGAGGGCTCGGTCATCGAGCTCATCGTGAACCCCATCGGCCTCGGGAACCAGTTCCTGCTCCACCCGGGCAACGGGGAGGGCCTCATAGCCGAGGGAAGCGAGATTCCCAGGCTCGACTCCCCCGAGGGAAGGGCCCTGGCGGACTCGGGCCGGGTGACCATACCGAAGAGGGACGACACGGTATCGAACATAGTCGCCCAGGTGAACCCCCTGCTAACGAACGTCAACGAGACCCTCTCGTCCCTGAACGGCGCCCTCAAGGGCACGGGCAAGGGCCCCCTCGCGGAAACCATGACCGGCGTCGCCCGGACGGTGACCAACGTGGCGGACATCTCGGGGGAGGTTTCAGGATCCATGGAAGAAATCCTCTCGGACCTCAGGCTCACCCTCGGCCAGGTCGAGGCCACCATGGCAAACCTGAAAACCCTAAGCGACTCCCTGCAGACCGTGGACGGTCTCGTGCCCCGGCTCATCGACCCCGACGGCACCATGTTCGCCAGTCTCGGGGCGTCCCTCAAGGAGGTGGAAGGGACCCTGGGCAACGTGGAAGACTCCTCTTCCATCCTGAAGTCTCATCGAGGACCTCCGCATCGCCCTCGTGAAGGGACAGGACGTGCTCGAGGCCCTGAGGAACAACCCCATCCTCAAGAACGGCGTGCCCGAGCGGGTTCAAACCGATACCTCCGGGACCAATTCCCGGAACATCGAATTCTAAGGAGAGGGAGAGAAGGCCTATGAAAACCAACGAGCGACAGTCCCCCGCCGCGCTGATCCTGGCCGGCCTCATGGCCGCGGCCTCCTTAGCGTTCCTCGCGTCCTGTTCGTCCGCGCCGAAGCGGCCCCCGGAGGTTTTCACCAACCGGAACGCCGCGGCGGGACAGATCGACCTCGCAAACCGCTCCGTGGCCCGGGGAGACTATACCAACGCCAAACTCTTTCTCGCGGAGGCATGGAACCTCGCGGTCAGCACCGACGATCCCGAAACCCGGGTCCGGGTGCTCCTGGCCCGGGGCAACGCCTTCTATAACGCCGGGGATGCGGACGCCGCGCTGGCGGACTGGACCGCCGCCCTGGGGGAGGCTGAGACCGCCGGGCAGGGCACCCTCGCCGCCGCCGCCCGGATCTACATCGCCCGAAGCGGCCTCTACGAGGGTTCCTCGGGCATGAGCCCTTCCCGGGAAGAACGGGCCGAAGCGGCCCGAAGCACCCTGGAAACCGTGAGAAGGGAGATGGGCAAGATTAAGGGAAAGCCCCTGTACACGGCCTTCGCCTGGAAGGTACAGGGCTTGAGCCTCAAGGAACTGGGCGACTGGAAAGGGGCGGAAGAGGCCATAAAAAAGGCCGCGGACATACACGACGGCGGCCATTACCTTGAGGACGCGGCCTATGACTGGTACCTCATCGCCTCGGTCCGCTCGAAGGCGGGGCAGTTCGATTCCGCCCGGGGGGCCCTGAACAAGGCCCTGGAGTTCGACCGGCGTGCGGAAAACGCCAACGGTCTCGGCATGGACTGGATGGCCCTCGGGTCCGTTGAGGAGAAGGCGGGGCGTCGGGACGAAGCCCTTGCCGCCTACCGCCGCGCGGGAGACATCTTCCGCTCCGCGTTCATCACCGATAACGCCGCCATCGCCGACGCCAGGGTTGCCGCCCTGGAGGAGAAGCCCGGGAACTAAGGGAGTCGGCCTCGGGCCGCCCCTTTCACGAGCACACCCGGTTTCGGCCCTCCCGCTTGGCCCGATAAAGCTCCGCGTCGGCCTTTTGGACCAGGCGGTCCACCGTGTCCCGGCACTGCAGGTCGCAGGCTACCCCGTCGCCCACGGTTGCCACCCCGGCGCTCAGGGTAACCCGGAGATCTTCCAATCCCTCCGGGCTCGCGCGGGAGACCAAGGCGATAAAGGCCTCGGCGGTCTTTACCGCCATGGGCTTGTCGTAACCCGGCAGGAGCACGCCGAATTCCTCTCCCCCGTAACGGCCAGAAACCAGATTCCCGAAGGACTTCCTGATCAGATCTGCGATCATCCTGATAACCGCGTCCCCCGCGGGGTGGCCGCGATTGTCGTTTACCGACTTGAAGTGGTCGATGTCGAGCATTAAGAATGAAAAGGGCCGGGGCGAATCCTTCCCCCGGCAGGCCTCACGGGCGCCCTCCTCCAGCTCCCTCATGAGCTCCGCGTGGTTCGCCAGGCCCGTAAGGGAATCGTGGGTGGCCGCGTGCCGGAGTTCCCGCACTACCTCGGCGTACCGCAGGGCGCTCTTGAGACGGGCGAGAATTTCGGGGGGTTCGTAGGGCTTGCGGATAAAGTCGAAGGCCCCCAGTTCCAGGGCCCTTTCCAGGCCCTCGGTACCCGCGCTGGAAGACACCATAATGACAGGGACGTCCCGCAGGGCGGAGCGGGAGCGTATCCACCCCAAAAACTCGAGTCCGTCCATGCCGGGCATCACGAGATCCGTGAGGATCAGGTCGGGCAAGGCATCGTTAAAGGCCGGAAAGGCTTCTTCGGGCGAGGAGAAGGAGCGGACCTTGTAGCCCGCGCGGCCGCAAACCGCTTCCAGGGCCTTTCGTCCCAGGGAACTGTCGTCTACGGCGTATACAAGGGGACTTTTTTCATTCATGCCTTGGATTGTATTACCCCGCCGCGGTTTCACGCAAGCGGGGAATTGCCCAAGGCGAGGGGTTTAGAAGGCGAGCTTGAAGCCAACGGAAAGGTCGTTTTCCGAGGTGAAGCCGACGTTGACGTGATCCAGGACCTGGGCGACCTTGGGGGCCCTATTGTAGGTCCAGGGGCGGATCAGGGAATACACGACCGCCCCGGTGACCATAAGCCCCCCCACGCCGGTAATCAGCTCGCCGTTACTCTCGTTGTTGTTCTGCCGGACCGTACCGTACCAGGCGGTAGCGATGCCCGCCACCTCCCAAAAAGCCACGGTGCCGCCTCCCTGGGTGTCGCCCTGCATGTAGGAGCCGATGCCGAAGAAGGGATTCACGGTCATGCAAATGAAGCGGCCGGTAAAGTCGAAAAAGCCGAGGATGGCGGAACCCACGGTATTCGTGGTCTTCGCCCGGGAAGCCGCCGCGGGGGTCTTTCCGAAGAGCTCCCTCATTTCCGCGGAATCCTGCACCGTGAGGGTGTTCAGGTACTGAAGCTCCGCGGTTTCCACCTTCACCGCCTTGAGGCTCAGCCGGTAACGGTCCGAGAGCTGGTCCAGGGAGCCCGTGATCAGGGTTTCCGCCCCGAGCATGGCGCCGAGCCGCTGGGCGGACTCGTCGCTGACGTCTCCGGAGGTCTGAAAGCTCAGCTCCTGGCGGATCTCCTCCAGGCTCGCGCGGTCCACCACCACGAACTTGCCCGCGTTCAAGAGGTCCAGGGTAAGCTCGTTGACGACGTATTCCCCCGCCTTCTCGCTCTCGCTCTTGATATTGATGACCACCAGCTTCGTGCCCTCGGGGATCTTCGCGGACAGTTCCTTCGCGCCCAGGGAGATGGCGTCGTCGACGTTGTATTGTTTCTCCGCGAAGACGGGAAGGGCGAATGCGGCCGTAACGGCGGCGATTAATAGGAATTTCTTCATGGCTCTGCTGACTCCGGTAAGGGGCTGTCCCCGTCTCTTTTGTAGTGTAACACAAAAAACCGGGAGGGTCGCCCCTCCCGGCTGCCGATTCCGCTCAGTATCCCTATTCTTCCAGGGGTTTCCCCTCTACGCAGAGGCGGAAACGCCTCAGGGCTTCCTTGAGCTTGCCGATCTCCGTGGCGTAGCAGCAGCGCACGAAGCCCTCCGCCCCTGCGCCGAAGACGTTCCCGGGAACCACCGCTACCTTGTAGTCTTGGATGAGCTTCGCGGCGAAGTCTTCCGAGGAAAGGCCAGTCTTCCGGATGTCCGGAAAGATGTAAAAGGCCCCTTCGGGCTCGGTCACGGGAATCCCCATCTCATCGAAGGCGTTCAGCATGAGATTCCTCCGCTGCTGGTAGGAAACCCGCATCTTTTCCACCTCCGCCGCCCCGTTCCGCAGGCCCTCCAGGGCCGCGTACTGGCTCATGATGGGCGCGCATATGGTGGAATATTGATGGAGCTTGTGCACCTGGGTCATGAGCTCCGCCGGGCAGGCGAGGTAGCCTATACGCCAGCCGGTCATGGCAAAGGCCTTGGAAAAGCCGTTGAGCACCACCGTGTAGTCCTTCATCCCCGGAAAGGAGGCAATGGACACGTGCTTTCGCCCGTCGTACACGAGTTCGCAGTACACCTCGTCCGAGAGCACCCATATCTTGTGCCTCTTGACCACCTCGGCGATCTTCGCGAGCTCCTTCTCCGGTATCATGCGCCCCGTGGGATTGCTCGGGCTGCAGAGCATGAGGGCCTTAGTCTTCGGGGTAATCATGGCCTCGATGGACTCGGCGGTGGGAATGAAGCCGGAGGGGGCCGTGTCCAGGCGGGAAAGCTTGGTGTCGCAAAGCTCCACCAGGGGCTGGTAGGAGACGTAGCAGGGTTCCGCCACGATAACCTCGTCGCCGGGGTTGAGAATGGCCCGCAGCACCGCGTCGATGGCCTCGGAAACCCCGATAGTCACGAGAATTTCCTTGTTCGCGTCGTAGTGGAGGTCAAATTTGGTCAGATACTTGGCGATTTCCTTCCGGAGCTCCGTGAGCCCCCAGTTGGAGGTATAGGAGGTATGTCCCTGTTCCAGGTGGTACCAAGCCTCCTCCCGCATCGCCCAGGGGGTGGAAAAGTCGGGCTCTCCCACGCCGAGGGAAATAATATCGTCCCTCCCGATGATAAGCTCGAAAAATTTGCGGATTCCCGAGGGGGGAGTCTTGAGCATCTTCTCCGAGAAGCGGTCTTCCCGGTCGTTCATGCGGTAACTCCCTCGCGGCGGTCCTTTTTCTGGTCCGCGTATACGATGTCGTTCTCCTTGTAGGTCTTGAGAACGAAGTGGGTTTTCGTGCTCTTGACCCCGTTGAGGGTGGCGAGTTTTTCGGAAACGAAGAAGGCTACTTCCTGGAGGGTTTTTCCCTCGATAATAACCTGCAGGTCGTAGCCGCCGGACATGAGATAGAGGGACTTCACCTGGGGGAAGCGGTAGATGCGGTCCGCCAGGGCGTCAAAGCCGTGTTCCCGCTCGGGGGTTACCTGAATCTCGATCACCGCCCGCACCACGTCCTGCTCGCTGCGGATCTTTTGGGCGTTCACGATAGCCGCGTACTTGAGGATTACCCCTTCCTTCTCGAGCTGCGCGATGGTCTCCTTGACCTCCGCGACGGACTTGCGGGTCATGGCCGCTATTTCTTCCGCCGTGAGGCGCGCGTCGTTCTGTAAAAGGTCAAGAATCTCCTGCATGTGCAACTCCTTTGTAGACTGCCGTCGTGATTCAGTTTATGCATTTTTTTGCATAAATATGCAAAAAACACTATACCATAATCCCCGGAAATGTCCAGCATCCCCTGGAGTCATCCATTATAGAATTTTCCCGCAGTTTATGGCATTATTCTCCATCACGCCCCCGGAGGAATTTCATGAACATGACCGTTTCCCGAATCTACGTCGAGCGCGCCGAAGGCTTCGACAACGAAGCGAGGCGAACCCTCGCAGAGCTGAAGGGATTCGTCGGAATTGCCGCCCTGGAGGGCGTACGTTATCTCAACCGCTACGACGTGGAAGGGATCGACGCGGACGCCTTGAGAACCGCGGGAAGCCAGATCTTCTCCGAGCCCCAAAGCGACGTTCTTCATTTCGAGACCTTCCCCGCGGGGGAAGACGAAACGGTCATCGCCATTGAGTACCTTCCCGGGCAGTACGACCAGCGTTCCGACTCCGCCGAGCAGTGCCTGGCCCTGCTAGGCCGGGGAACCCGATCGGGCAGGGCCAGGGTGCGCTGCGCCCGGGTCTTTGTCCTTCGGGGAAAGCTTTCGGCGGCGGATCTCGAGAAAATACGGGCATACCTCGTGAATCCCGTGGATTCCCGGGTCGCCGCCCAGGATAAGCCCTCTACCCTGGCCCTTGAAACGGGCGAACCCGCGCCGGTGGGAACCCTGGAGGGCTTCACGGACCTGGAAGGGGAAGCCCTGGCGGACTGGCACCGCCGTTCGGGCCTCGCCATGGATCTCGCCGACGCCGCCTTTCTCCAGGCCCATTTCAGAGGCGAGGGCAGGAATCCCACGGAAACCGAGATCCGGGTGCTCGATACCTATTGGTCCGATCACTGCAGGCATACCACCTTCAACACGCTTCTTGAAAGCGTGGAAATCGCCGAGGGACCCTGGGCCGCGACCTTCCGGAAGGCCCTGGACTCCTATTCCGGTCTCCGCGCGGAGCTCTACGCGGGAAGGGACAAGAGCGTAACCCTCATGGACATGGCGGTTATCGGGGCAAAGGCCCTCAAGAAGAGGGGTCTTCTCGACGACCTCGAGGAATCCGCCGAGATCAACGCCTGTTCGGTGTTTATCGACGTGAACCTCACCGACGAGGGGGGCAACAAAACCTCCGCCGAACGCTGGCTGCTCATGTTCAAGAACGAGACCCACAACCACCCCACCGAGATCGAGCCCTTCGGAGGGGCCGCCACCTGCATCGGCGGAGCCATCCGGGACCCCCTCTCCGGCCGGGCCTGGGTCTACCAGGCCCTGAGGGTCACGGGCGCCGGGGATCCCACGGCCCCCATCGGCGAAACCATTCCGGGAAAACTTCCCCAAATCAAGCTTACCCGGGAGGCCGCCGCGGGTTTCTCCGCCTACGGCAACCAGATCGGCCTCGCCACGGGACAGGTTGTGGAATACTACGACCCGGGTTTCCTCGCCAAGCGCATGGAGCTCGGGGCGGTCATCGCCGCGGCCCCCGTGTCCTCGGTGGTCCGGGAAGAGCCCGAGCCGGGGGACCTGGTCATCATGGTAGGCGGAGGCACCGGACGGGACGGCATCGGCGGGGCTACGGGCTCCTCGAAGGCCCATACCCGCGAGTCCGTGTCCACCGCCGGCGCGGAGGTCCAGAAGGGCAACGCCGTGGAGGAGAGGAAGATACAGCGCCTCTTCCGGGACCCGAAAACCACCCGGCTCATCCGCCGGTGCAACGACTTCGGCGCCGGGGGCGTGGCGGTGGCGGTGGGGGAACTCGCCCCGGGCCTCGAGATCGACCTTGACGCGGTTCCACGGAAATACGAGGGCCTCAACGGCACGGAACTCGCCATTTCCGAGTCCCAGGAGCGCATGGCCGTGGTAGTTCGCCGCCGGGACGCCGAGGCCTTCATGGCCGCCGCCAAGGGAGAAAACCTCAACGCCGCGGTCATCGCCGAAGTTACCGCGGAACCCAGGCTCGTCATGAGGTGGCGGGGGCAGAAGATTGTCGACATCGACCGGGCCTTTCTCGATACCGCCGGGGCTACCCGCTCCGCCCGGGTCCGCATCGCGTCCCCCCAGGGCTCCTGGGCCTGGGACGCCGCGGATGACCAAGGTCACGGAACCGAATACCCCGTTCCTCCCGCGGGTAAAGAAGGGGGCGAAACCCTGGGGGACAGGTGGAGGCGAACCCTCGCGTCCCTTCCGGTCGCCTCCCGCCGGGGCCTTACGGAGCGCTTCGACGGCTCCATCGGGTCCTCCTCGGTACTCTTCCCCATGGGAGGAGCCTGGCAATCCACTCCCGAATGCGGCATGGCGGCCCGCATCCCCGTAGGGCCGGGAAAGGAAACCTCCACGGTCAGCCTCATGACCATGGGCTACGACCCCAAGGCCGCTGCCTGGAGCCCCTTCCACGGCGCCCAGTACGCGGTTATCGAATCCCTCGCGAAGGTCCTCGCCCTCGGCGGCGACCCCCGGAAGGCGAGGCTTACCTTTCAGGAATATTTTGAGCGGACCTCGAGTCCCGAGGCCTGGGGAAAGCCCGCGGCCGCCCTCCTCGGGGCCCTTCAGGCCCAGCTTGCCTCGGGCGCGGCGGCCATCGGCGGAAAGGACAGCATGTCCGGAACCTTTCACGATCTCAAGGTTCCTCCCACCCTGGTCTCCTTCGCGGTGGCCGTTGCGGAGGACGCGGAGATTCGCGGCGGTTCCCTCTCGGGCCCCGGAAACACCCTGGCGCTCGTGCATACGCCCTTCCTCGACGACTCTACCCCGGACTGGGAGGCCTTCAACGCCAACGCCCGGGCGGTACTTGAACTGGGCCGCTCCGGAACCGTGAAGGCGGCTTACCCCGTAGGCCCGGGAGGCATCGCCGCGAGCCTCGCCCTCATGGCCTTCGGAAACCGCGTCGGCGCCTCGATTGATCCGGAGGCTCTCGACCGGGCGCCCCTCGCCCCCGCCGTCGGCGACGCGGACCCGGATGCGCCCCTGTTCGCCCCCCGGCCGGGCTCCCTCATCCTCGAGCTCGCGGGCACCCCCGATAAGGCGTTCGGGAACCTCGCTACCCCCGACACCCTGGTGGTCATCGGGATGACCAGCGACAGGAGGGAACTCCGCGCGGGCTTTGAGGCGGTCCCCCTGGATTCTCTCCAAATGGCCTGGGAAAAGCCCCTGGCCAGGGTATTCCCCCCGGTTTCAGGCGTTCTCCCCCAGGGGGAAGTGCCGGAATGGGCGCGAAAGCTCCACGAATCCGGTCGGGCGGGATCCGACGCAGGTCGGGCGGGATCCGACGCCGGTCGGGCGGGATCCGACGCCCCCCGTTCCGTCTCACCGGGCACGGCGCGTGGCGCGGGGCGGGGAGCCAAGCCCCTGGCGGTGATCCCGGTCTTCCCGGGCACCAATTGCGAGTACGACATGCAGAGGGCCTTTCTCCTCGCCGGGGCGGACACCCGTTTGGTGGTGATCCGGAACCGTACCCCCGCGGATCTCGAGGCATCCCTGGAAGACCTGCGGGCGGCCGTCGCGAAGGCCCAGATCCTCGCCTTTTCCGGGGGCTTCTCCGCCGGAGACGAGCCTGACGGTTCGGGAAAGTTCATAGCCAACGTGATCCGGGAGAAGGCCATAGCCGACGCCATCGGGGAACTCCACGAAACGCGAAAAGGCCTCATCCTGGGCATCTGCAACGGTTTCCAGGCCCTCATCAAGGTGGGGCTCGTCCCCTTCGGCCGGATCGAGGAGCCCTCCGCGTCCATGCCGACCCTGACCTACAACCTCGTGGGCCGGCATATCTCGCGGTTCGCCGCCACCCGCATGGCCTCGAATCTCTCACCCTGGGCGGCGGGGGAAGGGCTGGAGCCGGGAAGGATTCACCGAATTCCCATCTCCCACGGCGAGGGTCGTGTTATACTCTCCGAGTCCCTCGCCCGGGACCTCTTCGCCGACGGAAGGGTTTTCGCCCAGTACGTCGACCCCGCGGGCCTGCCGGTCATGACCGAACCGGACAATCCCAACGGTTCCGCCTACGCCATCGAGGGAATGACGGATGCCACGGGGCGGATACTCGGGAAGATGGGACACAGCGAGCGGCCCATCGACGCGCTCGCCGGCGCCCAAGGCGCCAGGCTATATAAAAACATTCCCGGCGATACATGCCAAAACATTTTTGCCGCGGGTGTCAGATATTTCGATTAGGAGTCACGATGAAACTTAAAATTGCGGCCCTTTCCGCCGCCCTTTTGCTGACGCTTTCAGGCTGCGCCAAGGCCCAGACCGCGTGGGTTACCGACTACGACGAGGCCAAGGACGCGGCGGCCAAGGGGAAAAAGGACCTTCTGGTGGTGTTTACCGGTTCCGACTGGAACGATCCGAGCAAGGAGCTCATTACCTCGGTATTCACCGAGGAGTTTTTCGCCCGGGGAACCAAGGACTACGTGCTTTGCAACGTGGACATCGTCCAGAACCAGGAACTCATGAGCGCCGAACAGTCCGAAAAGAACTACAAGGTCGCCTCGGACTTCGGCGTTCAGGCCCTGCCCTACCTGGTCCTGCTTACCAGCGAGGGTGACATGTACGCCTCCGCCGCCCCCGGGGACGACGCTAAAACCGTTGAGGGTTTCTACGCCTACCTCGACACCTTTGGGGAAGCTAAAACCAAGCTCTCGGGCCTAAAGAAGCAGATCGCCTCCTCCAAGGGGACCGAGCGCGCCAAGAACATCGACACCTTCGTCGAGGCGGTGGACCCCTCCCAGAGGCAGCGCTATTCCGAGATGATCCGGGAAATCCCCGGCCTCGATCCTGATAACGCTGAGGGCCTCAAGGAGAAGTACCTCCTCCAGATCGCCTATCTCGACGCGGTGGACCTCTATCAGCAGGGCAAGCTCGTGGAGGCGGGAGACTGCTTCCTCGCCCTCGCCGACGGCGGCCAGCTTAACCCGGCCCACGCCCAGGAAGCCTACTACATGGGGGCCTACATGAACGCCATGTCCGGCCAGACCGACAACGACAAGGTTATCGCCTGGCTCGAGAAGGCCATCGCCGCGGACCCCGAGAATCCGGGATCCGAGCAGATCCGCGGGACCATCGAGCAGATCAAGGCCCAGGCCGTTACCATCCCCTCCCCGGAGGCGGCCGAGTAAGGCCTGAGCGGAATACAGTACGTCCCGCCTTCCGAATTCCGGAAGGATCCGCGCCCCCTTGCAAGCCCAGGCCTCAAGGGGGTATTTTTATACCCAAACCATGGATGACCTGCCGCTTAGTCCCTTCATGTATTTCCTCGCCCTGGCCGTCCTTTTGGGACTCTCGATGTTCTTCTCCGCCGCGGAAACCGCCTTCCTTTC
Source organism: Spirochaetales bacterium (assembly GCA_003246765.1). Taxonomy (GTDB): domain Bacteria; phylum Spirochaetota; class Spirochaetia; order Treponematales; family Treponemataceae; genus Teretinema. The sequence continues at coordinate 1,449 of QKDA01000250.1, read as the reverse complement.
GGCGAGCCGGCTCCACCTCAGGTACTTAAGCGAAAAAAGGCACAGGGCCGCCCGCAGGGTGGAGGGTATCCTTTCGCGACGGGACCTCTTCCTGAACGCGATTCTCGTGGGCAACAACGTGGTCAACATCGCCGCCTCTGCCCTGATAACCTCGGTATCCCTTTCCCTCTTCGGCGACGCCGGCGTCGGGCTCGCCACGGCCTTCGCCACGGTGATCATCCTCCTTTTCGGGGAGATCCTCCCCAAGTCCGTGGCCCTCCACTGGCCCGAACGGCTCGCCCTGCGTATCTCGATACCGGTTCGCCTCGCGGTGGCCGCATCCCTCCCCGTGACCCTGCCCCTGGCCCTGCTCGCCCGGGGAATCTCCCGGCTCGGGGGCTCCGGAAAAGCCGCCGCCGAAACGGGGGTTACCGAAGACGACCTTCGGGCGCTCATCGAGGTCGGGGAGGAGGAAGGGGTCATAGAAAGCGGCAAGAGGGGCATGCTCCACCGCATCTTGGGCTACGCGGACCTCTGCGCCAGGGACGTAATGACCCCGAGAACCAACATCGTAGCGATCCCGGAAGACGCCACCCTGGAGGAAATACTCGCCCTTCACGCCCGGGAGCGCTATTCCCGGTATCCCGTCTACGGGGAAAGCATCGACGAGATCACGGGCATCCTCCGCATTCGCGACCTGATCCTGGGGCTTCCCGAACCCCCCGAAAGCCTCAACGGGTCCTTTCAGGTCCGGGACTGGGCCGTCAAGTGCGTCTTCGCCTTCGAAAGCCAGCCCCTTGGGGCGGTTCAATCCCTCCTTCGGTCGGAAAACCGGAACCTCGCGGTGGTAATCGACGAATACGGCGGCACCGCCGGGATCGTGACGACCGAGGACCTCGCTGAAGAGGTTTTCGGGGGGCTCAGGGACGAATTCGACGATGACGAGAAGGCCGCTTCCGCCGCCGGCGAAACCCTCGTGGAAGGAACGGAGCGGCTCACCGCCCTCTCGGAGCGCCTCGGCATTGCCCTGGAATCGGAATGCTTCGAGACCATCGGCGGACTGCTCATGGAACGGCTCGCGGACATACCCGCGGTGGGCATGTCAGTGATTGAGGGTAACTGGATGTTCACCGTCGCCGAGAGGGAGGGGAACCGCGTGGTCTCCGTGCGCATTGACCGGCTTTCGGGGGGCGCGGAATGAATACCCTCGCCCTTACCGCCGCCGCCGTTACGGTCCTGGTGCTCTTCTCGGCCTTCTTTTCGGCCTCCGAGACCTCCCTTACCTCCATCTCCCGCCTGGCGGTCCGAAAGATCAAGAAGGAGGGGACCCCCTCAAGCCTCCGGATCGTCCGAATCCTCTCCAAGCGGAACCGGATGATCACGACCATCCTCATCGGGAACAACCTGGTTAATATCTGGGCCTCCAGCCTCGCCACCGCCTTCGCCATCGAGCGCTACGGGGAAGAGGGG
>QKDA01000220.1 GCA_003246765.1 Spirochaetales bacterium | reverse complement strand
ATACGGCATCCGGGACAAGGTAACGCCAGGCTTGAGCCTGGGTTATGCGCCGGCGGATATCCCGGGAGGATATCGCCAAGGGCGGGTTATCCAGGGGGATATGGGGATAGGCGAAAGCGACCGGTTCTGACTCCCCTCCCGGGGCGGCCTCAAGGGGACGTTTTGCCAGCACGATGTCCGCAAGGGACGCGATTTCCCCTGCCCTGCGCCAGCTGGAAAAGCCGGGCGCGAGATCGGCGCCTATGACCAAGGCGATCTTTCCTTCTAGGGAATCAAGGGAGGAATACAGGTATTCCAGGGTATCGATTGTCCAGGACACCCCGCCCCGCTCAATCTCGCAGGGTTCCACCGAGAGCCAGGGGGAATCATCCACGGCAAGGCGAAGCATTTCCAGGCGGTCTTCCGCCGAGGCGTCGCCGCAGAGAACCTTGTGGGGTGGCTCGGCGGCGGGAATCAGAAGCACCCGATCGTACCCAAGGGAGGAGCGTACTTCGTCGGCGAGGGCCAGGTGCCCCACGTGCACGGGGTTGAAGGAGCCGCCGATAACGGCGAGTCTCACTTTCTCCTACCCCGCTTTTTCCGGTTTATGCTCACGGTGGCCCCGAAATCATCGGGATCCCGCCCGCCGTCAGGAGGAAGATTCCTGCTCTCTTCCGCGTCGAGATCTGCGAGCATGAAATCCGGGGTATCCGGGCCCTGATTGCGTATACCCCCGATAGCGGAGGAGTCTTCCCCCGCGTTATCGGCGGCCATGCCGTTCACCATGTCGATAAAGGCGTCCCGCACGGCTTCCAGTCCCCATCGGTTATGAACCGAGATGCCGTACACCTTCAAGTCCGGGCATTCCCGCGCGAAGAGATCCTTCAATTCGGAAAAACGCTCCTCCGCCCCGGGCAGGTCAAGCTTGTTGGCTATGACAACCCGATCCTTTTCGGCGAGATCAGCAGAGAAATTTTCCAGTTCCCCCTGCAGCTTGCGGTAGGAGTTCAGAAAGTCGTCGTCCGAAAGGTCTATCATAAAGGCGAGACCCGCGGATCGGGAAATGTGCTTGAGAAAGCGGATGCCCAGGCCGAGCCCCTCGGAAGCCCCCTCGATAATGCCTGGAATGTCCGCCAGGATTATGTCCTGCTCCTCGTCGACCCGAAGGACCCCGAGGTTCGGTATTTTCGTCGTGAAGGGATAGGGGGCTATCTTCGGGCGGGCGTTGGTGAAAAAGTCGAGAAGCGAGGATTTACCGGCGTTGGGAAAGCCCACGAAGCCGATATCCGCGATGATGTTGAGCTCCACCCGGAGCTTTCGGCTTTCCCCGGGCTGCCCGGGGAGGGCCGTTCTGGGGGCCTGGTTGGCGGGACCCTTGAAGTGGACGTTTCCCCAGCCTCCGTTTCCTCCCTTGAGGAAGACCAAACGGCCCTCGTCGCCGAGACCGAAATCGTGGATGATTTCGCCCGAGTCCGCGTCGCGGATGAGGCAGCCCGGGGGGAGCGCGATTACGCAGTCCTCGCCGTCCTTGCCGAACCGCTTGTTGCCCTCTCCGTCCCCGCCGGATTTGGCCTTGAAGGTCTGCCGGTAGCGGAGATTGGCGAGGGTGCGCATGTTCTGACGGACCTCAAAGATCACGTCGCCGCCCCGTCCGCCGTCCCCTCCGGAGGGGCCTCCGTTGGGTATGTACTTTTCACGGCGGAAGGCCACGCAGCCGTTTCCGCCCTTGCCGGAGACTACCGTAATCAGGGCCTCGTCAGCGAATTTCACCATACTAAAAACTCCGTCCGCCGGAAACTCCGGGGAAAAAAAAAGCCGGCAGTCTATCCCGCCGGCTTCTCGAGCTCAATTCCTTGTGGTAACCGGCGTTAACCGGCGGGAATCAGGCCTCAGCGCTCTCGATAGAGGCGAGCTTGCGGCCCTTGCGCTCATGATACTTCACGACGCCGTCGGCGGTTGCGAAGAGGGTATCGTCCCGCCCGAGGCCGACGTTGTCGCCGGGATGGATCTTGGTACCCCGCTGGCGTACCAGGATGGAACCGGCAGATACGGTCTGACCGCCGAAAACCTTTACGCCGAGATACTTCGGATTCGAATCGCGGCCGTTTTTCGCGCCGCTACCACCTTTCTTGCGTCCCATATCATTCCTCCAAGTCCTTACGTTGCTCGTTCGGCCCGCAGGCCGTTTCCGCCAGCAGTTTCACCTCGGCGGGAAACTCCCGCTCCAGCGAAGCGATTCCCTCCAGAAGGAACCGTGCGGCGTAGCGAAGCACGGGCTTGTCTGCCCCGCTTCGCCCGGTTATCCGAAACGCGAGAAATCCGCGTCCCGGGGTTGTCGCGTCCACAAAGAGCGCCGAATCAGGGTCGGCATCTCCCGCGGAAGCAAGCACCCCAAGGGTTGTCCGCAGGAGAACCGTGACTGCCGCGCAGGCGATGTTGCCTCCGCGGAGTTCCGTTCCCGCGTGCCCCCCGGCTTCGGCCGCCTTAAGCGATCCGTCAGCTTCGAGGGTCACCCTTACGGTGGTCACGCCATCAGGCCCCGACGATATTCTCGACGGTCACCATCGTATACTGCTGGCGGTGTCCGATCGTCCGGTGATAGTCCTTCTTGCGCTTATACTTGTAAACGATCACCTTGGCGTCGCGGATGCTCTCGCCCACGACGACCTCGACCTTGGCGCCCTTCACGTAGGGGGTACCCACGGAAACCTTCTCGCCGTCGGAAACGAGGAGAACCGTATCAATGGCGATCTTGCTGCCCTTTTCGGCGTCGGTGAGATCGACCTGGAGCTGGGCGCCCTTCTCGGCCTTATACTGCTTACCCTTATACTCGACAAGTGCGTACATCTTGAAACTCCAAACTCGTGATTTATTCGTACTTCGGCGTATTAACGGGTGTACACCGAAGGCACATTACGACGGTATTGGTATTTATACCTTTTTTAAGCGGCCCTCGTCAAGGGGGAAGCCCTTACATCGTCTCCAGGAAGGGAACCAAAACGAGCTCCATGGCATTCCTCAACACGATCCGCACGGCCTTCACAAGCTCGAGCCGGGTGAGGGCCAGATCCGCGGAGCCCGCGGTCAGGATCGGGCAGTCATGGTAAAAACGGCTGAAACCCTTGGACACCTCGTAAAGGTAGGCGGTAACCGCGCTCGGGTCGTGGTTTTCCGCCGCCCGGGCCACCTGTTTCGGGAAGTCCCCGAGGGTTTTAAGGAGCTCCCATTCCGCCTCGTGAACCAAAAGCTCGGGCTTCACGGTCCCCCCGGCAACGGCCTTGGCGTTTTCGCCGCTCTCCACCTTCCTGAGAATCGAGGAGATTCTCGCGCCCATGTACTGAAGGTAGGGGCCCGTATTGCCCGTGAAGGAAAGGGACTCCTTCGGGTTGAACACCATGTCCTTTACAGGGCTCACCTGGAGGAGGAAGTAGTGAAGCGCCCCGAGGGCGATCTTCTCGGCCACGTCGGCAGGATCGCCCACCGCCTCTTCCCGGCCCTTGGCGGCGATTTCCTCCAGGGCCCCGTCCCGCAGGCTGTTGATGAGGTCGTCCCCGTCCACCACGGTGCCCTCTCGGCTCTTCATCTTTCCCTCGGGAAGGTTAACCATGCCGTAGGAGAGGTGGTAAAGGTCCTTCGCCCAGTCGTAGCCGAGCTTTTGCAGAATGTAAAAGAGCACCTTGAAGTGGTACTGCTGCTCGTTTCCGACCACGTACATGAGCTGGTTGAAGGGCCAGTCGCCGTGGCGGGCGATGGCGGTACCGATGTCCTGGGTCATGTAAAGGGCGGTGCCGTCCTTGCGGAGGAGCACCTTTTTGTCGAGGTTGATGGGGGCGAGGTCGACCCATACGGAGCCGTCCTCCTCCCGGTAGAAAATCCCCGACTCGAGACCCTCCAGGATCTTGTCCTTCCCCTTGAGGTAGGTTTCGCTCTCGTAGTAGATCTTGTCAAAGGATATTCCCGTGCGCCGGTAGGTCTGGGCTATGCCCTTCTCGGCCCAGGAATTCATGGTCTTCCAGAGCTCCATCGTCTCCGCGTCCCCCGATTCCCAGGCGCGCAGAAGCTCCTGGGCCTCCCCTTCCGCCTTTTCGGGATTCTCCTTCGCGTATTGGCTGTATCTCACGTAGCAGTTGCCCACCAGGAGATCGCTCTTGATTCCCTCGGATTCCGGGGTCTTGCCCGCGAAGAATTTCCTGTAGGCCAGCATGGACTTGCAGATATGGATTCCCCGGTTGTTGATGATGTTGACCTTGAACACCTCGGCGCCGCAGAATTTCAGGATGCGGGACACGCTTTCCCCGAGGGCGTCGTTGCGCAGGTGGCCGAGATGGAGGGGCTTGTTGGTGTTGGGGCTTGAAAACTCGATCATCACCCGCTTGCCCGCGAAGGTACCGGGCTTGCCGTAGTCGCTTCCCGCCGCGGTTACCGCACGCAGGGTTTCGCCCGCGAGGTTGCCCTTGGCGAGGAATACGTTGAGATAGGGTCCCGCCGCCTTGGCGGAACCGAGGCCGGCGGCGGCGCCGTTTTCGCCGAGGAGCTTCGCGAGTTCCGAGGCGATTTGGGGAGGCCCCATCCTGAAGGCCTTCGCGAAGGGAAACATGGGAAAGCCGACGTCTCCCATGGCCGGGTCCGGCGGGGTTTCCAGCGTCACCGAGGCGGCTTCGATAGCCGGAAGGTCGGGGTTCTTTGAAAGCCTTATGGTATCGAGGGCCTCCGCCACGAGGGCGCGCCACTGTTCGCGAATGTCTGCCATGGTATTCGTTCTCCTAAAGCCGTGATTTTACCGATTTGAAAGATTCTGTTCAATCCGCGAAACCCGGCCTGCCGCGGGAGGTAACTACCGCAGGGCGCTTTTCAGCGCGGGCGCTTTTTTAGCGCCATCGGATCCAGGCAACCATGCGGGTAAACGAATCAGCGCCCTCGCGCCGGTTCGAGCCGAAGAGGGTATTGCAGGCGGTGCACTCCCCTGTATCCCGAAGATGCTCCTCAAGGATGCCGAGCTCCCCCGCGAGATGCCTGTTCGCTTCCGCCAGGGAGAGGCGCCAGGGCCTGGAATCCCCCGCCGCGGAACGGTCCGGGTCGAGACGCACGCAGTCGGGTCCGAAGGCCCGGCGAAAGTAGTCGGCCCGTTCCTCATCCACGGTATAGCAGCAAGACCTAATGTGCGGCCCCATTATTACCCGGATATTCTCGGGTTTCGCTCCCCATTCGTCAGCGGCCAGTTCCACCGCCGTCCTCAAGATGCCGGTTCCCCTCCAACCCGAATGAAGCACGCCGTACCAGCGGGCCTCGGGATCGTAAAGCCACAGGGGCATGCAATCCGCCACGGTCACCGTGGGAACCACCGCGTCGTTGGCGGTTAAAAGGCCGTCGCCCTGGGGATGGTCGTCCATGGACGAGCCGTTTACGGCAAAGGGTTCCGCCGATTCGGCAACCCGAACGATGCGGGAATGGATCTGCGAAAGGGCGGCAACCGAGGAGGGATCGATACCGAGGGAGCGGAAAAGCCGAGCCCGGTTATCCCCGTCCGCCCAGGGCCGCATGGGCCCGTTTACCGCCAGGGAAAGCCCGCATTCAAGGCGCGAGGGAACGCCGGTGCCGGGGAAGGCATAGGTATGGACTCCGTTCACAGGCTGTCCCTCTCCACGAGCTCCGCCTCGGAAATAAGGATGCTTCCGGTTCTCAGGATCTCCTGTACCGAGGCGAGCTCCTTGCGGTACCGCTCGTTTTGCTTGCCCTGAATCGAGGCCATGTTTACCAGGGTCTCATACGGGGCGCCCCGCACTACCCCGAGAACGCCCCCCAGGATCATGTCCACGCTGCGGAAGGCGGACTGAACCCGGCCGATCATGGTGCCCAGCTCGGATTCGACGGCGAGCATCAGGTTTTCGAGTCTCGCCTTCCCCTTGACGGTGGCCATCTTCTCACGCTGAACGAACTCAAAGCCCTCGCCGAAATCCCCCTTCGGGGAAAGGCGGCTCTCGAAGGTTTCGTTCACCCGGGACTGATGTTCCAGGGTGCTGAAGGCGTCGGTATACTCCGCGAGGTTTTCCCGCCGGTAAAAGTCCCCCTCTATGAGGAGAATTTTCAGGGGCCGCATGACCCGGGCCGGGTAAAATATTCCAAAGAATCCCTTAAGAAACCGGAAGGTCAATTCCCTTTTCAGCGTTAGGGGCAGCCAGACCGACTCCCAGGGGTGATAGGGCAACTCCGGGAGCTCCTTGATATCGAGAAAGGCCTTCATCCTGGTCTCGAGCATGGCCCGCCGGTGGAGCCGGTTCCAGTCGGCCCACTTCTCCTCGAATTGGCGCTTCCACGCGTTCCTGTACAGGAGGAACCAATCCTCGCCACCTTCCACGGGGTCCGGTATCCAGCTCACGTCCCGCAGGGTATAGCGCACGAAATCGACTACCGGTACGGAGGACTTAAACTGCCGGATCGTGACCAGTTCCGCCGTGGCCTCCTGCACGAAGGTACGGCACTCCCCGTCAAGATCGAAACGCTCGGTCCCGATCTCTTCCTGCATGCTGAAAAGATACATTCCCTCCAGAAGCAGCAGGGGAATCCTCTTTGCCCCGGCGAGAACGTTCGTGAGCTGCCTCATTTCCTCCGCCAGGGATTCTATGAGACAGGTCCGGGCGGTAGATTCCACGATGCTGAAACGGGCTATCATGCGCTGCAGGGGAAGGGAACAGAAGGAGCGCATCCATTCGATGGCCTGGGCGGCCAGATACATCCGGGTCCGCTCGTCGTCGGGAATAGCCTGGAAGGCAGCGTCCATGTCCTTCAGACGGACGGAACGCAAATCCCTTTTCTGGTCTTCCCTCCAATTCTGGTCGAAGGGATTCGCCAACGCCGCCAGGCGGTCGTTGGTGTCCTTCATGAAAAGCGCGGCCAAGGTCACGTAAAGCCCGCCCTTGTCCGCGTCATAGGCGTTGAGAAGCCTCTGTAAAAAAACCTGAACCCGCTGGAGATTCGACAGGGCCAGGAAGGTCTCGTTTTGATAGCTGTGCTGGCGGATATCGATGTAAGGCGTAAACTGGCGGGACAGCTCCTTGCCCAGGTTGTTGACAAGGTGATTCGACCAGAGCTTGGTCGGGCTAGAGGACATGAAAAAGGAAAGGATCCGGAACAGAAACTGAACGACGAAGGGCTGCTCAAGAAAGCGGCGCTCCGCGGGCGCGCCGTAGGAGGCCTCCACCTGCGGACCCTTGCGGCTGCCGGGGATATCGTCCTGCTGAATCTCGGAAAGTTCCGCGATCTGCTTTAGCAGCTCCCGTCGCTCCTGGGACTCCAGGGTGATCACGAGGCGTTCAAAGGTTCCGGGCGTCGATTGATCCTGCATCCCCCCTATTATGCCAGATAACGGAGAAAATACCAACTAGAAAAAAAAACCGCCCGGCTTTTGCCGGGCGGTTACGGTCCCTACGGGAATCGAACCCGTCTTTTAAGATTGAGAATCTCATGTCCTAACCGATAGACGAAGGGACCGGTTGACGATGATGACTCTGAAGAGTCACCATCGTCAACTCGGAGTTTCGCTAGGCGAAACTCCATGTTATAAAGGCTCTCCGGCCCTTGCGAGCCGTCAGCGTATTCCCCAGGGAGGATTCGAACCCCCACAAACAGAACCAGAATCTGTAGTGCTACCATTACACAACCGGGGAATGAAGGCGAGAGTGAAGCTACCATTTTCGCCTTTTTTTGTCAATCCGTTTTTACGGATTTATTCTCCGTGATATTCGATGAGGGTCTGTACGGGAATGGTGCCCAATACGGACTGGAAATTCAGGAAGGGCAGCCCAACCACCCCGAAGAAACCCACCACCGATGCTCCCCCCTGCTCCAGGACGTTTCTGGCCGCGTTGAGAGTCCCCCCCGTGGCAATGAGGTCATCCATCACGAGAATGCGTTCCCCCGCCTTCACGTCGGCCTGGTGTACCTCAAGCTCAGCGGTTCCGTACTCCAGGTTGTACTTGCAGCCGTAGGTCTTTCCGGGAAGCTTACCCTTTTTGCGGATGAGAATCAGGGGGATCCCGAGACGCTCCGCGAAGGGTGCCGCGAAAACGAAGCCCCGGGACTCGATCGCCGCGATTGCGTCTACCCGTTCGTCCTTATAGAGCTCGACCATACGGTCGATGCATTCGCGAAACACCGGGGGATTCACGAGGATTCCCGTGATGTCATAGAAAAGAATCCCCGGTTTGGGGAAGTCCGGTATCTTTCGAATCGCGTCGTCAAGGATGATATGGGCGTTCATAAACGGAATACTAGTACAGAAGCGGGAAGCTCGTCAACGAGCGCCTCGGTCCCCTACGAGGCCCGGGGACGGCCGAATTTACGGAAGCCCTCGACCCGGGCGCTGGCTCCCTCGCCTAAGCCGCTGGTAACGCCGTCCGCCAGGTAGCGGTAGCCGAGGCCGGCGATCATGGCGCCGTTGTCGGTACAGAGTTTGAGGGGAGGGAAGATGCATTCAAGAGACTTTTCTTCCGCCAGCAATACCCTTAACCGGGAGTTTGCGGCCACGCCCCCTCCGGCCACGATTCGGGTTAGTCCCGTATCCGACACGGCCTTGAGGAGGCGGGAGAGCAGTATCCTGACCGCGGTCTCCTGAAAGGCCGCGGCGATATTTTCGGGGGTCCGCTCGAATTCGAGGTTCCAAAATTGGTCAATCTGGTTGATGGCCGCGGTCTTTAACCCCGAGTAAGACACGTCGTACTCATGTCCGCCCTTGTGAAGATTCGGGAGCGGAAACCGGGCAGAACGGGGATCGCCGTTTTTCGCGAGCCGGTCGATAGCCACCCCGCCGGGGTAGCCGAGGCCGTAAAACTTGGCCACTTTGTCGAAGGCCTCACCCACGGCATCGTCCATGGTAGTCCCGAGGACCTCTATGTCGTCATAATTCAACACCTTGCAGATGATGGAATGCCCGCCCGAAACGAGAAGACCGAGGTAGGGATACTCAATATCCCGATCGAGATGGGCCGCATAGAGGTGCCCAAGCATGTGGTTAACCGCAACGTAGGGCTTTCCGGAGGCCCAGGCGAGGGTTTTGGCGAAGGTGAGCCCCACGAGAAGGGAACCCATGAGACCGGGCCGGTTGGTTACGGCAATCCCGTCGATGCCTTCCAGGGTAAGATTCGCCTCCGAGAGGGCCTGCTTTACAACGGGCATGATCCACTCGGTATGCTTTCGGCTCGCGATCTCCGGAACGACGCCGTTATAGGTCGTGTGGAAGGGTATTTGGGTCGCCACCACGTTGCTGAGAATTTTCCGGCCGTCCTCAACCACCGCGGCGGCCGTCTCGTCGCAAGAACTCTCGATTCCGAGCACAACCATCACTCATCCCCTTCATGCAGCGCCAGCTGGGCAATAGTGGACAGGGAAAAACCCTGGCTTACCAGGTCGGGATACATCTCGTTGAGGGTTTGAGCCAGTTCGCTGGACCAAATGTGGCCGATCATAATTGCGGCGCCTTTCTTCTCCGCGATCTTGAGACCGCTGCTTACGGCTTCAATAAAGCTTTCCCGTTCCTGTATATTGTCTAAAAACACCGCACGCTCCCATAGTTTCATGTGTTTCTGCCGGGCCGCCTCGGGGGCCGCCGTTTGAGCCGTTGTTCGGGAATCGAGAAAGTATATTCCCCGTTCCTCCGCTACCGACAGCACCGCCTTCATGGCCTCCAGATCTGCCGTGATAAGGGAACCTTCGTGGTTGTTCATGCCCGCTACGGGGCCGACCTCGTCTAGATTGACCCTCAGTATCGAACGAATCGCATCTGGCCCCATACCCTGGGTAATGGCGCCGGGACCGGGATCGTATGAAAGGTTTTCCGCCTGCATGGGCTGATGCAGAATCAACTCCTTGCCCGCGGCTCGGACGCGCCGAGCCGCCTCCCGAGAATACTGTAAACGGGGCAAAACGGCAATAGTGCAGGGAAAGGGCAGGTTCAGGAAGGGTTCCAGCTGCGCAAGGTTGTGACCCGCGTCGTCGAAGACGAAAAGAAGGGTGCCTTTGGAAGTTCTGGGGCGTTCGGGAGGAGCGGAAACAGTACGGGACGGGGCAGCGGGCACGGCGGTGATCGCCTGCGGTTTACTGGGTTCCGGAGCCTTTTCCGGTTCCCTGGCCGGCTGCTTTGCGGGCGCCGCAAGGGGTTCCCCCACTGGCTCCCGTACAGCCGCGGCAGGTTCTTTGGAAACCGAAGGCGCTGGGTTTGGCACGGGCGGGGGGTTTGTAAGGGGAGCCGGAACCTCATGCACGCCGGAGGGCGAGAGAACTTCCATGCCGGGGGACGTTCCCTTTTCCACTTGGCTAAGTCCCTTTAGGACGAACAAAAGAACCGATACCGCCACGATGGCGGAGAGCAGGCCGATGGAAGACACCCCGGTATTTGACTTCCGCTTTTTGCGGGATGCTGCGCGCTTTCCAGAATTCAGCCTCATCGTGGCAGAAGCATAAAGCCCCGAAGGGGCTTACGTCAACCGGGGCTCAGCTGTACAGCATCTCCCGAAGTTCCTCGGAACGGTTGCGGAGCTTTCTCAAGGCCCTGATCTCCAACTGCCGTACGGTCTCCGCGGACACGCCGTACATGGCTCCAATATGCTTGAGGGTATAGGTCTTGCCGTCCCCGTGAAGGTTATACCGCTTCATCATGATATCCCTTTCGCTCTCCTTGAGCTCGGACAGCACGTCGAGCATGCATTCCCGGGTGTACTCGCGCATGAATTGGTCTTCGGGGTTCCAGGTGGAATCGGCAATCAAGTCCTTCAGCGAGGCGGAGTCTTCCTGGTCGAGCTGAAGGTCGAGGCTGGTGATGCCCCCGGAGCTCATGAGGATGTCCGTTATGTCCTGAACCGGGAGATTCATTTCCTCGGCGATTTCTTCCCGGCTGGGGTTCCGGGACAGGCGCTGGAAAAGCTCCGAAGACACTCGGCGTACGCGGGCAGCGAGCTCTTCCTTACGGAAGGGGAGACGGATCATGCGCCGCTTGTTCGCGATGGCCCGGGTAATGGACTGCTGAATCCACCAGCATGCGTAGGTCGAGAACCGGACGTTGTATGAAAATTCATACTTCTGGGCGGCAGTGATTAAACCAAGATTTCCTTCCTGAATTATGTCAAGGAGAGGGAAATCCGAAGCCGCATACTTGCGCGCAACGGTCACCACCAGGCGAAGATTAGACTCTATCAGCTTCTTCCGCGCCCCGAGGTCGCCGCTTTGAATCTTTTGGGAGAGATCGATCTCCTCTTCAAAGGTTAAAAGCGGATACTTTCTGATTTCCTTAAGGTAGTCACTTATTGAATCTTGGTTGTACATAAAGCCCCCGCTTATAACAAGCAATTTACGTGCCAACTCATTTTTATAGTCCAAAGGATTTACAATTCCATACAAAACAAGGCTTTTTGATTCTTCATGTAATAACACCGGGTGCATTATGTATACTTTTTTATAATCTAGTACGGAAAAGGATGTATACTTTTCAACAAATATAAGCCCCAGGTCGAAAAAATACCCGCAACTTGATGGAGATATTTGTTATTTTTGTGTTTTTTTTCAATAAAAAAAAGGCATCCCTTAAAAGGGATGCCTCTGGTAGAAAAAAGTATACAGTAAACAGCGGTTTAGGGGTTTCCCGAGACGGGCGCTATACCCGTACCAAGCATGAGAGCCGCCATGACGCAGGCATCGCCGATGAGGTTGTCAAGAACGGTGTACTCATTGGGCTGATGGGCGGTTTCAT
>QKDA01000162.1 GCA_003246765.1 Spirochaetales bacterium | reverse complement strand
TTCCCTGGCGGCGACGGCGGACGAAGGGAACGCCGTGGTCGAGACCAACGACGGGAACAATTCCTTCACCAGCGGCACGAGCCTCGTCGTGACCCAGGTGCAGAGTTCCGACCTGGTGCCCACCGCGAGCTGGACCCCCTCGAATCCCAGCGCCGGGAACACCGTGACCTTTACCGCCGTGATCTCCAACCAGGGCATCATGGCCTCCGCTTCCGGCAGCCACGCCGTGAGCGCCACCCTCAAGAACGCCTCGGGCGCCACGGTAAAGAGCTTCTCCGCTTCGTACTCAGGCACCATCGCCGCAGGCGCTTCCGCCACGGTGACCCTCGGCACCTGGACCGCCGTGGACGGCAGCTACACCCTCGACCTCTCGGTAGCCGCCGACGCGAACGAGGTGACCGCCAAGCAGGCGAACAACGCCGTCTCCGCGGGCTTCTACTCCGGCCGCGGCGCGAACATGCCGTACACGCGGATCGAGGCTGAATCCGCCGCGGTGGCCACCAACGGCACCCGGCTTGCCCCCAACTTCAAGCTCGCGGACTACGCGGGCGAGGCCTCGGGCCGCTCCGCCGTGCTTCTGGACGCCCAGGGCGAGTACGCGGAGTTTACCCTGACCCAAGCCGCCAACGGCTTCGTGCTCCGGAGCGCCGTGGACGACGGGGTCTCGGGCACCATCAGCGTGTACGCCAACGGCGCCTCCGTGGCGGACTTCCAGGTGACTTCCAAGTTCTCCCACGTGTACGCCACTCCCAGCACCCTGGGACGCCTGGGGTACGACAACTCCGGCACCACCGCCTACTGGCTCTATGAGGAAGCCCAGCTCCTCCTCCCCACGGTGTATCCCGTCGGAACCAAGATCCGGATCCAGAAGGACTCGGGCGACGTGGCGAAGATCCACCTGGACTTCCTGGAGTTCGAGAACGTGGCCCCCGCGGCGGCGAATCCCGACCCCTCGAAGTACGTGCAGGTCTCCGCCTCCAAGAGCATCGACGCGGCGCTGAACGAGTTCCGCCAGGATTCCTCCAAGAAGGGTATTTTCATCCCCGCCGGCAACTGGACCCTGGACAGCAAGATCTACCTCTACGGCCGCGCCACCGAGATCATCGGCGCAGGCCCCTGGCACACCAAGCTCATCGCCCCCGCCGACCGGAGCAACACCGACGTGGGCTTCAACGTTTCGTCGCAGGCCAACGGGTCGACCATCAAGAACCTTTCTGCCTGGGGCAACTACCAGTACCGCACTGACGGGCCGGGCAAGTTCATCGACGGCAACGGCATGCAGAACGTGACGGTCGACAACGTGTGGGTGGAGCACTTCGTCTGCATGTACTGGGGGGTGGGTTCTTCCTACAACACCTTCAGCAACTGCCGAATCCGCAACACCTTCGCCGACGGCATCAACATGACCAACGGTTCCTCCTACAACAACATCACCAACTGCGAGGCTCGGGGGAACGGGGACGACGCCTTCGCCCTGTTCAGCGCTGCGGACGCGGGGGGCTCCTACAACACCGGCAACCGGTACACGAACCTCACCGCGATCCTGACCCGGCGCGCCGCGGCCTTCGCGGTCTACGGCGGCTCGGGGAACCTCTTCCAGAACCTCTACGCGGCGGACACCCTGACCTATCCCGGGCTCACCATCAACAGCTACAGCTTCGGCTACAACACCCTGGGCTTCGGCGACCAGGACTGCGTGTTCGACGGGATTACCCTGGACCGCACGGGGGGCGACTTCTGGACCTCCGTCGGCGCGGACGACAAGATCAACGATTACCAGAACTTCGGCGCCATCTGGTTCTATGCGGGGGACCGCGCCTTCAAGAACATCGTGGTGAAGAACGTAACCATCAACGATCCGGTGTACTTCGGCCTCATGTTCCAGTGCATGTACCCCAACCCCCAGACCATGAGCAACGTGAGGATCGAGAACGTGACCGTAAACCGCGCCGCCCGCTACGGGCTCAAGCTCGTGGTGAGCGCCGAGCAGGGCCAGGGCGCCCCGGTGGGTTCCGCGAGCTTCACGAACGTACAGCTCAACAACTCCGGGGTCTCCGCGACCTACGGAATCGACAAGAGCCCGCTTTTCACGGTGGTGAAGGGCAGCGGCAACAATTGGTAGCCTTGGGGGCATACCCCTCGTAAGGTGATTCGATCGTAACAAGGGCTGGCAGCGCCGGTCCGCGGTGGGCAGAGCCTTTGGGTTTATTCCCGGCTCGAAACCGCCCCAGCGC
This sequence comes from Spirochaetales bacterium, assembly GCA_003246765.1. Classification (GTDB taxonomy): domain Bacteria; phylum Spirochaetota; class Spirochaetia; order Treponematales; family Treponemataceae; genus Teretinema. The sequence continues at coordinate 9,545 of QKDA01000162.1, read as the reverse complement.
TGCCGTTCCTCTTTGCCGCCCCCGTTCCGCGACACCTGCGGGACGGAGGCGGTTTTCTTTTGCAGACTGAGAGGACGAATTCCTGGCAAGGGATAGCGTACCATCGTTTTTTCGACCCTCTCAATTCGGAAGCTCTAATGAACGGGCTGACCCTGCCGCCAGGGGCACATTTTTCTTGACAGGAAGGGAAATCGGATAGAAAATAACAAAAGGTTAAACGTTAAACTGTTGATTAGTTTAACGTTTAACTCGATGCGGGTACGTCCCTTGTTTTGGAGTAACAGCGTGAGTAAACCGGCCATAGTGAACCTTCCCGCCCGCGGGGTCGTTCTGGCTTTCCTGTATCTTGTTTTCGCACTCCCCGGGGCAGCCCCGGCATGGGCGGCGGATATTCCCTTCGGGAGCGACCTTTCTATAGAGGCCCTGGAATTTCACGATCAGCCCCTGGCGGAGGTGGTGCGTTCTTTCGGTGCAGTGGCGGGACTTTCCCTTATACCGGACGAAACCCTGGACGGAACTGTTTCCTGGTATTTCCCGAAGGGTTCCTTCAACGAGGCTCTCGCGGTCTTCCTCGCGGAGAATAGGCTCTCCATAACGAAGAATGCCGGAATCTGGGAGGTTTCTCGGGTCCGCGTGATCGCGGAGGCGGGGCTTGTGCGCGAACTGGACGCGGAAAACGTCCCCCTCAACGCCGCCCTGGGGGTTCTTTCCCGCAAGCTGGGATTCACCCTGTCGGGGGAAAGGCTGCCCGATACCCGGGTTACGGTCCACGGCTTTTCAGGTACCGCCGCCGAGCTCCTCTCGACCTTGCTTTCCTTTACCCCCGAGTATACCGCCGCCGATCGCGGCACCTACTGGCATATCGCCAGGGTTTCCCTTTCCGGCCAGGCTGCCGGGCCGTCCTATCCCGAGCTGAGGGTCGAATCCTCCGCCGGACTTTGGTCCCTCCGGGTCACCACCCGCTCCTTCTCCGACGTAGTCGCCGAGGTGGCACGGAAGGCTGGCTTTGAGTATTCCCTCCTCATGGGAACGAACCCGGTAATTCATAACCTTTCCATCACCGGCCGAAGCCTTGAGGAGGTCCTGTCGATTCTCTGCGCCCAGGGGGGAGCCGATTTCGCCCGCCGCGACGGGATGTGGTATTTCGTGGAGCTCTCGGAGCGGGACGTGGTAAAGGGCCTCAAGGAAACCCGGGTGATTCCCCTGACCTGCGTGTCGGCGAACGACGCCATCGCCCTCCTTCCCCCGGACTGGCTTTCGGGGAACCTCTTCAAGACGGACCAAAAAAACAACGCCTTCGTCCTCAACGGGACCCACGGCGACATAGAAAACTTCGCGCGGTTTATCGCCGAGATAGACCGCCCCATTCCGGGCCGGGCTTGGGTTAGGTTCGACCTGAAAAATCAGCGGGTCAAGGCCGTGGTGCCCAAGCTTCCCGCGGGTTACGGCCAGGCGGAGGCGGTGATCCTGGAGGACCAGAACAGCTTTCTCTTGCCCCTGCCTGAAAACGCGGTGGACCGGGTACGCAGCCTCCTCGCGGAGATTGACCGCGCGGTTCCGGTGCAGACCGTGGAACTCAAGTACCTCAACGCGGAGGAGTTGATGAAACGGCTTCCCCCGAGCGTGCAAAAGGAAGAACTGGTGGAGGCCGGGGGGGCGAGGCTTTTTTTCGTCGGTCCCGAACAGCGCTTCCGGCAGGTTACCGAGGATATCCGAAAGATCGACGTGCCGAGCCCGCAGATCCGCTACCAGGTGCTGGTGGTGGAATACCGCGCGGGGGAAAGCCTCACCGTGGACGGGAGCGTATCGGGTTCCAACTCGGGCGGCCGGAACGGCTTGGGGCTCTCGGGCACCCTCGGAGGGGTCCTCGACCTGAACGTGGACGTGGTCTCCGCCTTTGGGGCCACCTTCGCCGCGGCCCTTTCGGGAAAGCTCACGGACGAGCGGGCCCGGGTGCTGGCGGATACCACCCTACAAGGCCTTTCCGGGCAGGACGTAAAATTCCAGAACACCAGCACCTACCGCTTCACGGAAACGAAGATCGACGACGAGACGGGGAAGGAGATCTCCACGGGGGTGGTCCACGAGATCACCAGCGGCCTTATCATCGCCCTCAACGGCTGGGTTTCGGGCGACGGGATGATCACCCTTTCCATGAACACTACCATCTCCAAGCGGGGAGGCGAGGGCGCGGCGGACGCGAAGACCACCACCGAGCGAATATTGAGCACCCGGGTTCGGACTCCCTCGGGTACGCCCCTGGTGGTAGGGGGCCTTGTCCAGCGCTCCGACGAACGCACCCGCACCGGGGTCCCCTTCCTCTCGGCCCTACCCCTGGTGGGCCGGCTTTTCGGCGGCGCCCGGACGGCCACGGAGGATTCGGAGCTTACGGTATACGTGATTCCCTTCGTGGAGTACGGGCTCAAGGACGGGGACGAGCGCTCCCGGCTCGTATCCCTCCGGCTCGCGGCGAACGGGGAAACCCTCAGGAAGACTGCCCGCGAAAAATGGGGCGACCTTACAGGGAAAGCGGAATGAGCGCCTTCAACCGCCGAATCAATCCCCGCTTTTGCCGGATCAACGGCATCCTCCCTTCCTTCGAGGGGGGAGACCGCCCTGCCTTTCTCTATCCCGTGGGCCGGGCTCCGGATTCTCCCCTCCTGGAGCGTCTCGAAACCGTTTACGGGCAGGCTCCCCTCCTGGAGGGGATCCCCGCGCCGGAGTGGGAGCGCAGGCTCGGCGAGTTCGAGGACGAGTCCTACGGTCCCCGGCAGGACGATCCGGGGGGCTATGACGAGGGCGCGGAGGGCGAGATGGGACGGGATGAACTGGACCGCCTGGCCCGGGAAGCGCCGACCGTGGGCCTGGTGGACGAGATCTTCCGGAAGGCCGTGGCCGCGGGCTCGAGCGACGTTCACATCGAGGCCTCCCGCCTGGCGGTGACGGTCCGCTTCAGGGTAGACGGGGTGCTTACGGATTTTCGCACCCTCTCCAGGAGTCAGTTTTGGGGCATCTCGGGGCGCGTCAAGATCATGGCCAACCTCAACATCATGGAACGCCGCCTTCCCCAGGACGGCAGGCTCACCGTGGATCTCGGGTTTGAGCGGGTGGACATGCGGGTTTCCATATTGCCCAATACCTGGGGGGAATCCATCGTGCTCCGCATCCTCAAGCGGGGCTTCACCCCGGGCTCCTTGGCGGACATTCACCTCGAGGGCCGTGCCCTTGAACTCGTTCGCTCCCTCTGCGAAAAGCCCCAGGGGCTCTTTCTCCTTACAGGCCCCACGGGAAGCGGAAAATCCACCTCCCTCCACGCCATCATCGAGCACATCCGCCGGCCCGAGGTGAAGATCGTCTGCCTCGAGGATCCCGTGGAACGGGTAATCGACGGGTGCACTCAGGTACAGATCAACGAGGATATAGGCCTCGGCTTCGCCCAAGCCCTCCGCCGGGTGCTCCGGCACGACCCGAACGTGATCATGATCGGCGAGATCCGCGACTCCGACACGGCGGAGCTGGCGGTGCGCGCGGCCATGACCGGACATCTCGTGCTCTCCACCATGCACACCAACGACTCCGTTTCCGCCCTGGGCCGTCTTTCGGACCTGGGCATTCCGCCGGCCCTCACCGCGGGGGTGCTTGAGCTGGTGGCCGCCCAACGGCTCGTCCGCACCCTCTGTCCGGCCTGCGGCGGCGCCCCGCGTCCCGACGCTCCCTGCACGGCCTGCCGGGGCGGCTTTTCCGGGCGCGCGGCGGTCTGGGAATTCTTCCCCTTCGAGCCCGACGTCCGAGCCGCCTTTCTTGCGGGTGCGGGGGACGACTCCCTTCGGGAACTGAACCGCGCCAAGGGTTGGAAAAGTCTCGCGGAATCGGGCATGGCCCTGGTGGAAGCGGGGCTCACCACCCTCGAGGAACTGAGGCGGGAAATATGGATCGAGTAAAAAAACCGCGGCTGACCCGGAAGGAAGCCTGCGAGGTCTTCATCCTGTTAAGCGCCCTCGCCGAGGCAGGCCTGCCCCTTCGCGAGGCCCTCGGCTCCGCCGCGGACCTCTCCGTCAGGAAGAGGCCGCGGACCTATCTCCTCCGGGCCCGGGATTCCCTGGTTCGCGGAAAGACCCTTTCGGTTTCCATGGGCGAGGCGGGAGAGGGCATTCCCCCCCTGGTGATCGGCATGCTTTCGGTGGCGGACCGGACCGGGGAAGGGGCCCGGCTTTTAGCCCACGCCCGGGACTATCTCGTATCCCGGGAAAAACTGGCCTCGGTCACGGCGGGGGCCCTGGCGTATCCCGTGATGGTAGCCTTTACCCTGGTTCTCGCGGTGGTCCTCCTTCGCTTCGCGGCCCTCCCGGCGTTCGAGCAATTCGCGGCGCAGATGGGCGGCGCCGCGGGAGCCGAGATTGCCCGCCTGAGCGGAAGGCTTTCCCTGGCGACCACCGCCCTCGGTTTGGGGATCTCCCTCGGAGCGCTTGCCTTCGCGGGGGCCGCGGCGGCCCGGAAGGGATCGGACCGCGCGGCGGAACGGATAGACCGCTTCCTTCTGGACCTTCCCCTCCTGGGCCCCTGGCTCACCCTCCGGGGTACCCACGAATTCGCCTTTGCCATGGAGGTGCTCCTCGCCGGGGGAACCCACCTCTCCGCGGCCCTGAAGGAAGCGTCGGCGGTATCCACCAACCGGGCCTTCAGGGGGCGGGCTGAAACGGTCAGGTCCCTCATCGCCACGGGGCGGCCCCTCTCGGAATCCATCGCCGCGGCGCGGCTCTTCAGGCGGGAGTTCACCCAGTGGGTGGGCCTCGGGGAGCGCACCGGCCGGCAGCGGGAGGTGTTTTCGCGTATCCGCGCCTACTCGGGAGACGAGATCGAGCGGGCAACCGCTTCCTTTTCCCGCCTGGCGGAACCCGCGGTCACCGTCGTCCTCGGCTTCGTGATGGCGGCCTTTATCATCGGTTTTATCGTGCCCCTTTTCGGCATTTACGGGAATCTATTGTGAGCGCCCCTTCGGGCGCCGGGAGGAAAACATGAACGGACGGATGGAACTGATTACGCGCGCTCGCGCCTCAAGGAAGAAGGGTGCGGAGAAGGCGGATGGCGATGAGGGATTTACCTTCGTGGAGACGATCATCGTCATCGGCATCATCCTCATCCTCAGCGGTTCTGTCGGCTTTATGGCGGTCAAATACCTGGAGCGGGCCAGGGTGGCCACCACCCGTACCCAGATTCAAACCCTCGAGATGGCCCTGCAGGGCTTTTCCATGGACTGCGGCCGCATTCCGACCCCCGCCGAGGGCCTGGAGGCGCTCTGGGTGCGCCCGGCGTCCCTTGCCTCCTGGAACGGCCCCTATCTTGCCCAGGCAGTGCCCCGGGACGCCTGGGGAAACCCCTACCGGTACATCGTGCCCGGCGAAAACGGGCTTCCCTTCGGGATCGAATCCCTGGGCTCCGACGGAATTCAGGGCGGCCTGGGCGAGGCGGCGGACATTCAGTCCTGGAACATGAATCGATGAGGCTCGTGGACTCCATGATCGCCCTTGCGGTTCTCGTGATGATGACCCTCGCCGTGGGTGGACTCTTCGCGGTGATGACCAGGGGAGGGGAGGCTGCCCATGAAAAGGCGAAGGGGGCCCTGCGCTCCTATGCGGTTTCGTCGACTGAGGCGGGGAACGTCCTCCGATGAAGGCTTTACCCTCGCGGAAACCGCGGTGGAAATTCTCCTTCTCTCCCTCGTTATGGGAACCCTCGCGTTTGCCATCGGAACGGGAATCCGGGCGGTTTCCCGCCATCGGGCCTATCTCCACTCGGAAACGGAACGGATTAGGTTCTACCGTACCCTGGTGGAGGGCATCGAATCCGTGTCCCCCCCCTGGTTTTCTTCTCCCCGCTGGTACGAATCCATCCTGGAAAGCGGCGCCGGGGAAGAGTACCGGGTACGCATCCCGCGCGGCTCCGCTGCATTCGCCGGCCACGATGCATTCGCCGCCAACCCTTCCCGGGCCCCTTTCTTCGAGTTCGGGAACGACCATACCGGCGCCTGGCTTGTCGCCCCAGGGGGCCAAGGGCCCTTCCTGCCCGGCGCGAGGCTGTTCCTGGATCGGGACCGCTCCGGCGTGCCCCGGGGGGTGGTGCTCGTGGAGGGGGAAACCGAGACGGCCCTTCCCTTCGGCCCGCTTCCAAAGCGGTATAGCCTTGTTCCCTAGGGATGGGCTACGGGGTGAGGAAGGGTACGGATCCCTGGCGGCCTTCGTGCTTTCCCTCTTCCTCGCCTCCCTTTTCGGGGCCCTCGCTCTCATGGCGGCGGCAGCCTCCCGGGGCGCGGTTTCCTTCGCCGACCGTTTCGAAGACCGCGCCAAAGCCCTCGACAACGCGGGGCGGGCCCTTGAATATCTTGCATCCCGGGATGCCCGGGAAAGGGACGGCGTTTCGAACCCCCTTTCTGAAGGGCTGCCCCCGGGGGTTTCGGTGCGCGACGCCTCAAGCCTCGTGAACCCGAACTGGTTTCCCCCGGACGCCTTCGACACTCCCGGGTTTTCAACCTGGTTTCTGCCCGGCTCGGATGCCGAGGGTTTCGAAACCCTGCGGGCCGAGACCGGTCCCGTGCTGAAACTGGGGGAAGCCTACGGCAGCTTCTGGCCCCGGGATATCGCGGAGCGCTTCCTGACGGTCTGGTGTCCCTGGCCGGTAAACTGCGCCGACCTTGCGGCCCTGGAACGGGGCTTCGCCCTCCGCACCGGGGACGATGAAGCGGCGGCCCGATTCGCGCAAGCCCTTCGGGAACGCCGGCTCGCGGGGCTCAAGCTCGGTTTCGCGGAACTGCAGGCCCTGGCAGGCCCCTACTGGGAGGACCTGTCGGGGGTCTTCACCACGGAAGCTCCGATCAACGTGAATTACGCGGATCCGGAGGTTCTGCTGAACCTCCTCCTCTGGAAGGGCTTTTCCCGGCCCCGGGCGCAGACTGCCCTGGAATCCCTCCTTAAAATCCGATCCTCCCGGACGGTGGTCGAGTCGGAGATTCCGTCGGTGTTAGGCTTGGGCGAGGGAGACCCCCTCCTTTCCTTTGTTGGGGACACCACCCTCGCCTGGGAGGTCACGGCGCGCTCAGGCGGGGAAACCCTCCTTGTCCGCTGCCTCAGGCTATACCAGCGGGGCGGCGCCGGGGGCGACCTCTTCGCCGATGCGGAGGGGAACCCCCGGCTCGTCGAGATACATCGGGAGTGGCTATGAGCGAAACCGCGGCCCTCTATAACGGTACTGCCTGGGACCGGACCATCCTCCTTTCGCTTCGCTTTACGGGTCGGGATTTCGATGCCTATCGGGCCCAGTCGATTTTGGAATCGGAACTGCCCGATCCTGAGTCGATGCGGTGCGTACGCCTGGCGGAGAAGCGCGAGGGGGAACAGTACCTTTCTCAAATTGCGCTCTTTCCTCTCGAAGCCCTTGGCTCAAGCCGGCTCACTGCTTTCCCCCTCCTGTGCGCTTCTGCCCTGAAGGCGAGGGACCTGCGGCTTTGCTTCGCCTCGCTCTATCCCGAGCGGTGCGCCCTGGTGGAACAAAAGGAGGGCCTCCTCTCCGCCCCCGAGTGGATCCAGGGAACGGAGCTGGAAGTCCGGCTCGAGGCTTGGTGGGCTGGTTACCGGGGCAAGCGGGTGATTCTCGCACCCCGGGCCGTCCAGGCGAATCTTCCCCCGTCGCTTTTTCCCTCGGCCTTCGTGCCCCTTGAAACGGTCTTCGGCGAGGCCGTGGAGCGCCGCCTCGCGGAACGGTTCGCCTCCTTCGAGGGGGCCATCATGCCCCCGCCTTTCAAGGGGGGCTCTCCCCGCCGCGCCGCCCTTGCGGTCTTCGCCGCCGTCATGGTCGCCGTGAATCTCGCCCTTCCCCTTGTCTTTGCCCCCCGAATCTCCCCGCCGGGTTCCCCGGAGGGGAAAGCGCATCCTGAGCCTTCCGCCGCTCTGGCCTTGCGGGACGCCCCCCCGGGGGCCTTCACTTCCCTGCGCTCCCTTTCCGCATCGGGCTTGAAGCTCCTTTCCTTTACCTGGACCGGCGGCGTCTGGAACGCCTCCCTGAAGGGGTCCGATGCCGCTCTTTCGGCGGAGGCGGCGCGGGCAGTGGAGGGAGCCGCCCTCCGGTCCGTGCGGTCCGACTCGGGGGGTACGGTCCGGGTGGAGCTTGTCTCGGGGGCAGGCCGATGACGGCGCGGGAAGGAACCTTGCTGGCGGTTTTCGCCTGGGTGGCCCTCTCGTGCGCCACGGTCCTCCATGGGTTCTACCGGCTCAGCGAGCGAGCCCGCCTGGAATCCGAGTCTGCCGCCGGGAACGCCGACGGGAACGCCGCGATAGGTTCCTCTGACAGGGAAGCGGAGACCCGCGCGGCGGAGGAAGAACTCAACCGCTGGAAGGAAAGGGGCCCCGCGGAGACGGCCCTGCTCATCGCTTCCGGCATCGCTGAACGGGGCTTGCGGGTTTCTTCCATTGATCCCGGCAGCTCGGGATCGGCAATCCGGTTTACCGCCCTGGGCCCGGGGGATTCGGTTGTGGCGGCCCTTTCTTACGCGGAGCGCGCGGTCCCCGGCCTGGTGCTTGAAACCGTATCCATGGTTCCCCGGGACCCATCGGGAACGAGGGAGTGGGCCCTTGAAGTGTCCCTGATCCCCTGGGATGCCTACGGGAAAAAATACGGGCTTGAGCCTGAGCGGACAGGGCCGAGTCCCGGAGAATCGGAGGGCTCGGAAAACCATGAGAGAATCGCCCATCGCCTCGGCATGCTTCCATCCGGAAAGGAAAAAACCGGCTCAGAGGCCTCCGCCGCCGTAAGCACAGTCTCCCCCAGCCAAAGGGTCCCGGTCCGGGAGCGCGAGGCCGTGCCTGAAGCGAAAGAGCCCCCCCGCTACGTCCTTCAGGGCTCCTTCCGGAGGGAAGGCCAAAACCGCTTCATCCTCAAGGACCGCCTAACGGGACGTACCCTTATCGCGGCGGAAGGAAGGGGAGACCCTGGGGCTCTGCCGCTCTCGTCCGAAAGCACCATTTTTGTAGAAATTGACGGGCAGGAGGTGTTCCTCGCCCTACTGGAGGTACCATGAAATCCACGAAACCATTCGCCAAGGCCGTAGCACTCCTCGCCTGCGTCTTCGCCGCCTTCGCCCTCGGAACCGCCTGCGTCACCGCACGATTCGACACCCTGCCGGGCATGGTCTACGACTCCTCGGGAAGGCCCATAAACGGCGCGGAGATACGCTCGGGGGACCGGGTTATCGCGGCCTCCGACGTGAACGGCCGTTTTTCCCTTACCCCGGAGGGTGAGGGGAGCTACCGCATCGGAAAACCGGGCTACGAAACCCGTGAGCTTCCCCTCGAAGGCGAAACGAAGCCGGGCCCTGACACGGCGATCTACGTTAGGCTCGAATCCCGGGAAGACCTCATTGCCGCGGCCTGGGACGCCCTGGAGGCCCAGCGGTTCGACGAGGCCCGGAGGAATCTGGACCGCGCCCTTTCCATCGCCGAAGCGGGACCGGACTGGGCGATCACGAACCTCGCCCTTCTGGTGCTGGACCCCTCGGT
>QKDA01000062.1 GCA_003246765.1 Spirochaetales bacterium | reverse complement strand
GAAAAGTCCCGGAAAATCCAGGGGCCGTTCTCGAGATACCGGAAGGACACCCGGTCCAGGGCCAGTTCCCCGCGAACCTCGCCCTCCGAGAGGGCTCCCGGGCGGTCGAGGATTTCCGGTTCCGTTTCCACCAGGGAAAGGAGCCGCTCGGCGCTCGCCTGGGCGGCCTGAAACTCCGAAAGAACCCTCGCGACCTCCCGGGCGGGATCGAAGAACATCATGGCGTAGTTTACGAAGGCCACGAGGGTTCCGAAGCTTATTATCCCCTTGACCACGAAGGAGCCCCCCGCCCCGAGGGCGAGGGCGGCTCCCGTCGCGGCCAGGAAAATGACGATGGGCAAGTACAGGGCCGAAAGCCGCGCGGCCCTGATTGCGTGATCCCGGAGCGTTGAGCTCTTCGTGCCGAATTCGGCGCGGTTGCGCGATTCGAGCACGAGGGTCTTGGAGGTGCGAGCCCCCTGGAGCCCTTCATTGAACGTTCCCGTCAGGATCGAATTCGCCTTGCGCGCCTTCCGCTGAGCGTCCAGTATCCTCTTTTGGAACCAGAACGTGGCGGCCAGAAGGAACGGCACGAAGGAGAGGGTAATCCCCGCGAGGAGGGGATTCATCGAAAACATGAAAGCCACGATCGAGGCCATCATCGCGCTGCCCCAGACCAAGTCGACAATTCCCCAGGCGATGGTGTCTCCCAGTTTCTGGGCGTCCGAGGTCATCCGCGAAATGATCCATCCCGCGGGGGTACGGTCGTAGTACGAAAAGCTCAGCTCCTGAAGGCGCTTGAACGCCCGGTCCCGGAGGGTGTGGCAGAGCCGTACCTCGATGATTCCCGCGATGATGATGAACCCCCAGACATTAATTCCCTGCCAGAGGGCCAATAAGGCATACTTCGCGATAAAAGCCGCGATCCTGTTCTCGATTCCCGGCGTACCCAGCGCCGGGACCAGCACGTCAACGGCGTACCGGGTCATCTGGGGGAAGACGCCGTCGATAACCGCGACTCCCGCCATGATGAAAACCATGATCCCGATGAGGGGATACAGTTCTTTCCCGTACCGTAAAATCTTCTTCCAGATCCCGAAATCGAACTTCGAGCTGAAGTCCTTTTCCTCAAATTGTTTACTCTCGGCCATTTTTCTATATCCTTTTCCGTCGCTCAGCCGCAGATCGCGCTCTGCAGCTCCGCCAGCCTCCGGTAGAGGCCGTTCCGCTGTACGAGTTCCTCGTGGCGACCATAGGCGGTCACGCGGCCCTCTTCAAGCACCAGGATGCGGTCCGCCTCGGCCAGGGTCGTGAGCCGGTGGGCGATGATGATGGTCGTGGTCCCTGCTCCGGCATCGGCGCTGCCTGAGGAACTGCCCCCGCCGGAGGAACCCTTCCCTATCGCTTCCCGGATCAGCCGGTCCGTCTCGGTATCCACCGCGCTCAAGGAATCGTCCAAAACCAGGATCGGGGTTTCCCGAATCAGGGCCCGGGCGAGGGAAAGTCTCTGACGCTGCCCCCCCGAGAGGGTCACCCCCCGCTCGCCGACCATGGTTTCGTAGCCCTCCTGGAAGCCCTCCGCTACCCCGTGGAAAGCCGCCTTTTCCGCGGCCGCCACGATCTTTTCGTCCTCGATCTCCGCCTGGCCGATGGCTATGTTTTCCCGGACCGTCTTTCCGTAGAGGAAGCCGTCCTGAAGCACCAGGGCTATTTTCCCCCGGAGCTCCCGCTTCGGGATCGTCCGTACGTCCCGGCCGTCGATCAGGATCCGTCCCGAAGTCGGCTCATAGAGCCTCACCAGGAGGTGCACCAGGGTGGACTTGCCGCTGCCCGTGGGGCCCACGATGGCCAGGTGCTCGCCCCGGCGCATCTTGAAGGACACGTCCTTCAAGACCTCGGTTCCGTCGGGATAGGAGAAGGACACGTTCCAGAACTCTATCGTTCCCATTGCCCAATCCCTGTCCCGCTTCCGGGAAGCACCGCTTCCGTCCTCAAGTTCCACGATCTCGGTTTCGTCCAGGTCCCTTTCGGGAGCCAGGGCGAGGAGTTCAGCCATGCGGCCCAGGGCGACCTTGGTCTTACCCGTATCCGCGAGAATACGGCCGAACTGCCTGATGGGCCACAGAACCTGCTGCTCGTAGGTCAGGAAGAGCACCAGCACGCCCAGGGTTATCGATCCCGCGGTGTACAGGAAAAGCCCAGAGCCCAGGACCACGGCGAGCTGAAATAGGCCGAGGAAGCTTGAAAAGCCCCAGTAAAAGGCCAGCCAGGCTATGAGCTTGAACACCTGGTCCCGGTAACTGGTATTCGCCGCGGCGAAGCGCTCAAGTTCGAACTTCTGCCTCGCGAAAGCCCGGACCACCCGAACCCCGGTCACGTTCTCCTGAACGATGCCGGAAAGGATCCCTTCCCGCTCGTCCGCCCCGAGAAAGAGCTTTTCCACCACCCGGTGAAAGAAGAACGAGAAGGCGATGATGACGGGCATCACCACCACGCCCCAGAGGGTGAGGCGGGGACTCAGGGAGACCATCACCGGGAAGGCGAAGGACGCCAGGGCCAGGGTCCGGAACATCTCCACGAACTCGAAGGCGATGAACCGGCGGGTGGTATCCACGTCGGAGGTGCACCGCTGAAGCCAGTCCCCGGTTTGGGAACGGAGCATGGACTCGTAAGGCAGGTCCTGGACGTGGCCGTACAGCCGGTCCCGCAGGGCCTTCGCCGCGTGCTCCGCCGCCATGTTCACGCTGAAAGAGGCCAGGAAACTGAAGAAAGCCTGAAACAGGATGAAGAAGGCGAAGGCGATTCCCATGGCCCACAGGTGGCTGCGGAGCCAGGGCCTCCATACCCATTCGGAAACCGCTGTCTCCGTAACTGCCGCAACCTCGGAGTCCGCCGCAGCCTCGGGGACCTTGAGCAGTCCCCCGCCCTGCAGGTCGCTCCCGAGAAGGGCTTCCCCGACAAGGGAAAGGGGGGCCGGAATCGACGGGGCACTGGTGCCTATCACGCTGTCGATGGTCAGTTTGACGATAACCGGGGAACCGAAGGTGAAGAAGACTTCCCCCAGCAGGGCCAGGAGCCCCGCGAGATAGAGAAGACGCCAGCCCGAAAGGGCTTTCCAAAGCAGGCCGATACGGCCGAACCGGGGCCACGAATTTTTTTGGATGCTGTAGTTTTC
>QKDA01000091.1 GCA_003246765.1 Spirochaetales bacterium | reverse complement strand
CTCCCGGAAGGTTTCCCCCGAGATTATCAGGGATTTCCGGCTGGGCTATGCCCCCGCTGACCGGAGGTGGCTCCATTCCTTCTTGAGTAAAAAGGGCTATTCCCGGGAATTCCTAAAAAAATCGGGGCTTTTTTCCAAAAAATATCCCGAATCGGCCTTCTTCTCGGACCGGCTCATGTTTCCCATTGCCAACCGGAAGGGGCAGGTGGTAGCCTTCGGCGGAAGAAATCTCACCGGGGAAGGACCAAAATACCTCAACTCATCGGACATGCCCCAATATAAAAAGGGGGAAACCCTTTTTGCCCTGGATAAAGCCCTTCCTGAAATTAGGCAGACCAAGTCGGTTATATTTTGCGAAGGCTATATGGACGTCCTAGCCTGGCATCAAGCGGGAGTTCACCGGGCCGTAGCCCCCCTGGGAACGGCCTTTACGCAGGACCAGGCCAAACTGGTCCGGTCCTTCGCGGATACGGTCTATCTCTCCTTCGATTCGGATGCCGCCGGTCAGGCCGCTACCTACAAGGCCATCCTCCTTTGCCGCTCCGAGGGCTTTCAGGTTCGGGTAATCGACATAAAGAACGGTAAGGATCCCGCCGATATTTTGGTCAATGACGGTCCCGATGCCTTGATTAAAACCCTTGAAATATCTATAATCGATCTGGACTATCTTGTGTTGACCGCCTCAAAACGGTTTGACATATCCGGTCCTGAAGGCAAATCCCAGGCTTCTGCCTTCATGTTTCCGTACATTGAAGCACTCGAATCGGACATACATAGAGAATCGACCGTTCAGCGCCTGGCCCAGGCCTTCGGCATCCGTGAACAAGCGCTGCTTTCCGATTACAGGAATCGAAAGCAGCCCCGCCCATCCCATTCAGGCGGGCACGATCCCGAGGCTCCGGCCAAGCCGAGAAATGTCAGGAGAAACGCCGAATTGCGCGCCATGCTCGCCGTGGCCGCCAATCCGGCGTTTTTTCCCGCCATCCGTTCCCGGCTCTCTTCCGACGATCTCGAGGACCCCTTTGCGCGGGACCTGTATATCGTGCTTGAGGAATGCTTCAGGACCGACTCCACGAGCGTTGAAAGCTTCCTGGAACGATGTCCCAACGAGGACCTTCGCCGTCTCGTCACCGAGACCCTGACGGGGGGGGAATTCGCAGAGAACGCGGAAAAGGTCGTGGAGGACAGTATCCAGCTGGTCCGGAAAAATGTTCTCGAAAAGAGACGGTCCCGCTTGGTTGCCCGAATAGGGCTTCTCGGGGGAGGCGACCCTGACGAGGCGAAGACATTCAGGGAACTGATGTCCGAAAAGCAGCGAATTGACGAAGAGCTTGCCAAATTGAAGGATGCTAAGGAATGACGGATCTCGAGCTTGATCCCGCGGTTGCGAAACTGCTTGAATACGGAAAAGAGAAAAAAGTCCTGAGCTGGGACGAGATGAACGATCTCCTTCCCGAAACCATCATAAATTCGGAAAAGATGGACCAGGTTCTCGTGCTCCTGGAACAAAACAAGATTCAGGTTCTCGAGGAGGATTCCGCCGGCGACGAGGAAGAGTCCCCGGAGGAAACCAAGAAATCCGACGAGGGCGAGCGCAAGCGCCTGGTGTACAGCGAGAAAGATTCCTCCATCGACGACCCCATCCGCCTCTATCTCCGCGAAATCGGCAAGGAAAACCTCCTTACCGCCGAGCAGGAGGTGGAGCTATCCAAGAAGATGGAGGACGGCGAGAATATCATCAAGAGCGTGATCAAGCATTCCGGCATGATCATACCCGAGTTCTATACCATCGCCTTGAAGGCCTTTTCCAAAATCGATCCCCAGGAAAGCAACAAGCCCCGTAAGGAACTCAACGAGGAGATGGCTGAAAAGCGCCGCCTCAAGCAGCTCTACGGCGAGGCGCTTAAGCCCCTGCTGCCGGACATGAAGCAGTATATGGCGCTCAAGAAAAAGCTTCATGAAAGGGACCGGATAGCCAATATCTTCGAGGACGCCGAGCTTCTGGAGCTTCGCAACCGAATGCTCCCGTCTCTCCAGGAAATCGAGATTCAGTCCGAGGAGATCGAGCGCTTCTCCGATAAATTTATCGAGGCTACCCGAAAGATCCGGGAATACCGCCGCCGCCAGGAAAAGAAGGAGAAGGAACTTCGCCTTTCCGATTACGGCGAGCTCCGCAACCTGGGCAAGCGCCTTGCCATCGCCAAGGAAAGGGCCGCCCTCGAGGAAGAGCTTGGCATAAGCGCCAACGACATTAAAGAGATCTACACCCAGATCCAGGTTATCAACCGGAAGCTTCGCCGCCTGGAGTACGACTTCGAGAACTCCGTGGAAGAGATCATTTCCATGGCCCGGGAAATTCACCGCGGCCGGGTCATGATGAAAAACGCGAAGGACCGGCTCATCAACGCCAACCTTCGGCTCGTGGTCTCCATCGCGAAAAAATACACCAATCGGGGCCTTCACTTTTTCGACCTCGTGCAGGAAGGAAATATCGGCCTCATAAAGGCGGTCGAGAAATTCGAGTACCGTAAGGGCTATAAGTTTTCGACCTACGCCACCTGGTGGATCCGCCAGGCCATTACCCGGTCCATCTCGGATCAGGCCCGTACCATCCGCGTGCCCGTGCACATGATCGAGCAGATCAACAAGGTGGTCCGGGAGTCCCGCCAGCTCATGCAGCGCCTCGGCCGCGAGCCTACCGACGAGGAGATAGCCGAGCAGCTCGGGTGGAACGTGAGCAGGGTTAAGCAGGTGAAGAACGTGGCCCGGGAACCCATTTCCCTGGAAACCCCCATCGGCGAGGAAGAAGATTCCCTCCTCGGCGACTTCATCGAGGACAAGGACGTGGAGAATCCCGCTAACCAGACGGCCTTCACGCTTCTCCAGGAGCAGCTCCGCTCCGTGCTCTCGACCCTGCCGCCCCGGGAACAGGAAGTGCTCAAGATGCGCTTCGGCCTCGACGACGGCTATTCCCTCACCCTTGAAGAGGTGGGGCTTTATTTCAACGTGACCAGGGAGCGTATCCGCCAGATAGAGGCCAAGGCCCTCAGGAGGCTCAGGCACCCGCGGCGGAGCCGCAAGCTCAAGGATTATCTCGATAACTAACCCGGATTGGAGAGGAAAAGATATGATGATGACCGAAGTTTTGGACAAGCTCAAGGCGCTGCAGGACATCCTCGCGCAGAAGAACGTAGTGGAGGCCTCCATCAGCGACGCGCCGAAGCTTCTCTCGACGCAGGAAGAGCTTCTCGCCCGCCTTAAGAAGGGCTATATCGAGAAGAACGAGCAGTACGAGCGGGTGCGCCAGCATATCGCCGAGCTCAAGACCCAGCTCTTTGAGGCCGAGAGCGCCCGGGAAAAGTCCGAGAAGGCCATGGACACCATCAGCACCCAGCGCGAATACGAGGCCCTGGACAAGGAAATCCGGGACGCCAGCGAGCGCGAGCAGGCGGTCCGCAAGGATCTCCAGCGGGAAGAGCGGTCCTTCCAGGAACTCGACGAGGATCTCAAGCGCGAGGAAGCCCTCATCAAGCAGCAGGAAGAGGAGCTTGACGAGCGCAAGGCAAAGCTTACCGCCGAGATCGACGCCATGAAGGAGGAGCTTTCCTCCCTTAACGAGGCCGAGGAAGAGGTTTCTCCCGGCATCAATCCCGAGACCAAATTCAAGCTCGAGCGCATCATCAAGAGCAAGCAGGGCGTGGGAATAGTGGCCATCCACGGCAACGTGTGCGACGGCTGCCACATGATCCTTCCCGCCCAGTTCGCCAACGAGGTTCGCATCGGCGACAAGATCGTTTACTGTCCCTATTGCAGCCGGATCCTCTATTACGTGGAAAGCGGCGAGGGCGAGCACGACTACTTCAATGACGCCGAGGCCGGCAGTCTCTCGGACCTGGATGATTTCATGGACGAGGACGAGGCCGACGAGGTGGACGAAGACGACGGCGACGGCGACGGCGACGGCGAAAAAATGGACTACGAAGACTAAGGCAGAGGGCAGTGGGGACCGAGACCCGGTCCTTCCGCTCGCGCGGAAGTTCTTGGTTTAGGAAAGTCCGGGCTCCTTCGGAAATGATGCCGGCTAACGGCCGGGGGGGAGGGCCGCAAGTCCCTCCTCACAGACAGTGCCACAGAAAACAGACCGCGGTACGTGAGCCTTTCGGGGCTTATGGCCGTAAGGGTGAAAAGGCGGGGTAAGAGCCCACCGCGTGTCCGGTAACGGCACGGCACGGCAAACCTCATCAGGAGCAAGGTCGCGCAGTAAAGGCCCTTCCGAGCCGACGGGCGGTAGTCCGCCGTGGAGAGTTCGGCTTGCCGAATTCTCCAAGCCCAAGCTTGCTTGGGCCAATTTACGGGTAGACCGCGTGAGGGGCACGGCAACGTGCACCCCAAGATAGATGGTTCCCGGTTTGTCGTCTCCTTGCGGAGCCGATGAACTTACAGAACCCGGCTTACCAACCCTCTGCCTTTTTTTTATATATAGGAACAAAGGGATGATTCTGAGCAGAAAAAAACGGCGATTTACCCTCTCCACGAGGCACGGTTTTTTTTCGAATACCTTCGTGATCCTCGTCACGGCGCTCATACTCCTGGCCGCGGCGGGCTTCGGCCTCCTTATGCTCAGGAATTCCTCCGACAGGGTCCCCCCGGTTTCGTCCCTCTATTCATCCTGGAACGAAAAAGACTACCAGAGGGTTTACGAGGCGTCCCGCTCGATCCTGGAACAAAGGCCCCTGGACGGCCAAGCCTTGGCCCTCAACGGCTTTTCCGCGTACTACCTCCATTTGGCCCAGACCGATCCCGCCCGTTCGGGGGAATTGCTCGACGCGTCCATAATGAATATGCGCAACGCCTGGTACCGGGTCTCCGAATCTGAACGTCCCCAAATAGCCTACGTACTCGGCAAGGCCTATTATCAGCGGGGCTATTACTACGCCGACCTTTCGGAAAAGTACCTTGATTACGCGTGGAATTCGGGCCTTCGCTATCCTGACATCGAGGAATACCGGGGCCTGGCCGCATCCCATCTCGGAGACTACCCCAAAGCGGTGTCGGCCTTTACCGACGCCCTAACGACGAACCCCTCCGACATGCTCCTTTATACCCTCGCGTCGGTTTTCAAGAAGACCGGAGACTCGGAAAGGGCGAAGCAATACTACCTCGAGACGGTTCGTACCACTGAGGACGAGACCCTTGAATTGAGGGCGAGAGGGGAGCTTGGAATGCTGCTTCTGGCGGAAAAGGATTTGGAAGGCGCTTCCGCTGAATTTAACGGTATCCTCGAAAAAGACGCGAATTTTGCTGACGCACATTATGGACTTGGTGTAATATATGAAACTCAAGGCGACCTCGTGCGGGCCCGCTCGGAATGGCGGAAGACCATACGGCTAGATCCGGTTCACGAGGGAGCCAGGGAAAAACTGAAACTGTAACGGATGAGAATATCTCGGGGGTAACAGGGTAATGGGCATTTTTAAGAGACTATCAGCCGATATCGGAATCGATCTCGGGACCTGCAATACATTGATCTATATCCGCGGAAAGGGAATCGTAGTCAACGAGCCTTCCGTGGTCGCCGTGGAACGGGGAACCAAGCGGGTCGTTGCCGTCGGCGCCGAGGCGAAGCGCATGCTCTGGAAAACCCCGGGCAACATCATTGCGATCCGCCCCCTCAAGGACGGCGTCATTGCGGACATGGATACCACCGAAAAGATGATCCGATATTTCGTGTCCAAGATCATGCCCCGTCACGGACTCATCAAGCCCCGCATGGTCATCGGTATCCCGAGCTGCATAACGGACGTTGAAAACCGGGCGGTCAAGGAAAGCGCCTACAAGGCAGGCGCCCGGGACGTTCACGTCATCGAGGAATCCCTGGCGGCGGCTATCGGCGCCCAGATTCCCATTCACGAGCCGGCGGGCCACATGATCTGCGACATCGGCGGCGGTACCACCGAGGTTTCCGTAATCTCCCTGGGAGGCATGGTTGTCACCAACGCTATCCGTCTCGGGGGAGACGAGTTCGACCAGTCCATCATCAAGCACGTTCGCTCCGTTCATAACCTCATCATCGGTGAGCAAACCGCCGAGAGGCTCAAGATAGAGATTGGAAACGCGTCCCCGGAGAAGAACATCGAAAAGGTGGAGATCAAGGGAACCGACGCCATCACGGGGCTTCCGCGGCGCCTGGAAATCGACTCCGTGGAGGTTCGCGAAGCCCTCAAGGACCCCATTACCCAGATTGTCGAGGAGATCAAGCGCACCCTTGCCCAAACCCCGCCGGAACTGGCGGCGGACATCGTGGAGAGGGGCATCGTGATGACCGGGGGCGGGGCGCTTCTTAAAGGATTGCCCAAACTCATTTCCAAGGAAACCGGCGTACCGGTAATCCTGGCGGAAAACCCCATGGATTGCGTCGCTATCGGCGCGGGCCAATACTTCGACATCTTCAAGGACATGTCGATCGACCGCAGCGTATACGACAGCCTCAATAACTGATGTCCCGCAGACGGCTTCCGTTTCGGGCGAGGCTGGACGCGTTTCTCCTCGCCGGCTATATCCTCGTTTCAGGCGTGTTGCTCTCCTTTTCCAGCGGGGGCTTCGTTGTCGACTTCAAGGGCATAGGTTTTTCCCTTATGTCCGGGTCCCAACGGGGCGTCTACGCGGTAACGGGCTTTTTCTCGGGAACCCTGACGGCGATACGGGAGCTTTCGGACCTTCGGGAAAAATACAGGATCCTCTCGGAGCGGCTGCGGGATTATGAGCTTCTTCAGCGGGCGAACGCGGATATCCGGACGGAGAACGAGAGGCTCAAGGCGCTTCTCGGCTTCTCCGAATCGTTGGCAACCCGCAACATTCCCGCTGAGGTTATCGGACGCGATCCAAACAATCTCTATTCCGCCCTCACGATAAACCGGGGCGCCCGCCAGGGCATCCGGAAGAACATGACGGTGCTTTCCTTTCAGGGGAGCAAAACGGCACTGGTGGGTAAAATCGTCGAGGTGGGCCGAAACACGAGCCTCGTCATGCCGATATTCGACTTCAACTGCTTCGTATCCGCCAGGCTGGAAAAAACCCGATATGACGGTCTCGTGAGCGGGCAGGGGGATGCGGACCGCCCCCTGGTCATGAAGTACGTGAAAAAGCGGGCGCGGGAAGAGATTTCCGTTGGAGACGAGATCGTCACCTCCGGAGAAAACCCAATGTATCCCAAGGACGTTCCCATAGGATTCGTTTCCGCCGTTCGGGGACTGGAGTACGAGACATCCCTGGAACTGGACGTGGAACCGGTGATAGATTTTTCCAGGCTTGAAACGGTATTCGTGCTTGACCGCCAAGCCGCTGAACAGGGGGATATGCCATGACCAGGGTGGTTTTATGGGGCCTCCTAACGGCTTTTTTCGCCACTCTTGTGGAGTCCAGCATCCTCTCCAGGCTAGCGTTCCTGCCGGCCATGCCCGATATGGTGCTTCTCATCGTACTGTGGGTTTCCATCGAGAACGGCTCCGCTGTCGGGTGCACGACGGGCTTCCTGTCGGGCCTCGTACTGGACTTCCTTTCGGCGGCCCCCGTCGGCCTCAACGCCCTGACTAAATCCGTTCTGGGATACGTTTCGGGACGCTTTAGCGGATCCTTTAACATGAACCGGATAGCCCTTCCGGTAACCGTCGCGGTCGTCGGCACGGCCTTAAAGGCTCTCCTCACCTTTGGATGTTCCCTTTTCTTCGGGGCCCGGATTGTGGTCTATGACCTGGGCGCGACGGATTTCTGGTACGAACTCGTCATGAACGCCCTTTTCGCTCCGCCGGTTTTTGCCTTCCTTTCGCTTTTTCCGGGCCTTTTCGGCAGCCGAATCGCGGAGGGTGAATGAGTTCCTCTGCCGACAAGGGACCCCGCGTCGCGGCATTGACCGCCTTCATGGCTTTCGCGATCGCCCTCAATCTAATCAAGCTGTTTTCGATGCAGATCATCGAGGGGGATATGTACCGCAAGCAGTCCCAAGACATTTCCCAACGCACAAAAAAGCTTCCTGCCCAGCGGGGAGAAATTTTCGACCGTAACGGGACGGTCCCGATGGTGCTCAACATCGACTCCTTCGCCATCGACATTACTCCGGGAGAGATTCCCTCAGACCGTTTTCCCGACGTAGCCACGAGGCTCGCTGGTATTCTCCAAATGAGCGAGAGCGAGATAGAACGCAAAGTGCCTCAGGGCATACGCCGTTCTTTCCAGACCGTGGAAATAAAGTCAAACGTTCCCTACGGCATGGTTACCGCGGTGGCGGAGGATATCGACGAGCTTCCAGGGGTTTCCTGGAGGTCCAAACCCATCAGGAACTACGTCGAGACCGGCTCGATATCCCACGTGCTCGGTTACGTGGGGGACATTACCAAGGAAGAATTGAAGATCCTCTATAATAAGGGATATACCAGCAACAGCATTATCGGGAAAGCGGGCATCGAAAAGCAGTACGATTCACTCCTTCGCGGAACCGACGGCTACGAGTACCGAACCGTCGACGTAAAGGGGCGGTATATTCAAAACAGCACGAATATTAAGCCCCCGGTCATGGGAAACAACCTGGTACTTACGGTTGACCAGAAAATCCAGCTCTTGGCCGAGAGCGCCCTGGGGCACCGTATCGGGTCCGCAGTGGTGCTCAAGCCCGCCACGGGCGAGGTTCTCGCCATGGTTTCCTATCCCTATTTTGACCCGAACCTTTTCAATCAGGACGATTCCGGCAGGCTCTATCAAAGCCTCCTGGAAGATACCAACAATCCCCTGCTGAATCGCGTCGTAAACGCGAGCTATCCCCCCGCCTCAACCTTCAAGACCGTGATAACCACGGCCCTGCTGGAGGAGAAGGTGATTCCTCCGGAAAAGACCATCGACTGCGACGGGGAAATCAACTACGGCGACCGGTTGTTTCGCTGTTGGATCCATCGTCCCGGCCACGGTCCCGTGGATCTTCGGGAAGCCCTCGCGCAGTCTTGCGACGTGTATTACTGGGTGGCCGGAAGGGATTATCTTGGGGTTGAGCGCATCGCATCCTATGCCCAGGAAATGGGGCTCGGGTCCCTTCCGGAGATAGATCTCCCGACGCAAACCGCCGGTTTCGTTCCCACTCCCCAGTGGAAGGAGCGCCGTTTTCACGAAAAATGGCTCGGCGGCGATACCATGAACATGTCCATCGGACAAGGGTACCTGCTTGCGTCTCCGCTCCAGGTAGCGGACTGGATCGCCATGATCGTCAATGGCGGAACCATTTACCGGCCCCATCTATTAAAGGAAGTGAGGGATCCCGCCACGAACTCCGTGCTTTCGGTTACCCAAAAAGAGGTCCTCCACCAGAGCAATATATCCTCGGAAACCTTTGCCACGGTGAGGGACTACATGCGCTACATGATCACCAACGGAACCGCCCAGTTTCCGATGAAGAACAAGGTAGTCGAGCTCGCCGGAAAGACGGGAACCGCCGAGGTGGGCTACGTGGACCGGTGGCATTCCTGGATGGCCGCTTACGGTCCCTATAATGCCCCGCCGGAGGACGTGGTTGTAGTCGTGGTGATGGTCGAGGCAGTCAATACCTGGGAATGGTGGGCTCCCTACGCGACGAACATAATATTTCAGGGAATTTTCGCGGATCAATCCTACGATGAGGCGGTGGACGCGCTCGGATTCCGGTATCTCGCGGGTACCCGGGGGAGACAGGAATGAACCTGCGCAAATATACCCAATTCGACTTCTTTTTGTTTTTTTCCGTCATACTCCTGACGATCATCGGAATATCCTTCATATATTCTTCGGGCATCAATTCCGAGGGAACCCTGGTATCGAACGAATACATCAAACAGATCGTGTGGGCGGTGAGCGGGCTCGTGCTCATGCTCATCATGATCGTCGTCGATTACCGCAGGTACGCGGACAGGACGGCCCTTATCTTCGCGGCGGCCCTGGTCCTTCTCGTGTACACGCGCCTTTTCGGCCGGTACGTAAACGGGGCGAAAAGCTGGCTCGGTATCGGCGAATTCGGAATTCAGCCGTCGGAATTCATGAAGATCGTATACATCCTGTTCCTGGCCTATTATCTCGACCGCTCGCAAAACGCGAAAAGCCAGTTCGAGCGGTTCGTCAAGGCCGGACTGATCATGGCTGCCCCTATGCTCCTCATCCTTTCCCAGCCCGATCTCGGAACTGCCTCGGTGTACGTACCGATATTCATCGCCATGTGCTTCGTCGCGGGAATTCCCCTGCGTTACCTTGGCATGGTCCTCATCGGGGGCACCCTCACGGTGGTCTTTACGGTTCTTCCGCTTTGGGAATCCAATATCGCGCAAGTGAAGATCCCGGCGATTCAGATCCTTTCCAACGGGCGGCTTACCCTTATCGCGCTTTTTTCGCTCAGCATCATCACGGTGATCGCCATGATCGGGAACAACCTGGCAAAGGCCCGCTACTACTACTGGATCGTATACGGCACCGGGCTCGTGGCGCTCGCCCTCGCCATGTCCGTGGCGGCTTCCCGGGTCCTCAAGGACTACCAGATCATGCGCCTCATAGTGTTCCTGGATCCGAACGTGGATCCCCTCGGCTCGGGATGGAATATCATACAGTCCATTACCGCCATCGGCTCAGGCGGACCCTTTGGGGTCGGCTTTCTCAAGGGAACCCAGAGTCATTACCGCTTTCTCCCTCAGCAGAGCACCGACTTCATTTTCAGCATACTCTCCGAGGAATGGGGTTTCGCCGGGGGGCTCGCCGTATTTACCCTCTATTCTACGATCCTGTTCAGGGGCGTCGTGATACTGCGGAAAACCGGCAACGGCTTTGGCTCTCTCATCGCCACGGGAATCACGGGCATGTTTTTTTTCCATTTCATAGTCAATATCGGGATGGTAATGGGGATGATGCCCATAACGGGAATCCCGCTCTTGTTTCTTTCTTACGGCGGGTCCTCTTTATGGACCGCCATGATCGCCGTCGGCCTCTTGATGAGCGTAAACGTCCGTCGGCTTGAAGGTTGATCGCATGAATAAAATTAATCCCATCGAGGCCCTGGGTCCCGATTTTCTCTCGGTGCAGAATCCCATTCGCTACGTGGGCGGCGAGTACGGGCAAGTCCTCAAGGACGAGGCCTCCCTCACCGTTGCGTTGGCCTTCCCGGATCTCTACGAAATAGCCATGTCGAACCTGGCCATAAAGATACTCTACGACGGCCTTAACCGCCTTGAGAAGGTTCGCTGCGAGCGGGTCTTTACCCCGGCGCCGGATTTTGAAAGCCTGCTCAAGGAAAGGGGCCTGCCCCTTTATACCCTGGAATCCGGATTCCCGGTGCATGAGTGCGGCATTCTCGCCGTGAGCATCGGTTACGAGCCGGGAATAACGGGCTTCCTTTCCATTCTCGAATCCGGGGGCGTTCCCCTGCGCTGCGATGACCGGGAGGAACGTCATCCCGTGGTCATCGCCGGGGGCTGCGGAATTACGAATCCCGCGCCCTTTTCTCCCTTCGTTGACGCTTTCTTTATCGGGGAGGCGGAAGCGGGATTTTTCGCCCTCATGGAGGAGGTCGCCCTCATGAGGGAATCCGGCGCGAGCCGAAAAGACATCCTTCAACGCATCGGCGAGCACCCCTCCGTATGGACCCGCGAAAAACCCCGGGCCCAGCGGGCGGTTTATTCGGGCTTCGGGGGGGAAGGGGACTCTCAGGTCTGTTTTCCCGTACCCCATATGCGCATCGTGCAGGACCACGGCAGCGTTGAGATCATGCGCGGCTGTCCCAACGGATGCAGGTTTTGCCACGCCGGCGTCAACTACCGGCCCCAGAGAATGAAAAGCCGGGAA
>QKDA01000045.1 GCA_003246765.1 Spirochaetales bacterium | reverse complement strand
CAACTCCCTCGGTTCAAGGACGATCTGTCCGTTCGGGTACTCCTTTACGTGGTAGTTGCTATATTGTGCTCCCCGAAGGGTAACGCGCTTTTTCACGTCCATCCGGGCGTCATATTCTTTGACTGCTTGCATATCCTTGCCTCCGGTGGGATATCCCACTATGCAAGTATACTTCTCAAAATTGCCTTTGTAAAGGGTTCTCTACCTAAACCGGAGGGACCTAAAGCCGTCCGGTTCCCGGTCGAACATGTTCGCCTTCGGTAGGGGCAAACCCGATAACGCTTCCGGGTGAGGATTCT
Organism: Spirochaetales bacterium; assembly: GCA_003246765.1. Lineage (GTDB taxonomy): Bacteria > Spirochaetota > Spirochaetia > Treponematales > Treponemataceae > Teretinema. The sequence continues at coordinate 40,243 of QKDA01000045.1, read as the reverse complement.
TACGTCCTGTAATCTGAAAATCACCGGATAAAAGCGGAAAAATATAACCGGATTGAAATAACCTGATTCCTCGAGGTGAACAGAATGCTTGTTATGCGGGGAGAGGGGCTCGGTACGAGGGCTCTATAGAAAGGGGGTCTGACCCTCCACTCCCCTGAAATAATCCCCCGGATGATCTACCTTTCCCCCTGTCGGAGGAGGAATTTCATGGCCGATAAAAAAGGAATCCAAAAGCTCGACGAGAAGTTGATTGAGACCGGAATCATACCGGAGTTCCTACGCGGGGATCTGCCCCTCGTTCACCGGAAGATGAACTCGATCCTCAAGAAAACGGGCGCCGTCCTTTCCGACGAGATATTCGATACCGGCAATGAAGCCCTCAGGAAATGGCTTTTAACGCTTCATAAGCAAGGCGCGTCCCAGGAAAAACTGACCGGGTATCTCCGATGCGGGCTGGCCCATCTCAATTACGACTATATCGAGTCCCAATACAGTCAGATCGGCATCGAAGACCTCGTTACCCGCACCCTGCTTTCCCTTAAAAAGCGCAAACTCCACACGACGTTCTTCAAGCCCCCCCAGGAATCGGTCAAACCCGTCAAGCAGGATAAAGCCGCCCCGGCAAAAAAAGCGGCAGCGTCAAAAAAGATCGTGCCGATAAAAAAAGACGAGGCGGCGCCGAAAAGGGCAAAAGCTGATAAACCGGCTAAAGCGGCTCAGGTAAAGACTAAAGCCGCACAACCGGGAAATACGCTCCCTAAAAGCAGGTAACCCGCGCGTCTCCTTTCCCAGGGGGTCAGACTGTAGTATCACCGCACACAACCCAATGATATCATCGGGCTTCCTCAATCGGGGGCTGACTCATTTAAGATTTCGTGTGTACTTTTTCCGTACAATAAGATATAATTATTGTGGAGGTTCCCTATGCCCACATCCGCTTCTATCAGGTCTGATCGAATCGACGTACGAACCAATCCGGAAGTAAAGTCGATTATCGAACGTGCCGCCCAGTTGAACCATAAATCCATTTCCGCGTATATCCTTGAATCAGCGCTGCAAAGGGCACGTGAAGATATTCGAGAAACCGAGAGCATTCGCCTCACGGAGGCCGAACGGGAGTCCTTCTTTTCAGCACTTATGAATCCCCCGGCACCCAACGAGGCGCTAAAGTCGCTCTTTACCAATTCTTGAGGATTTGTTGGCGTGACGTTTTCGCTTCTACCCATAACCAAAGAGCTACAAAAGTTCCCCTTTGATTGCGGCAATCCGGACTTGAACTCGTACTTCAAGCATTACGCGCTAAAGAACGATAACCTCATGATCGGGAAGACTTTCGTCGCTGTAGACGATTCGGAGAATGTGGCTGGATACATGACTTTTTCAAATGCCCAGATTGAAGCAGCTGACCTGCCGGAATCGGTTACGCGAAAACTGCCTCGCTATCCGGTACCCGCTTTCCGTATCGGAAAATTAGCAGTTGATACTCGCTTTCAAGGCGAGGGAGTCGGTTCCTGGCTTCTGAAAATGGCGCTCCAAAAGGCTCTCGATGTTTCCGCGTCGGTTGGGATATTCGCCGTCTTGGTCGACGCGGTCAATGAAAAGGCGAAAGGGTTTTATCTCCGTTACGGGTTTATCCCAATGGATAACCATCCGCTCACACTGTTTTTACCCCTCGCCACTATTCGACAGGCAAAAGAATCGTCATCCGTGGAAATGTAAACCATCGTATACCGGTTCAAAGGCCAATTCCGACTTAAAACCGATATGCCGCTTCCTTACGGCTTTTGACGTAACAGAGGTATTGGTGCGAATACCGGTAGCATATCGGGTAGTCGGGGGTCACGCAATTTTGGGAAGAGGGGCTTTCACCGTACATTACGCTCGTAGTTTCCGCTTCTACAGTCAGGAGCTCGTCGATAACCTGTTCTTCCACCCCTACACAAAGATCGAATTCGTGGAAAGAGACCTCGGCGTTTCGTTCGGAAGGAGAAGGCTGGTCGTTTCAATTACTACATCAACAGCCGTCTCGTTGAACTACTCATGAATAATCGCGCAGAGTAAGGGTGTTGTAAGAGCGGTGATTCGCGGAGGGGGGAAAGCCTTCCCCCTGGGGCGCACGCGGTTGCGCCCCACCCCCTTCTTCTCGCAACCCTCAAGCGGAGATGGGGCGAATCTGCTATACGCAAGCCGCCGCCATGATACATTTCCCTGAGCCCCAAAGCCACCGCCCCGTCCCCCCGATCCTTCGCTCCGCGCGAAGGGAGGATTTACGCGCGGTCATGGCCATTGAGGAGGCCTCGCGGGGTTCATAACCTCCGAGCTCTGGGCCTACCGGGAAAAACCCGAAAGAGAGGCCTTCGCCCGGGGCATCTACGAACGGAACGGCTACGCCGTCATCGCCGAATACCCGCGCTTTTTCGGGGGAAAACGGAACCTACCCGCGCCGCCCTGGTCATGCGGAAGGAGCTGGGGTAAAGGGGTCAAAAAAAAACGGGATGAATCCGTCCGTCCGAAACGGCGAGATCCATCCCTAAGATGGGTCACAGGACATCCACTTCGGCCGGCGGTAACGCGGCGTCAGTCGATTCCGGATAACTGCGAAAATCCTGGTCCCAGCGTTTATACGAGCGCAAAATGCGCAGAGTTATGTCATCTTCATCACGCACGGCTATATCATGGATTTCGATACCATCGACCGAAAATGCGGCTTCAAATGCTCTTTCCATTCGCTCCTGCATCTCGTTCGTGGTGCCTACGGAAACGCCAATGATAATCTGTAATTCATAGGGTCGATCTGGGGGGTATTCGTCAGTACTCACATCGAATAAGACGATGCTTACATGCTTGCTGAGTTCGCTTTTTGCCAGACGCTCTTGTTCCTTTCTTTTCAGCTCCAAACGGCCATTGAACGAGTCGGGAAAGGCAGGTCGGGTATACCGCTTAAGGAACCAGCGAAGCACCAAACGTAAATCCGCCATCGGGAGCGAGGAACCGACGGTTCTGATACCATACTCAGCCAGGCACTCTTTTCGTACGCGAAACCGGTTCTGGATGGAAAATTCAACGGTTAGGGATCCGGTTGATAGGTGCAATAATTCCTTCCGTTTTGGAAGGAATTATTGCAATTCTCGATTGAGCATCCGGCGAGAAATTCGACATACGGTTCTTTATCCAGATGATCCGAGACAAGGTCGCAATCTTGGGAGAGCAACAGGAGTACATCGAGTTTATTGACTGCGGCAGGGCGACAATCCACGGTGGAATTCAGGAGTGGCTCAACGCAGTGGCCTATAATAATATCTCCTTGGCGCCATCCAGCCTGCCTAATCTTCTCCTGAACCGTCTTCAACGGATCTACGCTCCATTGCTCAAAGAGGTAAGATTTTCATCCAACGTGGATTCATCTACGGGAAACATAGGCTTCGGGATTGCCTGTAGGCGATCTCGACGCTCAACGGTCATGGCCACGATCTTTTTAATGAGGCGCGCGAGGAAATCTCCGTCGGCGAGCGCGCCGGTCATATAGTCAATCAGGCTTTTTTCATATCCGGGAATCGGACGGGTTACGTATCCGTGAAAGAGCGTAATCGATTGCTCTGCGCCGACATCATGGGCAAGTTGCGCCAGCGCAGCAAGCTTATCATGGTTAGCGCTTTCGGGTTCGCTCGTACCGTCGAGCCACGCATACAACGCAGGACGCGATATTCCAATTATTTGTGCGAGTTGGGTTTTCGTAAAGCCGTAAAACGCGAGAATCAAACGCACCTGTTCGGGAGGTGACAAGGTGAAATATACCGGTTCATTGCGGACTATGATGATATAACTGGTCGTTGAGTACGTATCCGGTCTGTTCATCCATCCATACAGCGTAGGTCCCGTAACTTCTTCAAAAATTCCAAGCGAATTCTTGCACGTCATTTCCATTTTTCAATCCCTTCCTCGGATACGACAGAACCGTGAAAACCCCTGATAATCGAGTCATGCAAACGGTAAAAGAGTTCCTCAATCCTTGCCTCGTCAAAGCCCGGCCCGAGAGAGCCCTCCCAATAATGATCCATATCGATCAAAGCCATGTCTTCTTCGGGCGATACCCTGAGGCGGCCCGCCGGAGCCGCGGCGAGTAGGTCAGGCGGTAAATCTAATCCCCGTTCTCCGCGAATGATGCGGATCGCCAAGGTACCGTTTATATCCGGGGCCAAAGAAGTCTTACCGATCGTAGACAGGGTGTACTGCTTACGGGAATCGACGTACTCGCGACATTCCATTCCCCGTAGCTGCGGCCGGAGATATGATTCAATTGTATCATCCTCCGATTGCTTGCGTATTTGATCGACGTATCTAAGGCCCAACCGGGTACAGAGGCCATATTCGTCATGTTCGGTAATTGTCATGAATAATGAAAGCAGTTTGAGGTATTCGGCAAAGAAAATCTCGAAGCTGGAATACTTTGTCGTCTGGAGCAGGATTTGACCTTGATCAAGCAACACTACCGTTTCTTTGTCGGGCGTCTCAAATCGCCATTGGGGCGTTTCATCCTTAGCTCGTAAACCTTCCGGGCCAAGTTCAAAAGAGACGGCTTTCAGGTTTCCCTGGATGGGATAGCCATTTCGCCTGAAAGTTTCCTGTATTTCGGGGATAAATTCGGCTATTTTCGCTATTGGGGAGTAGCGCACCTGTATCAGAACTAATGCAAGCGGTTTCTTTGAAAGTGGAACTGAAGGGCAGTTCCTAGTTGCGCACATATAGAATTCTCCTCTTGCCTTTACTTTACACCGTACTTTACAAGTTAACAAGAAGGATAATGGTTACGGTTTATTTGAGAGGGTTTTGAGTTCAAGGGAAAAAAAACGGGATGAATCCGTCCGTCCGAAACGGCGAGATCCATCCCCATAAAAAGCTTATCGCTTTTTGATCAGTAATTACAGTTTAGCACAGGTATCGCTCACATACTGTCTTCACTCTATTTTCTTTTTACGTTCCTTGGGCGGCAGGAAATTCTCGCCGGTTACCACGCTTTTACCCGTTTTTTGTTCGAGTTCCGTACGCGCCCTTCTGGCGATCTTTCCGCCTTTTGTCCCGGCTTCCGCGTTTTCCGCCATGCCGGTAGCGTCGACGCTTTCGGCTATTTGCCTGGTGGAAAGTTCTGCCAGTGCGGTAAAAATGAGCTCCGCCTCATTCATGTGGTCGCGCAGATTTTGGGTCTTGAGTCCCTTCAGGTCTTTATGCCCCTTTACGGTAAGCCCGCTCCATTCCTGATGGATGATATTGGTCAGGATGGCGTATTCGCTTTCTTTGGTAATGTCGTGTTCTTTCCAGTAATCGGTAAGCTTATTCCGGGTTTCTTGCCCCATCATGCGCTGCTGGATCCACTTTTCGCTTCTCCCGTGCTTTTGCCAGTATTCCCGAGCACGATCAAGCGATCGCTCGGGATCGCTCATATCCTGTATGCGTTCATAACCGACTTTGGCAAGCCATTGCTTGAATGGCTCCGCTTTTGGGGACGGTATGGACTGGACGATCCGTAACAGGCCCTGTACGTCTGCGCAATCGGTAGCATACTTTTTTCCGTCGGAAGAAGGCAATTTCAGTTGTCGACAAATTGTCGACAACTCAATTCCATCTTCGCTTTTTACGCGAATTTTCATTTTAAACCAGTAGTCGCGGGGGTTGACGCTCGCGGTGAGGGCGGCTACCACGTCAATCACCGAGAAGTACCATTTTTCTTCGGTTTCGTCGAAGAACCGCCGTACGGGTTGGTTTTCAAAGTCTACCGGGTTGATTTCGTTTGCCATTTCCTATATCTCCATCCCCGGCAATCCCGCCACAATCCTATTGGTTTCAAGGCTGACGGTGGCGACTCTCAAAAAAAGGTCGAGGGGGTAGCGCGGGTCGCCGACGGTTTCGGTTGCCCAGCGATTGGCGTCGCTTTCGATTCCGGAGTCCTTGTCGGTTTTGACGCACTGGCGTTCCACCACCCAGTCAAGGGCGGCTTTGCCGTTGACGACGTAATCGTAGGCGTCGAGCGGGATGCCCGAGAGGGTGATCCAGCTATTGTAGGCAAGTGTCTCTTTGGTTTTGCCGTAGCGCATTTTTTCCACGCGGTACCGTTGTTCCGGCTCCTCTGGCGCTCCCGGGCCAATGGCCACGGTGATAAGCGGGCAGGGCGCGGCTTTTTCGTAGCCGATGTGCAGTTCGGCGAGTTTTCTTCCGGCCGTGCTGAAGGCCCAAAAGTCGCCCGCCTTTTTTACGCAGGGGATGCGGGGAAGCTCTTTGGAAAGGTTGTCGCCATAGCGTTCGCGGTAATCCGGGGAGTGGAGCAGTCCATAGATGTAGTAGAAGATATCCTCGCGCTCAATCTTCTCTCCCGGATACGCGGCGCGGAAGTGCGCAAGCCCCGCTTCTGTAATCGCCGGCCTCCGCCTCCGCTCCGCCGGCGCCTCGTCAAACAATCCCCCCTGCTCCGAACCGGCAGCACTCTCGTCATAGAGATAGAGCGGGAAGCATTGACCTTTTTCGATGTTATCAAGACACGGCAGTGTGTCAGTAATAAGAGTCGAGAAAGAGCGGGCACCAACACCGGTTACGCAAATAACCCGGTTTTCCGCAGCAGCGTCGGGGAATATGCGAGGCATTTGTGCAACCCTCTGTACGTAGAAATTATCAAAGTATAACCATTCTTTTTCAAAAGGCCGGTAGATGCTTTTTTGAAATGCATTTGGATTAAACGGAGATGTTTTTCCTGAAATTCCTTTGGGTATTATACCACTGTGCCATTTAATTTTTGTGGAATCCATTGAAACAAAATTTTCAAATGTTTCATTTGAATCTGCATTTTTATATCTCTCTACTTCCTGACAATACGTTGCTATATACGTCCTCATATTCGATGAGAGCAATTCTTTGCTTGAATTATACATCCAGACATCTGCATTTGTTTTGACACCATTCGAGTAATTCTCAAACAGAACCTTCTTTTCATCCCCGCCCTTGTCGCCAAGCACGATGAACTCGCTGAAGGAGTCGTCGCGCTGGCGGAGCCAGTCGCCGTGGGAATCGGGGATTATCTTTTGCCAACCGGCAACAGCCTCGATTGCCGCGACGCTTCCGAGCTCCGCGATCTTGGCAAGCTTTTCTTCCCGGGACAGGTAGTCGCCGATGTCGTAAAAATGAATCTGCCCTTTCTCTGCGGAGGCAGGGTCTTTGACGAAAAAGGAAATGGCGATTGGGGCGCGGCTGCCGGAGCCGAAAATTTTGCCACCTTCTTTACGCGAGGTTTCGCCCTGGGTGCGCTGATTCCCCCGCAAGTGGAAGATGTAGAGACTCGAGAATTCTTCCGCCAGGCATTGGCGGAGGCCGTCGGCGGTGTTGGCTTCCACGAAGCCGGCGTTGGTTACGAAGCCGACGATGCCGCTCGTGCCTACCCGGTCCGAGGCCCAGCGGATGGCGCGGATATAGCTGTCGTAAAGGGCGTTCTTGTTAGTCGCCTTGGAACGGTTGGCGTAGGTGTCACGGATGCGCTCGTCGAGGCTCGGATAGGCGACGTTGGCGTTGTTGTCGTTGGCGCTTTCCTGACCCGCCGAATACGGCGGGTTGCCGATGATTACGCGGATGTCCAGGGCTTTCTGACGCTTGCGGCGCTCGGAATTGTCTACCATGAGGGCGCTCACGAGGTCTTCCTTTTCGTAGAGCTGGAAGGTATCCGTGAGGAGGATGCCCGGAAAGGGAACGTAGGCCGGGGGCGTTGCGGGGGTGTCCCCCGCAGAGGGGGATGAAGAAAGACCCGGACCCGCAGGGCCGCGGCTTTCTTCAAGGGGGAGACTTCCCCCCACCAAATCGTGATACACCGCCTCGATATTGATGGCGGCGATGTAGTAGGCGAGGAGGACGATCTCGTTGGCGTGAATCTCGTTTTGGTACTTGCGCGGAAGGTCGGAGGGCGGAATGAGGCCGCTCTGGAGGAGGCGGGTGATGAAGGTGCCCGTGCCCGTGAAGGGGTCCAGGATATGCACGCCCTCGCTCGCGAGGGTTTGGCCGAAATGGCGGGAGAGGAGCCGGTTCACGCTATGGAGGATAAAGTCCACCACCTCCACCGGGGTGTAGACGATGCCGAGGCGCTCGGTCATGCGGGGGAAGGCGTTGCGGAAAAACTTGTCGTAGAGCTCCACCACGATGCGCTGCTTGCCCGCGGCGTTCTCGATTCCCGCCGCCCGCTCCCGCACCGAGGCGTAGAAGGATTCGAGGGTATCCGCCTCCTTTTCCAGGCGGTGCTCGTGGAGGGTGTCCAGGACCTTCTGCATGGCGCGGCTGATGGGGTTGTGACTCGCGAAGCTGTAGCTCGCGAAGAGGGAGTCGAAGACCGGCTTGGTGATGAGGTGCTGGGCGAGCATCTCGATGACTTCGGAATCGGTAATGCTGTCATTGAGGTCGTCGCGGAGCTCGTTGGCGAAGGAGGCGAAGGCCTCGCGCTCGCGTATGTTTTCGGGGTTTTCGAGAATGCCCGTAATGCGGTCGATATGGGTGCGGGCGATCTTGGCGATGTCGTTGGCCCAGTCTTCCCAGTGGTGGCGGTTGCCGCATTTCTGGACGACCTTGGCGTAAATGGCCCGCTCTATCTCGCCGATCTCGAACTGGAGCTCGCCCTGGGCTTCCGAGTCCGGGCGGCCGGGGGCGGTCGTGCCGATGGTGAAGCCCGAGCGGCCGCCGGGGCCGGAGAGGCCATCGCGCTTGTCCGCGTAGGAGCGCTCGCGCTTTTTGGGGGCCTTGTCGCTCACGGCGACTATTTCCATTTTGGAAAGGATTGAGCGGTTGAGCTCCAGGTCCATCTTGTTGATCATGGCGTCGAAGCGGTCGTCGTGGGAGCGGAGGGCCTGCAGCACCTGCCAGACCACGGCGTAGGTTTTGTTGTCGTTGAGCGCGTCGTGGGGCTCCACGCCCGCCGGGATCACGACCGGAAGGATCACGTAGCCCCGCTTTTTGCCGGGGGCCTTGCGCATGACGCGTCCCACGGACTGCACCACGTCCACCTGGGAATTGCGCGGGGTGAGGAAGAGCACCGCGTCCAGGGCGGGAACGTCCACGCCCTCGGAAAGGCAACGCACGTTCGAGAGGATGCGGCAGGTGGGCTGCGGCGTAGAGTCGGCATGTTGCTGGTTAGCCGCGCCGGGGTGCGGGGAGGCGGCGAGCAGGTCCTCGCCGGGGGCGGCGGGATCACGGTCGGCTCCGGTATCGCGGTCGGGGTAGGCTTCGGATTCCGGCCCCGGTTCGGCCTTGAGCCAATCGAGTTTTTCCTGCTTTTCGCTGGCGTTCATGGAGCCGTCCACGTGCCGAGCCTGGCAGCGGAGGCGAGCCGCGGGTTCGATCTCTTCCGCTTCCTGGTAGGCTTCCACCACGCGCTGGAAAATGCCCGCGATGTTCTTGGAACTTACCTTGTGGGTTTTGGCGCGGGTATTACCCGGTTCGATCACCTGGCAAAAGGCGACCGCGCGTTTCATGGGCTCTTCGTCGCCGTTCAGTTCCTCCGCGAGACCCTGCTTGGCGAGGGCCTTCCAACAGCCCACGATCTTCGCGGCGTCGTCTACCTTCAGGTTGTTGTCCTCGCCGGCGAGGAGGTCCTGCAGGCGGCGGCTCACGTGGCTTTCCTCCACCGCGAGCACGAGAACCTTGTAGTCCACCAGAAGGTCCTGCCGGACGGCTTCGGAAAAGGTGATGACGTGCAGTTCCTTGCCGTAGAGGCTTTCGTCGTCCATGGAGCAAAGCGCGATGCTGTCTTGCTCGGCCTTGGCCTTGGCGGCGTTGCCGTAAATGCGGGGCGTGGCGGTCATGTAGAGCCGCTTTTTCGCCCGGATATACGAATCGTCGTGCACGCGGACGAAGGCGCTTTCGTCGTCGTCGCCGAAGGTCGCTCCCGTGGTTCGGTGGGCCTCGTCGCAGACGACGAGGTCGAAAGCGGGGAGGTCATAAAGGAGTTGCGCGTCGCTCACCGTCGCGATGGAGTGATAGGTGGAGTAGACCACGGTGAGGTGTTCTCCGTCGGCGCGGGCGGCGATTTCCCGGGCCAAGGATTTGGCGTCGGTGGTGGCGGGGTACTGAAGTTCGTGAATTAAAGTGGGGACTATGTCGTCGTCGAGCCTTTTCTTGCCCACGTCGGAGTCGGAGCAGACGGCGAAACTATGGAGCGGAATGGCGCTTTCCTGGGTCCACTCGGTAAGGGTTTGGGAAAGGAGGTTGAGGCTGGGAACCAAGAAGAGGACGCGCCCGCCCTTCCCTACCATTCGCTCGGCGAGCTTGAGGCTCGTGAAGGTTTTCCCCGTGCCGCAGGCCATGAGGAGCTTGCCCCGGTCGGCGGTCTCGAAGCCCTTCAGGACCTCCGTTATCGCCTTCGTCTGGTGCGGCCGCAGGGTCTTTTTCGCCTTTTTCGCCACGGCGCGCCCGGTCTCGTACCGGCTCCAGTCGATGACCGAGTCCTCGAGGGAGCGAAGGTCTATCTTGGTGACCGGCGGCTGCTGGTCTTCTAGGGCCGCTTCCGCGTGCACGCTCCAGCGGTTGGTGGTGCTGACGATAATCCTGCGGGTGAAGGGTTTTTTACCGGAAGCGGTAAAAAAGCTGTCGATATCGCCCTTCTGGAGGGTATACCCCTCGTCGTAGAGCTTGCATTGTATCGCGTGGAACTCGCCCTCAAAGGTGCGGGCCACGAGGTCTATTCCGGTGTCGCGGGCGTCAAAGCCCTGTTCCCGCGCCCAGTCGGAGTACATCCAGACCTGGTCGTATAAATCGGCGTAGGCGGGCTCAACGGTCAGGTAATCCTGCATCAGGCGCTCAAAATAGGTGCCCTTTTCCCGTTCCGAGAGCGATACGTCGCGATACTGGCTGAGAATGCGTTGAAGGGCGGTCATTTTATACTCTCCGTTATTTATGTGAATACCGGTAGTATATCAGGTACACGGGGGTCACGCAATTTTGTAAAGAGTTGCTTTCACGGTACTTTAAGCAGCGGGGATTCGCCCTCCAGCCCTCGGCAACGCCAACGGCAACAGGGGTTTATCAACCTTGACGTGTATAGAAATATGCCATAATGTATACATGTCAGAGTTTTGTGCATAGTAGGTAGCCTGTTTTTATACAGAAGGGCGGAGAACTATGGCTGATGATTTACCCAAACTTCCTCCTGCAGTGTCCCTTGAGACGCCTGCGGTGCTCAAGAAAACGGCGAGGGCGCATCGCTTCTTGGCCGAGTTGAAAGGACGTTGCCGTGCGATTCCGAATCAGGGCATCCTCATTTCCACCCTTGCGCTCCAAGAAGCCAAGGACAGCTCAGAAATTGAGAACATAGTAACGACGCAGGACGAGCTTTTTCGGGTAGACCTTGAAACATCTCCCGCCGCCGGCCTCGCGGCCAAAGAGGTCAGGAATTATGCCCAAGCCCTTCGTATCGGCTTCGAGATCGTCCGCGATCGCGGCATTCTCACGACGAACGACCTGGTCCGGGTACAGGAAGAACTCGAGCGCAACCGGGCCGGCTTCCGGCGTCTGCCCGGGACCAACCTCGTCAATGACCGCACGGGCGAAGTGGTCTACACACCGCCTCAGGAGTACGACGCCATCGTCGATCTCATGGCCAATCTCGAACGCTTCATCAACGAGGATTCCCTTCTCGACGCTGATCCCCTCGTGAAGATGGCGGTCATCCACTATCAGTTCGAGAGCATCCATCCCTTCTACGACGGCAACGGGCGGACGGGGCGCATTCTCAATGTCCTGTACCTCGTGCTGAAGGGACTCCTGGATATTCCGGTGTTGTACCTGAGCCGCCACTTCATCCGCAGCAAGGATCAGTACTACCGGGGATTGCGCTCTGTCCGGGATACGGGGGACTGGGAGGCCTGGATTCTCTACGTCCTCGATGCGGTGGAGACGACTTCGCGCGGTACCTTGGAGCTGGTTGACTCCATTTCGTCGGCCCTAGAGGATTACAGGCTCCGCATCAAGAACGGTCATCGCTTCTACAGTCAGGAGCTCGTCGAAAACCTCTTCTTCCACCCCTACACAAAGATCGAATTCGTGGAAAGAGACCTCGGCGTTTCCCGCCTCACGGCCGCCAAATACCTTGACGCGCTCGCGGACTCGGGTTTCCTTCGTAAGGAAAAGGCTGGTCGCTTCAATTACTACATCAACAGCCGTCTCGTTGAGATCCTCATGAAGAATCGTTCAGAGTAAGGGAAATTTTAGGGCGGCTGGAGCGGGTACTGTGTGCGCGGGGATTCGGCTTCCAGTCGCCGCTTCCTGCGGCTCCCTCCAGCCCGCTGGTCTCACTGAACCGAACTTCCTGTCCGGTTCTCCCTTCGCCGCTGCGCCGGCTTGCGGCTCCGGGCCGTTCGACCCTTCGAACGCTCGAAGCTTCACTGCGAATCCCCCTATTCTCCCTATCGTCAGAAACAAAAAAAACCGCCCTTTTGGGCGGTTTTCTTCATTTCTTCCTGGAGAATAGGGGATTCGAACCCCTGGCCTATTGATTGCGAACCAATCGCTCTACCAACTGAGCTAATTCCCCGCTGATAGGGGCACTATAACCGAAAATGAATTTGAAATCAAGCACCTTTGGCGAGTACTATAGGGGTATGAAACACGCGAAAATCGCATTTCTCTCCCTGGCGGGGGCGGCGTTCATCTTTGGGTGCGCGAGCCCTTCAAAACCCCTTCCCGGACGCGCGGAAGCGGCCGTCGCCGGGGCGAGGCCCGAAAAAGGCCTGCCTGCGGGGTTCACGGACAGGATTTGGACGGTCTCGGGGTTCAACACTGGTTCCCAGTTCGTCCCCCTGGAACCGGGCCACGGCAGCGACGCCTGGGTGCGCTTCGCCTCCGACGGAACCCTCGCGGGATACACGGGCACCAACAACTTCACCGGAACCTGGAAACTCGGGGGAAAGACCGCCAAGGGAACCTACCCCCTGGCGGTTAACCTCGGGGGCATGACCCGCAAGGCGGCGATAAACGAGATCGCCGCCCGCTTCGAGCTCACCTTTATCGAGGACCTCACCAAGAGCGCCGCCCTCGCGCCGGGGAAGGACGTCCTGGACCTATCCGACTCAGGCGGCGTCAAGCGGCTCTCCTTCGTGTTCCTGAAGCCCCCCCAAGCGGAATGAGGCAAGGCCCCGGGAGGGTTACTTTTCCTGGGCCCGGCGCTTCTTGCTACTCCTCAGGTACGACTCCTTGTCGTTGACCATGAGGATGGGCTGGCTCGTGGCGTCCAGGCAGTCCCTCCAGAGGGAGCCCTCGGGATCCACGTAGTTCCTCTTGCTCGTGGCTACCTTGATCGGCAGGTGCACGAACTTGTTGTGCACGAGGCCGATTATGAGCTTCGTCTTGCCCGCCATGGCCGCGTGCACGGCGTTGTTCCCCAGGCGCTCGCAGTAGATCGAGTCGATGGGGGCAGCGGGGGCCGAGCGGATCTGGTAGCTCGGGTCGATGTACTTGAGGTTGATGTGCATGCCGATGGACTTGAAGTACTCGGCGATCTTGTCCTTGAGGAAGGCCCCCACGTCCGCGAGCTTCTTGTTGCCCGAGTCGTCGGCGCCCGCAACGGAGTCGAGAAGGTCCTGTCCGGCCCCCTCGGCGCAAACGATGACCGCGTGGTGCCGGCTCCGGAGGCGCTCCTCCAGGTGATGGAGAAAGCCGTGGGGCCCGTCGAGCTCGAAGGGCACCTCGGGAATGAGCACGAAGTTCGCCTCGTGGCTCGCGATGGCCGTATGGGTGGCGATAAAGCCCGACTCCCGGCCCATGAGCTTCACGAGGCCGATGCCGTTGATCTGTGAATGGGCCTCCATGTGGGCCGCCGCCACGGACTCCGCGGCCTTCACCACCGCGGTGTCGAAGCCGAAGGATTTCTGGATGAAGGAGAGGTCGTTGTCCACGGTTTTGGGGATTCCGACAACGCCGATCTTGAGGCCCCTCCGCTCGATCTCGTCCGCCACGTCCAGGGCGCCCCGCTGGGTTCCGTCGCCACCGATAATGAAGATCACGTTGATGTTGAGGTTCTCGATGGCGTCGGCGATCTCTACCACCCGGTCGCCGCCCCCGCGGGAGGTGCCGAGAATCGAGCCGCCGGTCTTGTGGCAGTCGTCCACCACGGCGGGATTGAGGGGCATTATGTCGTAGCCGTATTCCGGCAGGAACCCCTTGAAGCCGAAGCGGATTCCCGATATCCGCCTGACCCCGTAGCGGTGCCAGAGAGAGCGGGTAACCGCGCGGATGACGTCGTTCAGTCCCGGGCACAGCCCGCCGCAGGTTACGATGGCGGCGTGCACGTGGCTGGGATTAAAGAAGATCTTCTCCCGGGGGCCGGCCTTCTCCAGAAGGTCTCCCCGCTCGCAGGGCCCCAGCACGTCCTCCATGCGGGCGTCCATCTTGTAGCGAATGAAATCGTCGTCTTCGACGTAGTTCGCTATAAAGTCTCCCTCGACCTTCGAAAGCTGGATCGGGGACTGCACCTTGCAGGGTCCGAGAGTGGGGATCGTGAAATCATACTTGGTCTCGCTCATGGTTGGCTCCTTCGGCGTCGTGAAGCGGCATCTTTTCCCTTGAGTATAGTGGGTTTACGGGGAGCGAAACAATACGTAACTTGACCGGTCATAGGCATACCGAGTATCTTTCACCTGGGTTCCCTCAGGGAATCCAGGAGGCAGTTCTTATGTTGAAAGACGCGGTAAAAACGGCGCTTGAAGATATTCGTCCCCAGCTCCAGGCTGACGGGGGAGATCTCGAACTTATTTCGGTTTCCGACGACGGAAAGGTCTACGTGAAGCTCACGGGGGCCTGCGGCTCCTGTCCCATGGCGACCATGACCCTGAAGATGGGGGTTGAGGCGCACCTTCTCAAGACCGTACCCGGCGTTAAAGAAGTCATACAGGCGCCGGCCTGAGACCCTTGAGCGATAGCACCCCCTTCCTTCCGGTATCCCGCGAGGACCTGGAAGGGCGGGGCCTCGACTCTTGCGACTTCGTGATCCTTTCGGGCGACGCCTACGTGGATCACCCGTCCTTCGCGGCCGCCCTCCTGGGGCGGCTTTTAGAGTCCCGGGGCTACTCGGTCGGAATCGTTCCCCAGCCCGACTGCAAGGGCGACGGGAAGGACTTTTTCGCCCTGGGCCGTCCCCGCCTCGCCTGGCTCGTGAGCGCCGGGGCCATGGATTCCATGGTGGCCCGCTACACCGCCAACAACAAGCCCCGTTCAGAAGACGCATACTCCCCCGGGGGAAAGACCGGTTTCCGCCCCGACCGAGCCATCCTGGCCTACGTGTCGAAACTCCGGGAGCTGGGCCCCGGGGCCCCCGTAATAATCGGCGGCATCGAGGCCTCCCTGAGGCGCCTGGCCCACTACGACTACTGGTCCAACACGGTTCGCCGCTCGATCCTCCTTGACTCCAAGGCGGACCTGCTCGTCTACGGCATGGGAGAAAGGCCGATTCTCGAGATCGCCGAAAGATTAGCGAAGGCGGCGGGGGAAGGGCCTGCCGGGGGCCCGGAATCCGATTCTCCCGCGGCAGGGGCTCATGCGCCCCTTCTCAGGGGAATCCGGGGAACCGCCTGGCGGACCGGCCGGGAGACAGAGCTCCCCCCGGAGCATGTACGACTCCCGGATTTCGCCGAGGTAAAGGCAGACCCGCAGGCCTACTGCCGCCACTATCTCCTCCAGGAACGGAACACGGACCCCTTCAACGGGGCAGTGCTCGCGGAACGGAGCGAGGACCGCTTCGTCGTGCAGGAGCCCCCCTCCTTCCCCCTGTCGGCGGAAGAGCTCGACGCGGTGCACGAACTGCCCTTCACCCGGCGATGGCACCCCATGTACGACGCGGCCGGCGGGATTCCGGCCCTGGAAGAGGTAAAATTTTCCCTGGTGAGCTCCCGGGGCTGCTTTGGGGCCTGTTCCTTTTGCGCCATCACCTTCCACCAAGGGAGGCATATCCAGGCCCGGAGCCACGATTCCCTCCTCCGGGAGGCCCAGACCCTTGCCCGCGACGCCGATTTCAAGGGGTACATACACGACATCGGCGGGCCCACGGCCAATTTCCGGCTTCCCTCCTGCCCCAAGCAGGAACGCGCGGGATCCTGTCCGGACCGCCAGTGCCTGGGAACCGAGCCCTGTCCCGCCCTCAAGGCGGATCACCGGGACTACGTCTCCCTCCTCCGAAAGCTCCGTTCCCTCCCGGGAATAAAAAAGGTGTTTATACGCTCGGGAATCCGGTACGACTACGTCATGCTGGACGAAAACCGGGAGTTCCTCCGGGAGCTGTGCGAGCACCACGTGTCGGGGCAATTGAAGGTTGCCCCGGAGCATACCTCCGACCGGGTGCTCGCCCTTATGAGAAAGAGTTCCAGAAGGGTGTATGAGGAATTCGAGTCCGCCTACGCGGAAACGAACAGGGCCCTCGGGAAAAAGCAGTACCTGGTGCCCTATTACATCGCGAGCCATCCCGGCGCGACCCTGGAAGACGCCCTGGATACGGCCCTCTTCCTGAAGGAGCGGGGCTTCGTGCCCGACCAGGTGCAGGATTTCTACCCTACTCCGGGAACCCTCTCCACCTGCATGTACCACACAGGCCTCAACCCGGAAACCGGGGAAGCCGTCTACGTGGCCCGGGGAGGCAGGGAGCGATCCCTGCAGAGGGCCCTGCTCCAGTTCAACCGCCCGGAGAACCGTGCCCTCGTGCTTGAGGCCCTGGAAAGGCTGGGGCGAAGGGATCTGGCGCCGGTTTTGCTGGGACGGAACGCAAGCGGCCCCCGGAAAGGGCCGCGCCGGGAGCGGTAGCTACCTTACCCTCGCGAAAAGGACGACGTAGTTCTTTCCGTAGGCCTTCGCGCATTTGGGGCAGGTCGTGTAGAAGGAGAGGAACTCCCGCGAGGGGGTTCCGCGCTCCTCGAGGACGGAGTTCATTTCCTTGAACCATGCCCCCATCTTCCCGTAGGATCCCTCGAAAACCCTGGCGTACCAGGTTCCCGGAAGCTCCGCGGCTTCAAACCCGGCAACCGGCCCGTTGACGAGGATATAGTGCCGGGCGCGCCACGGGGATTCCTCCCGGGAAAGCATGAGATACCGGTCCCGGCTCTGCTGTCCGGCGGCGGCGATGGTCTTCATGGCGCGCGCCATTACCCCCGACATGTTCAGGGGAACGTAAAAGAAGCTCCGGGTCTCGACGGGAGCGAAGGTAAGTCCCTCAAGGGAGAATTCCCGGTCGTTCCAGGGTGCCGGGTCAAAGCGGGGGCAGCACCCCGTGGGGTTGTCGGTCATATCCATGACGGGAAGAGAGTCGGCCATAATCACCTCCACATTTTCATTGGCATTCCATAAGCATAATCCATCGGGCATCGGCTTGTCCGGCCTCCCCTTTTTAAGGGCGAAAAATCTATGTATACGCAATCATGCTATACGGTCAGAAAATTTATTACGAATTAAATTGACAAAACCAACCAACCCCGTGGAAGATACAAACACCCGACAACCAATCACCCCAGGGTTTCTTTGCATCAACCAGTGGCTTTATTTAAGGCTTATTACAAAGCCTTTAATGTATACGTATACTTTCGGAGGTAATCAGTGAAGGGACGGCTAAGTACACTCGTCTGGGCAGCGGCCTGCGCCGCAGTCCTGTCCGGATGCTACCAGGGACTCCAGAGCGGGTCGAGAACGGAAGGCCCCGCGGGGAGGGCGCTCTTTGATCCCTCGAACAACGGGGAATGGACCCTCGCCTGGAGCGACGAATTCAACGGCACGGGGCTGGACTCCTCGAAATGGTCCTACGACACCGGAACCGGCTCGTGGGGCTGGGGAAACAACGAGCTGCAGTACTACACCGACCGCACCGACAACGTCCAGGTAACCGGGGGAAACCTCGTCATCACCGCCCGCCGGGAGGACTTCGGCGGCATGCCCTATACCTCCGGGCGCATCCACAGCCAGGGAAAATTCAGCGCCCATTACGGCCGCATCGCCGCCCGCATGAAGCTCCCCGAGGGACTGGGCGTATGGCCCGCCTTCTGGATGCTCGGACAGGACTTTGACGGGCAGAATTGGCCGGCCATCGGCGAGCTCGACATCCTCGAGATGCGCGGGGGCCAGGACTACACCGCCAGCGCCGCGTCCCACTGGGACCAGCCCGGCGTCGGGCACGCCATGTACTCCGAAAGCCTCACCCTGTCGGAAAAGCTCTCCGCCGACTACCACGTCTACATGATCGAGTGGGATACCCAGTACATCAAGATCAGCCTGGACGGCGAGGTCTACTGGACTTTCGACAACTTCTGGTGCGAGGAAGGGGGAACCCCCGATCCCAAGGCGAAGACCGAATTCCAGTTCCCCATGTACATCCTCTTCAACCTCGCGGTGGGGGGGAACTTCTTCGATCCCGCCCTCACCTCCCCCTCCATGATCACCGCGTCCTTCCCCCAGGCCATGCTCGTGGACTGGGTGAGGGTGTACGAGAAGGCGGACACCCTTTACCGGCCCTGGACCCCGGGCGGCTCAAGCGTGAACCTCTTCAGCGAGACCCGTCCCGAGAACGACTTTCTCGCGGAGGACGATTGGAACGCCATCGACGCATGGGCGGACACGGTAACCCTCGAGAGCGTCTCCTCCCCCGTCAGGGAGGGCTCCGAGGCCCTGAAGCTCACCGCCGGAACCCAGGGCTGGCTCGGGATGGGCATGTCGTCCCTCACGGGCAAGAGCCTCGAGAACTTCGCCGACGGATACCTCCGCTTCTCCATCAGGACCACCTCCGCAGCGAACCTCAAGGTGGGAATGAAATCCGGGCCGATCATGGAACAGTGGGTTACCCTCAACGGTTCCTACGGGTACAACCCCGACGGAACATGGAAGGACATCTCGATCCCCCTTTCCGACTTCATGTCGCAAAACCAATACTTCAACGTCACCCAGCTCTCCCAGCTGTTCATGCTGGTCTCGACGGGCGGCTTCGGCGCGGGGGATACCTTCTACCTGGACAACGTGCACTTCTGGACGGACAACCCGAAAACGGGAACCGACGACCCTGTCGTCGATGACCCGGTTGTCGACGACCCTGTCATTGACGACCCCGTCATCGACGATCCCGTTATCGACGATCCCGTTATCGACGATCCCGTCGTAACCGCGGGGTACAGCTTCACAGGCACCCTGCCGAACGGGTACATCGACGGCCAGCAGGTGGCCTATACCACCACTGCTTCCTATGCGGACGGGATCGTTACGGTCACCTTCTCGGGCGGGGAGGGATTCGAGTGGGTATGGCTTTTCACCCCGGGCTTCCAGGCAATGACCTACGCGGGCAACGGAACCTGGAAGGCCGAGCTTGAGGGCTACTCCCTCGGCGACAAGCTTGACTACCGGTTCACGGTGCGGAAAAACGGGCAGGAAGCGAACAACGTCGGCGCGAGCCACCTGTGGACCGTGGCGGAATCCTCCGCGGCGGAAGAGCCCCAAACCCCCTCGGGATATTCCTTCACCGGCACCCTGCCGAACGGGCTCATCAACGGGGCTCCCGTGGCTTATACCACCACGGCCGTCCTGGAAGGGACCGATCTCCGGATAACCTTCAACGGCGGCGCCGGCTTCGAGTGGGTGTGGCTGTACAGCCCCGGCTTCACCGCCATGAAGGACATGGGCGGCGGCCGCTGGGAAGCGGTGCTTCCGGGCTACTCGGCGGGAACCAAGCTGGAGTACCGCTTTACGGTGCGGAAGGACGGTCAGGAAGCGAATAGCGTCGGCGCTCCCCACGTGTGGACGGTAGCGCCCTAAGGGCGGATTCCCCGCCGCGGGCCCAGTAAAAGCTAACCCCGGAGAGGCATTGCCTCTTCGGGGTTTTTTTGTTCCCGTGGTTTTTTTTCCCCAGGGTTAGCGCTTTTCCGTCGCCCGGTGGGCTTTAGCCCTTTCCCTGACCGTAGTATGCCCCGCTGCCGTGCTTGCGCTCATAGTGCTTGTGCACGATGTATTCAGGCAAGGACGCGGCCTCGGGGGCGATCTGCAGGGTGAGGAGGGCCATCCGGGCGGTCTCCTCGAGCACCGCGGCGTTGTACACAGCCTTCGCCGCGGTGGATCCCCACGCGAAGGGACCGTGGCCCCCCACCAGGACCATGGTCACCTCCCGGGGGTCCAGGGGGCCGTGGATTCCCGGCAATCCCTCCCGGAAGGTCCTCACGATCAGGTTCCCCGTCTCCAGCTCGTAGTCTCCCTCCACCGCCTCCCGGGAGAGGTAGGGGGTGCAGGGAACCGGGGTCTGGATATGGTCGGCGTGGGTGGTACCGAAAAGCGGGATGGGACAGCGGGCCTGGGCCCAGGCGACGGCGTAGGTCGAGTGGGTGTGCACGATGCCCCCGGGGGCGAACTCCCGGTAGAGCGCGCGGTGGGTGGGGGTGTCCGAGGAGGGATTAAGGCTGCCCTCCGCGATCTTTCCGTCCAGGTCCACCACCACCATCGACTCGGGGGTGAGTTCCGGGTAGGGCACCCCCGAGGGCTTGATGGCGAACACTCCCCGGTCGGGGTCGAAGGCGGAAACGTTGCCCCAGGTGTAGAGGGCGAGGGCACGGGCGGGTATTTCCATGTTCGCGGCCCAGGCTTCCTCCTTCAGGGAGGCGTAAACCGACACGATCCTACCTCCACGCCGCGGCGTTCCACCGGAGCTCGTTCCGGAAGGAGGGGACCGAGGTGCTTCCGTCGATGGCGACGAACTCTATCCCGACTATCTCGGCCCAGTCCCGGATCATCTCCTGGGTAAGGACGTTCGAGAAGGCCGTATGGTGGCCGCCGCCAGCGAGAATCCAGCTCTCGGCGGAGGTGACCATGTCCGGCAGGGGCTTCCACAGCACCCGGGCCACGGGGAGCTTGGGGAAGGGAGCGGCGGGCTTCACCACCTCCACCTCGTTGAGGACGCAGCGGAAGCGGTTTCCCATGTCCACCACGGAGGCGCAAACCGCCTGAGCGGGCTTCGAGTCGAACACGAGACGGGCGGGATCTTCCCGGCCGCCGATGCCGAGCTGGTGCACCTCGAGCCGGGGCTTCCCGGAGGCGATGGAGGGGCACACCTCGAGCATATGGGCCCCCAGAATGAGGCCCTCTTCCTTTTTGGTCCCGAAATGGTAGGTGTAGTCCTCCATGAAGGACGAGCCGCTCCCCGGGCCGCCGAGCCCCGAGGCCATGACCTTGAAGGCCCGCACCAGGGCGGCGATCTTCCAGTCCCCCTCGCCGGCGAAGCCGTAGCCGTCGGCCATGAGGCGCTGTACCGCGAGCCCCGGAAGCTGCTTCATGCCGTGGAGGTCCTGGAAGTTGGTGGTGAAGGCCCTGGCCCCCACCGATTCGAGGAAGGAGCGAAGGCCCAGCTCGATGCGGGCCTGCTCCCGGATATGGGAGAGGGCCCGTTCCCGGACGGCCCCCCATACTATCTCGTATTCGTCCCCGTACCGCTTTACCAGGGCATCGATGTCCGCCTCGGGAATCCGGCCCATTTCCGCGGCCAGGTCGCCGATACCGTAGTAGGGCACGGACCAACCCAGGCGGATCATGGCCTCCACCTTGTCGCCGTCGGTAACCGCCACTTCCCGCATATTGTCGCCGAAGCGGGCGATTTTCAGGCTCCTTCCGTCCGCCGCCGCGGCGGCGCAGCGGATCCAGCGTGCCAGGCGCCCTCGGGTACCGGGATCGCTCCAGTGCCCGGCGACCACCTTCCGGCTGAGGTCCATGCGGGCGGTGATGAAGCCGAATTCCCGGTCCCCGTGGGCGGACTGGTTGAGGTTCATGAAGTCCATGTCGATGGAATCGTAGGGCAGGTCCCGGTTGAACTGGGTATTGAACTGGAGCAGGGGCTTTTTATAGGAAGAGAGCCCGGGGATCCACATCTTGGCGGGGCTGAAGGTATGCATCCAGGCGATAACCCCCGCGCAGACGGGGTCCGCGTTGGCCCGCTCGAGCTCGGCCCGGATCGCCTCCGGGGTGAGGAGGGTGGGCTTCCAAATGATGGGACAGGGCATGGCGGGGTCGGCGTTGAGGGCCTCCACCACCTTTTTCGAGTCTTCCGCCACCTGGCGGAGGGTGCCTTCCCCGTAAAGGTCCTGGCTTCCCGTGAGGAACCATATTCCGTACTTCTTTAGGTCGATCATCGCGTTTCTCCTTTGGTTTCCGCTTCGATAAAGGCGCCCAGGCGCCGGAATTTGGCATAGAGCTTGTCGTAAACCGCCGCCCGGCCGGGGTCCGGCCGATGGACCCGCTCGGTCCCCGCGGAGAGGGCCTTTTGGGCGGCGAATACGTCGCTGTAGAGCCCCGCGGCGGCGGCGGCGAAGGCGGCGGCGCCGATGGCGCAGGACTGGTCCCCGGCGGTGACCTGGATCTCCCGGTTCGTCACGTCCGCGAGGATCTGCATGCCCAGGAGGCTCTTCCTCGCCACCCCGCCGATGGCCATGATCCGCTCGATCCTCACCCCTCCCGCCTCGAAGGCCTCGATGATGGAGCGGGCGCCGTAGGCCGTGGACTCCAGGAGGGCCCGCATGAGGGTTGGGGCGTCGGTACCGAGCTTGATTCCCGAGATTGCCGCCGCGAGCCGCTGGTCCGCGAAGGGAGTGCGGCGGCCGTTGACCCAGTCCAGGGCCACCGGGGCCGTCTCGGTGGGCTCAATCCCTTCCGCGGCCTTCTCGAGCTCCCTAAGGAGGCTCCTTTCCAGGGCCTCCACGTCCAGTCCGCCGACGTTCAGGTTTTTCAGGGGCCACGCGAGCAGGTTCCGGAACCAGGCGTAATAGTCACCGTAGGCGGACTGCCCCGCCTCGTAGCCGATCCAGTCCGCCACCACCGAGCCGTCCACCTGGCCGCAAATTCCCGGCACCAGGCGTTCCGCCTCCCCGGCCTTGGGCTTTTCCGCGATTATGATGTCGCAGGTGGAGGTGCCGATGCTCTTCACCAGGGTTCCCGGGGCGGCGTCGCCCCCCACGGCCCCGATATGGGCGTCATAGGCCCCCACGCACACCAGGGTCTCGCCGCTTAGGCCCAATTCGCGCGCCCATTCGGGGGTGAGCTTTCCCGCGACGGTTTCGGTAGTCCAGGTTTCGCTTCCCAGGGTGTCCCGAATGGCCCCCAGCCGGGGATCCAGGAGGTCGAAAAAGGCCCGGGGGGGATACCCGCCCCACTCCCGGTGCCACATGATCTTGTGCCCCGCCGCGCAGCGGCTTCGCTTGATGGCCTCTGGGCTTTCAGTGCCCGTGAGGGCCGCGGTGATCCAGTCGCAGTGCTCCACCATGGTGTAGGCCGCGCCGGCCACGGCGGGATTCCCCCTGAGGGTATGGAGGGCCTTGGCCCAAAACCATTCCGAGGAGTACACCCCGCCCATGTACTTGGTGAAGTCCGTGCCTCCCCAGGTTCGGCACAGGCGGTTTATCTCCTCCGCTTCCGCGACCGAGGAATGGTCCTTCCAGAGGATGAACATGGCGTCGCTTTCCCCGGCGAACTCCGGAAGCAGGGCCAGGGGGGTGCCGTTCCGGTCCGCAAAGCAGGGAGTAGACCCGGTGGTGTCCACCGAAATGGCTCGAACCTTGCCGCTTACATCTGCGTTAACGTTAACGCACGCCTGCGAAAGAGCCCCTTTAACGGCCAGGGTCAGGCTCTCCGTATAGTCCTTCGGGTGCTGGCGGAACCGGTCGGAGCGGGGATCGCAGTAGGCGCCGGTTTTCCAGCGGGGATAATAGGCCACTTCCTGGCCCGCCACGGAGCCGTCGGCGGCGTCGAGAACGACAACCCGAACCGAGTCGGAGCCGAAGTCGGCCCCCAGCACGTAATGCCCGTCTTTCTTCATCATACGAGGTTCTCCTTGAAATATATGTCCAACGGCATGGCGATTTCGCCTTCGCTTTCCTCTTCGAGCACCATGCTCCGGTAAAGCTGGCTCACGGCGATACGGCCCTGCTCCTCGGGGCGCTGGGAGATGAGGCAGTCGATCAGGCCCGAACGCAAGCATTCCCGGTTTTCCGCCACCAGGTCGTAGCCTATTACCCTGCGGCTTCCCTCAAGCCCCCTGAGCTTGAGCCTTTCCGCCACCGCGTGTCCGATGGAGGAAACCGCGAAGAAGCCCCGGATGTCCGGGCGGGAATCAAGAATGCCGTCCAGGACCGCGTCCCGCCTCTCCGCCGGGCTGTCGGGACACAGAACGTCCACGACCTCGCCCCCCCCGGCGGCCTCGAACCAGGCGCGAAAGCCCCGGGCCCGCTCGTTGAGGTTGAAGGCCTCGGTATAGGGGCGCACCGCCGCAAAGGGCCCTTCCCCGGGACACAGGAGCGACATCATGCGGCCCGCGAGAAAGCCCCCCTGAAAGGGGTCCTGGGCCACGGTGGAAACGGGAGCGGAGCCGGGAAGGGGGGAGTCAATGAGGCAGTAGGGCACCGCGGGGGGCTCGGAGGCGAGGAGGAGGAGGGTCTCCTCCTGCATCACCGGGGCGATGACGAGGCCGTCGCAGGAAGCGTCGAGCATGGCCTTCCAGGCGCGGTCCAGGGAACGGCGGTCCGTGCGCTCGAAGGGAAAGTGGCGGACCTCCAGGGAAAAAACCGCGTATTCCGCCGCCGCCCGCCCGATAGCCTCGTACATGAGGTTCCAGTAACCGCTTTCGCTTTCCAGGGAAGGCATAAGCACGCCGATGAGATAGCCCCGGTTCCGCTTGAGGTGCCGGGCCAAAGGATTCGGCTGGAAGCCCTCGGTCTCGATGATGTGGCGGATCTTATCCCTCGTTTCCGCGGATACCCGGCCCCGGTCGTGAAGAACCCGGTCTACGGTGCCGATGGATACCCCCGCCAGCCTGGCGATCTCCGTTACGGTCACAAAACCCCCTTGCGTGTACCTACACTCATCGTAAACCGGAATCCGATTCCGGTCAACTCATAAAAACGCGAGGATATCCCGGGGATGCCGGGCAAAGCGGGTCGCTCCCTCCGCCCGTAGGCAGGCCTCGTCGCGGAAGCCCCAAAGCACCGCCACCAGGGGAAGCCCCGCGTTCTTCGCGGTTTGGGCGTCCACCTCGGAGTCCCCGACGAAGAGGGCGGTTTCGGCGCCCTTCCCGAGCTCCTCCAGGGCCGCGAATACCCCGTCGGGGGCGGGTTTACGGGGCATGCCCTCCCGCTCGCCCACGGCGGCGTCCAAAAGGCTGCCGAAATACCGGGGAACGAGCTCCTTCACGGCGGCGTCCACCTTGTTGGAGACCACCGCCAGGGCATAGCCGCGCTCTTTCAGCTCCCGTAAAAGGGGAAGGATTCCCTCGTAGGGCTTCGTCTTGTCCGCAGAATGATCGGCATAGCGTTCCCTGAAGAGGGCGAAGGCCCTTTCGAAGAGGGGATGCTCCGCTCCCCCCGCCACGGCCCGCTCCATCAGGGTTCGCACCCCGTTCCCCACGAAGCGCCGGATCTCCTCAAGGGTCCGCTCATCCATACCCGTTTCCCGGAGGGCGAAGTTCACCGCGTCCGCCAAATCCTCCAGGGTATCCAGGAGGGTTCCGTCCATGTCAAAAACAATCGTGTCGTACCGTTTCATAGTGTGCCTTCCACCTTACCGTTATTCCGCGGGGGGGAGCAAGCATAAGCCGGCGATCGGCGACCCAATCCCAAAAAAAACCGCCCCTGTCGCATCCGCAACATACTCCCCCCAGCGAATTCCCTATACTCGAGGTATCAAGAGCCAAGGAGACTACCATGAAACGGCAGATCATCAAGATAGATTCGGAAAAGTGCAACGGCTGCGGGGTATGCGTGAGCGCCTGCCACGAGGGGGCCATCGCCCTGGAGGGGGGCAAGGCGCGCCTCATCCGGGACGACTACTGCGACGGCCTGGGCAACTGCCTTCCCGCCTGCCCCACCGGGGCCATTACCTTCGAGGAACGGGAAGCGGCGGCTTACGACGAGGAAGCGGTAAAGAAGAATATGGAAGAACGCGCGAGAAAAGAGGGTTCAGGGGCGACAAGGCCGGCGCATGCGCGGGGGGCTGCCTTTGCCCCCTTCTCTGGCTGCCCCGGCTCCGCCGCAAGGAGCCTCTCGGGCAATATGGCGGCATCGGGCCCCGCCCCGATACCGGCCGCGCAACCGGCTTCCGCCGCGGGCGAGAGCCCCGCTTCCGGAGCCCCGGCCTCCGAGCTCAGGCAGTGGCCCGTCCAGATCAAGCTCGTTCCCGTGAGGGCTTCCTACTTCCAAGGGGCGAACCTTCTCATCGCCGCGGACTGCGCGGCCTACGCCTACGCCGCCTTCCACAAGGACTTCATCCGCGGGAGGGTGGCGGTAATCGGCTGCCCCAAGCTCGATTCCGGCGATTATACCGAGAAGCTTACCGCCATCATCGCGGAGAACGACATCAAGAGCGTCACCGTGGTCCGCATGGAGGTTCCCTGCTGCGGGGGGCTTTCCCACGCGGCGACGGAGGCCCTCAAGGCCAGCGGGAAATTCATTCCCTGGCAGGTGGTAACGATCTCGGCGGAAGGGGAGATTCTGTAAGCCGCCCCGGAACGGGGGCAGCCGCCCGGCGCCCTTTGGGGGGTGCCGGAGGGGCGCCCGGCGGACTCCGTCCGCCGGGACACCGGAGGCAGGGGGATACGCCCCCTGCCCTTTTTTTTATTTTTCGGGCTTGAGATAGGCGCTCACGAAGTTCTCCGTATTGAACCAGCGTTTCGCCAGGGCCTGGAGGTTTTCCCCCGTGAGAAGCGGCAGGAGGGCGTCCGCGTCCCGCATGAGGCCGTAATCGCGGCCCTCGGTGCCGAAGGACACGATGCGCCCCAGCCACCAGCCGTTGCTCCGGTAGCTCTCCTCGCGGCTCCGCTTGAGGTTCTCCCGGAGCTTGGTCACGTACTTTTCCGGTATCGGGGCGCCCTGCATCCAGCGGATCTGATCGAGCGCCGCCTGGGCGAGCTCCTCTTCGCGCCCGGGCTCGCAGCCGAACTCGACGGTCGTCTCGAAGCGGCCGGCGGGATAGGACTGGAGGCTTCCCCGCACGGAAACGCCGTAGGAGCCGCTCATGTCTTCCCGGATGATTTCCCGGAGGCGGATTTCCAGGAGCGAGCACAGTTCCCCATAGAGCTCCCGGTCCTCTCCGGACACCTTCGCGGGCCCGCCGAAGGCCAGGAAAACCCGGCTTTTTGGGTCTACCCCACGCTTGAGGGTTTCGCTCACCCTCCCCGACGGGAAGGGCGGATCCAGGTCGCGGGCCTCCTCGGCGGAGGGGGAGGCCGGCAGGGAAGCGAGATACTTGAGCGCGAGGGCCTTCAGCGAGGAGGGATCGAAGCTGCCCACGAAAACGAAGGTGAAATCCCCGGCGCCGGCGAAGCGCTCCCGGTAAGCCGCCTCGGAACGGGAGCGGTCCATGAGGGCCACCAGTTCCGGCGTGAGGGGGGCGTGGCGCAGGTCGTCCCCGTACAGGAGGCGCGACTTGAGGTCCTCGAAGGCCTGGGCGGGCTCGTTCTTCCGGGCCGCCGCCACCGTTTCCAGCTGGGCGATGAGGGAGCCCCAGGCGTCGCCGGTGAAGCTCGGCCGGGTGAAATAGAGATTCAAAAGCTGAAAGGCCGTTTCCAGGTCCTTTACCGAGGAGGAGCCCGACAGGCCCTCGAAGGTGGAGCCGATCCAGGGAGAGGCCCCCACGGTCATGCCGGAAAGCTTCTTTTGCAGGTCCGGGGCGGAATAGCCGTTCAGGCCCGACATCTGGGCCCAGGACGCGGCCACCGCCGCGGAGGGAAAGTCCGCTTCGGAAACGAGGGAAGTGCCTCCCTTGCTCCAGGCGGAAAAGAGCACCTCGTTGTTCTTGTAGTCGGTGGGAAGGGCGAGCACCGTGACCCCGTTGGGGAGCTTCCACTCCAGGAGCCCGTCGGCGGTGAGCTTTCGCTCGGAAAGGACCGAGACGCCGGTTTCCGGGGCCGCGAGCCCGGGATCGAAGAGGGGCCGCTCCAGGCCCGCCTCGACGTAGGGAACGAGGGCGGTTTCGTCCGTCCAGTCCTGCCAGAGGCCGAGAAGCTCCGCTTCGGGGGGAATGTCCGACGCGGAGGCGTTCGCAGTAACCACCAGGGCGGTGCCGCGATCGGCGAACCACTTCCCTATCGCGCCGTCCACCTCTTCCTTCGAGATAAGGGGAAGCAGGGCCTCCGCGTACTTGAGCTCGTCGTCGGGGGAGAGCCGCACGTCGCCGTAGAGGGCCTCGTTCACGAGGGAAGCGGCAATGGAGGCGGAGGGTATTTTCTCCCGGTCGAGCCAGGCCTGCCTTACGGAGTCGAGCACGCTCTCCCGGGCCCGGTCGAGCTCGAGGGGGGTAATGCCGAACTGCCGGTACCGGAGCCACTCCGTGAGAAGCTCCTTCATGCCCTCGCCGAATTTTCCCGGCTGGGGAACCATGGCGAGGTAGGCGAAGTCCGCGGCCCGGGAAAGGCGCTGGGAACCGGCCCCGGCGCCCAGGATAACGGGATTCGCGACGAGGGTTTTCTCCCCGAGCCGGGCGTTGAAGGCCGATTCCGCCAGGGACCGGACCAGGGAAGCCCGCAGGTCCGCGACGGTCCTGGCTACCCGGGTGGGGGAAGGCTCGAGGATTTCCACGGTGGTGTACTGAATTTCCGGGTCCTTGAACACCAGGACGG
The DNA here is from genome assembly GCA_003246765.1 of Spirochaetales bacterium. GTDB lineage: Bacteria > Spirochaetota > Spirochaetia > Treponematales > Treponemataceae > Teretinema. Next base: position 11,637 of record QKDA01000045.1, on the reverse strand, counting down.
CGGGAGTTCCCCCCTTCGGTCCCGCCGGAATGGGCCGGCGGGCCTTTCCCTTCGCCCGGGGAATCGTGCCGAGGCTGCCCTCAAGGGCGTTCAGAAGCGCCTCCGGATCGGCGTCGCCTACGAGGGTCACGCTCATGAGGTCCGGCCGGTACCAGTCGCGGTAAAAGTCGACTACCCGGTCGCGGGTCACGGTCTTCACGATTTCGGGATCCCCGATGGGCAGGCGTTCGGCGTAGAGGGAACCGGCGAATATGAAGGGGAAGACCTTGTCGTTGGCCCGGCCCGAGGCGCCCCGGCCGAGCCTCCATTCCTCCACGACCACTCCCCGTTCCTTGTCGAGCTCTTCCTGGTCAAAGGAGAGCCCCGCCGCCCAGTCCCTAAGGACCAGGAGGGATTGGGCGAGAATTTCAGGATCGTCCGCGGGAATTTCCAGCATGTAGACGGTCTCGTCAAAGGAGGTATAGGCGTTCACCTCGGGGCCGAAGGCCATGCCGATGCTCTCGAAGTAGTCGATAAGCTCGTTCTTGGCGAAGTGCTCGCTCCCGTTGAAGGCCATGTGCTCCACCAGGTGGGCGATGCCCCGCTGGTCTTCCGCCTCCAGGACGGAGCCCGCGTTAACCGCGAGCCTCAGGGCGATACGGTTCTTGGGCTCCCCGTTCTTGAGGATTTTCCAGGCCATGCCGTTATCGAGCCGGCCCGAGAGCGCGGCGGGATCCGCGGGGAGGGCGGCTTTCGCCGACAGGCCCTCGGGGTAGGAAGCTTGCGGGGCAGTGGCGCAGGATACGGCGCCAACGACCGACAGAAGGGCCCCCAGGAGGACGGCCAAGCCCAAGGACAGGAAGCGGCCCCGCGAGGTTCGCGCGATTAGTGATTTCATTGTGAAGTAACGCTCCTTATTTAGTGTCTTTTTCGATGCCCCGGAGTATAGCACGAATCCCCCCCGCGTCCTGCCCCTCCTTCTTGACGAGGGAAGGGCCCCTCGGCTAGTCTTAGGCGGACCCGGGGATACCAGACCTTTCGCGCGGAATGGCCGTCAGTCGGCCCGTCGGCGCGAGGGGTCTTTTTTTTAAGAGCCCCCCGGGATGCGCGAGTCCCAAGGAGTGGAACCTATGGAAATGAAATGGATCGTTCTCGCGATCGCCGTCCTCATGTACGCCGTCGTCATCGCCTTCCCGAACAAGAAGGCCTGGGCGAGCCTCGGCGCGGCCCTGCTCACGGTGGTCCTCGGGGTGGTTTCCCCGGGCCACGCCCTCTTCGACCTGGTGAACTGGAACGTCCTCATGATCTACGTGGGAAGCCTCGCCATCGCGGAGCTCTTCATCTATTCCCGGGTGCCCGCCCGCATCGCCGACGACATCGTGGACCGATCCCCCAACGTGGGCCTCGCGGTGGTCGCCATCCTCATGATGACGGGCATCATCTCGGCCTTCGTGGAAAACGTGGCCACCGTCCTCGTCATGGCCCCCATCGCCCTGGCCCTCTCCAAGAAGATGAAGATGGACCCCACCTACTTCATGGTGGGCCTCGCGGTAATGGCCAACCTCCAGGGAACCGCCACCCTCGTGGGCGACCCCCCCTCAATGATCTTCGCGAGCTACGCCAAGTACGGCTTCAACGACTTCTTCTTCTACCAGGGCACCCCCTCCATCTTCTTCGTGGTCCAGGTGGGCATGCTCGCGGGGGCGGTGTACTTCTACGCCTATTTCGCCCGCCACGGTGGGGCCAAGGTGGAGATCCGGCGGGAGCCCGTCCTCTCCATGGTGCCCACGGTCCTCCTCCTTCTCATGATCGCGGGCCTGGCGGTGAGCTCCTTCTTCGGCTCCGGGGTATCCCTGGCGGCGGGGCTCCTCGTCCTCGGCCTCGGCGTCGCGGGGCTCCTGTGGTACCGCTTCGTGCGGAAGGAAAGCGCCGCGGACACGCTCAAGATGGTAAAGGGCCTCGACTGGGAGACCATACTCTTCCTCATCGGCATCTTCATCGTCATCGGGGCCATCGAGAAGGTGGGACTCCTCACGCAGTTCGCGGGAGTGCTCTCGGGGGTAATCGGCGACAGCGTGATCCTGGGCTTCCTGGTCATCATCGCCGTTTCGGTGGTCATCTCGGGCTTCGTGGACAACGTGCCCTACATCATCGCCATGCTTCCCGTGGCGGCGAGCCTGGGAAACCAGCTCGGCCTCAAGCCGGAGCTCTACATGTTCGCCCTGCTCATCGGCTCCTGCCTCGGCGGCAACCTCACCCCCTTCGGGGCCTCGGCGAACATCGTCGCCATGGGCATCCTCAAGAAGGAGGGGCATCCCATGAACTTCGCGGGCTGGCTCAAGATCGGCCTCCCCTTCACGGTGATCACCACCGCCTCGGCGGCGCTCTTCCTGTGGGCCCTTTGGAGATAAGGCGGGAGGTCAGTCCGGGAAGAGGGTCCTCAGCTCGTTGAGCTCGTCGATCCGCTCGAAGAAGACGTCCATCACCCGGGGGTCGAATTTCTTGCCCGTCTCCCGGTACATGAACTCCATGATGTCCGGCCCTTCCCAGGGCTTCTTGTAGGAGCGCCGGTTTCCCAGGGCGTCGAATACGTCCGCCACGGTGACGATTCGGGAATAGAGGCCGATCTCCTCCCCCTTTAGCCCCCGGGGATAGCCCGTGCCGTCCCAGTTCTCGTGGTGCTCCAGGGCTATTCTGGCGGCGGTGCGGAAGAGGTCCCGGTTCGAGGTGTTGAGCATCTCGAAGCCCACGATAGCGTGGCTCTTCATGGACTCGAACTCGTCTTCCGAGAGGTTCCCGTCCTTGGCGAGAATTCCCTCGGGGATGCTGAGCTTCCCCAGGTCGTGGAGGGAGGCCGCCAGGCGGAGCTGTTCCGCCTCGTATTCCCCCATTCCCAGCCCCTGCCCGATGATCCGGGCTATCTCCGCCACCCGCTTAACGTGGTTCCAGGTTTCCTCCGAGCGGGACTCGGCCATTTCGCCCAGGGCGAACACGAGGTCGTCCCGGGCGCTCTCGACCCCCCGGTGCAGGTGGAAATTCTCCACCGCCACCCCCAGATGAAGCCGGAAGCTCTCCAACAGGTCCTCGGTCCACTCGGAAAGGCCATCCGCGTCCTCCAGGACGATGAAGGCCTCGGAGCCGTCCCGTACCTTAAAGCCGTATACCCGGAGCTTTCCCAGGGAAAGGTGGCCCCGGGCGTAGTTGTGGTTGAGGATCCGCTCGTACATGCCCGGCTCGAGCACGTCCTTGAGCTTGCGGCCTTCCAGGTGCCGGAACCGGCCCGTGGCGGTGGTGACCCGCGGGACCAGCTCGTGGGGGGCGCGGCTGGCGAACAGGGCGAAGGCGCCGGCCTCCCCCTCGCTTCCGTGCAGGACCAGGGAGAGGCTCGAGAGGGAGTCCCGCTCGAACTCGGGCAGCCCCGCGTAACGGAAGGCCCGGGCGGAGGCGTCCACCATGCGGCGAAGCTCCTCGTGCTGCTCCCTCAGGCCGCTCAGGGAGTCCCAGGCCCGCAGGGCCGCCGTCACGATCACCGGGATGAGGGAGACCGTGAGCTCCGACTTGCGCCTCCAGTCGTTGATGCCGTATTGAAGGGCTTTGGATATCTCCGCGGGCCGGAGCTGCCGTTCCGAGCGGACCAGCACCTGCATGTCCGCGTTTCCCCGCTCGCCCCTCAGCCAGGGAAGGAAGCCCGGGGGAGAGGCGGTCTCCTCCAGGGCGAAGTCCAGGAGGACGCAGGCGATGTCGGGATGCACCGAGACCGCCGACCGGGCGTCGGAAAGGGTCCGCGCGTTGAAGAGGAGAATCTCGCGGCCCCGGAATTCGAGGCCCTTTAAGGCAAGGGAGGCGGCGGCGTGCACTTCCGCATCGCCGTCCGCCACCAGTACTTTCCAAACGTTCATAGCTTTCCCCGAGTATAGCACGGCGGGGAAATCGCGTCCCGCCCCATTTGACAACCCCGCTCGCCCTGCCGTACCATGAGCCATGATACAGACCGAGCGGATCCGGGACGTTATCCGGTACATCAAAAAGTTCAAGGGTTCCACCCTGGTGGTCCGCATCGACGACGACGTGGTGGACTCTCCCCTTTTCGCGAGCCACATGCACGACCTCGCCCTCATCCGGGAAACGGGAATCCGCATCGTCATCGTGCCCGGGGCGGCCAACCACATAGACCGGGTGCTGGACTCCTGGAAGGTGGAATGGCGCAAGATAGCGGGGGTACGGGTCACCGGCGAGGAGGGCATGAACCTCGTGAAGATGGCCGCCTTCGACGTGTCCAACCGCATAATGACCCGGCTATCGGCGGAACGGATTACCGCCGTGATCGGCAACTGGGTACGCGCCCGGGGCCGGGGCGTCATCGACGGGGTGGACTACGGCAGCGCCGGTGTCGTGGACAAGATCCAGCTCGACTCCCTCCTGGCGGTGCTGGAAGACGGCTTCATTCCCATACTCCCCTGCGTCGGCTGGACCGCCGCGGGACGGCCCTACAACATCTCCTCCACGGAGCTCGCCGTGGCGACCGCGGTGGCCCTCAAGGCGGACAAGCTCTTTTTCCTGGGCTCCGGCTCCACCATCTCCGTGGACGACTACAACATGCCCCCCGGGGCTGCCCTTTCGCCGGAAGGCCGCATGGCCGCCATATCCGCCGGGGAGATTCCCGACTTCATACGCCTCAACCGGGAGGTAGACAAGCCCAACTGCCCCCCCGACGAGCTGGCGGACCTTTTGGAGCGGGGGGGCGAAGCCTGCCGCCAGGGGGTTACCCGAACCCACATCCTCGACGGCGACGTGGACGGGGTACTCCCGGCGGAGATCTTCTCGGACCTCGGCTCGGGCACCATGATCTACCTCGACAACTACGGCGCCTACCGGCCCATGACCCGGGACGACATTCCGGCGGTCCTTTCCCTGATGAACCCCTTCGTGGAACGGGGCATTCTCCTGGCCCGCAGCCAGGAGGAGCTGGAGCTCACCTTTCGCGACTACGTCATCTACGAGATTGACGGGGGCATCCGGGCCTGCGCCGCCCTCCACGGCTACGCCGAGGGAATGGCGGAAATCGCGGGGCTCGCGGTGGACGAGGCCTACAACCACATGGGGATCGGCCCGGAGCTCATGGAACGGCTCATCGCGAAAGCCCGGGAGGCAGGAAACAAGGCGGTATTCGTGCTCACCACCCAAACCGCCGACTGGTTCGAGCGATTCGGCTTTATTCCCGCAGAAATAAGCCTCCTTCCCGCAAAAAGAAGGGAAAAATGGAGCGAAAAGCGGGGGTCGCGCCTGTTGATCAGGAATTTCTGACCATTTTTCTTGTTTTTTGCACGCAGACAAGCTATGATTTGTTCAATAACAATGTATTGAACAGGAGGCCCCTACGTGCAGGAAACCTCACCCGCAGCGCGCATAATCCTTGAAGACGGTACCGAATTCGAGGGAGTATCCTTTGGTCACGAAAGCTCCGTTTCCGGAGAGATCGTCTTTTATACCGGCGCCGCAGGGCTTCCGACCCTGCTTACGGACCCCGCCCTGAAGGGATGCATCCTGGTCCTTTCCCAGCCCCTCGCGGGGGCTACCGGCGTGTGCGAGGACAAAACCGATCCCTGGGGCTTTCCCGCCCTCTACGAGGCCCTCTCGGCCCAGGCGGCGGGGCTTGTGACGGCGGATTACGCTGACCTGACCACCCACCACTCCGCCTCCCGAACCCTCTCGAAATGGCTGCGCAAACAGCAGGTTCCCGCCATCCACGGTATAGACACCCGGGCCCTCATCCAGCGCCTGAGGCTCCGGGGCACCATGAGGGCGAAGATCCTCGTGAGCGGCACCCGGGAGGTGTCCTTCAGCTCCTCCTCAACCCACAATCAGCCCTCCCATGTCTCGGTAAAAAAGACCCTTACCTACGGGAAGGGCCCCAAACGGGTTGTCCTCGTGGACTGCGGCGCCCGGCTCTCCGCGGTCAGGCGGCTTTCGGCAGAGGACACCACGGTAGTCAGGGTGCCCTGTACCCACGACTTTAACGACGAACCCTTCGACGCCGTCATGGTATCCGGGGGGCCCGGGGACCCGACCTCCTGCGACAAGACCGTCCAGATCCTCCGAAAGGCGATCGACAGCGGGAAACCGGTGTTCGCCACCGGACAGGGAGCGGTTATTCTCGCAATTGCCGGCGGGGCTGCGGCCTACCGCATGAGCAACGGGCACCGATCCTCCGCGGTTCCCTGCGTGCACCTGGAAAACGGGCGCTGCTACGTGACCGCCCAAAACCACGGCTACGGCATCCGGGACGACTCCCTGCCGGCGGGGTGGACTCCCCTGTTCCTGAACGACAACGACCGTTCCATAGAAGGCTTCTCCGCCAAAAAGGGCCTCATCACGGGGGTTCTCTTTCACCCCGAGGGAAACCCGGGGCCCCGGGACACGGACTTTCTCTACGACGACTTTCTCAAGCTCCTGCGCAACGGAGGGATAACCGAATGAACGAATACCGCATCGTAACGCCCCGCACCGTCCTTGTCCTCGGCGCCGGGGGGCAAAAAATCGGCCAGTCCGGCGAGTCGGACCTGGCGGGCTATCAGGCCCTGAAAGCCCTCAAGGCCGAGGGAATCCGCACCATCCTCCTCAACCCCAACATGACGGGGCCCCAAACCTCCGAAGGGGTCGCCGACGCCACCTACTTCCTGCCGGTAACGGCGGAATTCGCCGCCAAGGTGATCGAGAAGGAAAAGCCCGACTCCCTCCTGGCCAGCGTGGGGGGGCGAACCGCCCTCGCCTGCGCCCTGGAACTCGAGGAGCGGGGCATACTGGAACGCCACAACGTGCAGGTTCTCGGCACGTCCCTGGCCGCCATGGACCGATCCGCCCGCCGGGGCGACTTCCTGAAGGCCATGGAGGGAGCCGGGGTTCCGGTTCCCCGCTCCCGGTCCTGCGCCGACGCCGCGGAAACCCTGAGGGCCGCGGAAGACTCCGGGTATCCGGTCATGGTCCGTTCCGAACGGCCGAACACCGAGGACGGCGGGGCAGTCTGCCAGAACCGGGAAGAGCTCCAGGAGTACTGCGGGCGCATGGGGGCCGAGGCGGGGGGATTCCGGGTGGAGGAATGGCTCGGGGGATGGAAGGAAATCGAGCTCGAGGTGCTCCGGGACGCCATGGACAACTGCATGGCGGCCTGTTCCCTGGAAAACGTGGATCCCATCGGCATCCACGCGGGAGAATCCATCGTGGCCGCCCCGGTGCAAACCCTTACCGACGGGGAGCTTCAAGCCCTCCGGGAGGCGGCCTTCCGCGCGGTCCGCGCCCTGGGCGCCGTGGGAGAGGCCAACGTGCGCTTCGCGGTGGACCCCGAGGGCTCCGGTTTTAGGGTCTTTGAGGCCACCCTGCGCTCCTCCCGGAGCACGGCCCTCGCGTCGAAGGTCACGGGCATTCCCCTTTCCTGGCTCGCCGCCCGCGCCGCCCTGGGCTTTTCCCTCTCGGAAACGGTGAACCCCCTCACGGGAACCACGCATCTCGGGACCGAGCCCGCCATGGACTACGTGGCGGTCAAGGTTCCCCGCTGGGACCTCGGCAAATTCAGCGCCGTGGACCGCCATATCGGGGCGGAAATGAAGTCCGTCGGCGAGGCCCTCGCCTTCGGCCGCACCTTCGAGGAAGCCCTCCAGAAGGCCCTGCGCATGGCGGACCCCGCCTCGCCGGGACTAGCCTGCCACGGCCACGCCTTCCGGGACGTGAAGGACGCCCTGAGGAATCCCACGGACCTTCGGGTCTACGCGGTCTACTCCGCCCTGCAGGAGGGCTGGACCGCCGACCGCATCAGGAAATACGCCCGCATCGACCGGGCCTTTATCGTGGCCATGGACCGGGTCAGGGAAATCGAGGCCGCCCTTCGGGACGGGGAGGAGCTCCCGGGCAGGGACCTCCTCCTGCGGGCCAAGAAAGCGGGCTTCTCCGACGACCAGGTAGCCGCCTGCGTTAAGACCCGGGGCGACAAGATCCGCGCCCTCCGCAAGGAGCTGGCCTTACGGCCCGTGACCAAGCTCATCGACTCCGTGGCGGGGGAATTCCCCGCCCGGACGGGAGCCCTTTACCTGACCTACAACGGGGTCACCGACGACGTGAAGCCCTCCGAGCGGGGGGCCCTGGTGATCGGCTCGGGGCCCTACCATATCGGAAGCAGCATCGAGCACGACTGGCTGTGCGTGAGCGCCCTCAAGACCATGCGTTCCCTCTCGCGCCATTCCATCCTGGTGAACTGCAACCCCGAGGCGGTTTCCACGGACCCCGGCCAGGCGGACCGCCTCTATTTCGAGGAACTATCCCTGGAACGGATCCTGGACATTTGGGAGTCGGAACGGCCCGACGGGGCCCTCGTTTCCTACGGCGGCCAGCTCGCCACGGACCTGGTGGTGCCCCTCTCCCGGGCGGGAATCCCCATTCTCGGAACCCAGGCGGTGGATATCGACAGGACCGAGAACCGGAACAAATTCGGCGCCCTCCTGGACGAGCTCGGAATCCGGCAGCCCGAATGGGCCGAGGTGACGAGCCTTCCCCAGGCCCACGACTTCGCGGATTCCGCGGGCTACCCCGTGCTCATCAGGCCGGGCCAGGCCGCCTCCGCGGCGGCCATGAGCGTCGCCTGGGACGAGGCCAGCCTCAAGGCCTTCCTTACCAAAAACGCCCAGGTGAGCCTCGAGAACCCCGCGGTGCTTTCCCGGTACGTGGAGAACTCCAAGGAAATCGAGATCGACGCGGTGGCGAACAAGGGGGAGATCCTCGTGTACGCCATCAGCGAGCACCTGGAGAACGCGGGGGTCCACTCGGGAGACGCCACGGTGGTGCTGCCGGCCCAGAGGATCTACCTTTCCACCGCCCAGGCGATCAAGAAAACCGCCCGGAAGATAGCCAAGGCCCTGGAGATTACGGGCCCCTTCAACATCCATTTCCTGGCCAAGAGCGCGGCCATCCAGGTTATCGAATGCAACCTGAGGGCCAGCCGGTCCTTTCCCTTTTGCTCCAAGGTCTTCAGGATAGACATGGCGGACATGGCGGTCCGCGCCCAGCTCGGGGCCCCCGTGGAGCGAGTGGACGGTTCCCGCCTGGACTTCGACCACGTAGGCGTCAGGGCTGCCCAATTCAGCTATTCCCGCCTCCGGGGGGCGGACCCCGTGGCGGGCCTCGAAATGGCCTCCACCGGCGAGGTCGGCTGCATCGGGAGGGGCGTCCGGGACGCCTTCATGAAGGCCATGCTCTCCACGGGCTTCCGGATTCCCAAGGGCAAGATCCTCCTTTCCACGGGCCCCATCGAGGACAAGGTCGACTTCATCGAGAGCGCCCGAAAGCTCATCGACATGGGCTACGAGCTTCTCGCCTCCAGCGGCACCGCCCGGTTCCTCCAGAACAACGGAATCCAGGCCGCGGCCCTGGCCTGGCCCCTGGAAGACAAGAAGCCGAACATCGCCGACGCCCTTCGGGAGCGGCAGGTGGACCTGGTAATCAATATCCCCAAGAACAACCGCGAGACGGAGCTCAAGAACGACTTCCTCATCCGCAGGATGAGCGTGGACTACCGCATCCCCCTGATCACCAACATCAAGATCGCAAAGCAGTTCACCGACGCCCTGGAGTGGTACAAGACGCGGGGCCTCGAGGTAAAGAGCCGGGAGGAGTATCTCTAGCGTAGGAAAGCGTTTTTCCGTATAGTCAGGGTATGGAAAAGCGCTCCCTCATAGGCAGTCCGGGATTCTACCGCCAGGCCCTGGCCCTGGCGATCCCGGTGATGCTCCAGTCCCTGCTCCAGAACCTCGTGTCCCTCATCGACAACTTCATGGTCGCCGGCCTCGGCGACGTGAAGATGTCCGGCGTGAACGTTCTCAACCAGCTCCTCTTCGTGTTCTTCGTGGCCCTCATGACCCTTTCAGGGGCGGGGGCCATGTTCATGTCCCAGTTTAACGGGTCCAAGGACGCCGCGGGCATGAGGCAAACCTTCCGCTTCAAGATCCTCGGGGGGCTTGCCCTCACCGCCGTCGTGATCTTCCTGAGCCTGGCCTTTCCCCGGGAGCTGATCGGGCTCCTCCTCAACTCGAACACCGAGCGGGCGGCCATCAGCGCCCAGGCGGAAGCCTACCTCTCCATCATCGTGTGGACCTTCGTGCCCATGGTCATCTCCATGATGATCGGCTCCTCCTTCCGGGAAATAGGGATGGTGAGGCCGCCCCTGGTCATCTCCGTGGCCTCTACCCTGGTCAACACCTTCTTCAACTGGGTGCTCATCTACGGAAACCTGGGGGCCCCGAGGCTCGAGGTGCGGGGCGCCGCCATCGCCACGGTGATAGCCCGGCTCGTCGAGATGACCGCCTTCCTCGTCTACGCGAAACGGGTGAAGCCCGACTTCTGGGTGCCCCTTGCGGAGCTTTTCAAGGTGAACCTCAAGCTCTTCGCCTCCATGCTGAGGAAGTCCGGGGCCCTTTTCGCGGGGGAAATGTCCTGGGTGCTCACGGAGACCGTCATGACCGCGGTGTACAACGGACGGGGGGGCTCGGAGATCGTGTCGGGCATGTCCGCGGGATGGGCGATAGCGAACCTCTTCTTCCTGGTCTTCAACGGCATCCACACATCCATCGGCGTGACCGTGGGCGGAACCCTCGGCCGGGACGAGCTTGACCGGGCTCAGAGGGAGGCCCGCTGCGTCGCCGTCCTGGAAGTCCTCTCGGTAGCCCTCATCCCGGTAGTCTTCGGAAACCTCTCCGACGCGTCCCGGGCGGTGACCCGGAACATGCTCCTGGTAATCGCCTGCTACATGCCCGCCTGGACCTACCTGAACGCCCAGTTCGCCACCGCCCGCTCCGGGGGAGACGCGAAATTCGGGCTATGGGTGGACGTGAGCGTGAACCTTTCCCTCTTCCTTCCGGGAATCTTTCTCCTGGCGGCGTTTACCGGCCTGGGGCCCATCGCGATGTTCGCCGTCGTGAAGACCACCGATTTCGTCAAAATAGCGATAGCCGATTGGCAGCTTAAAACCGGGCGCTGGGTGCGGAATATCGCCCTCGAGCACGCCCAGGAGGCAGTAACGGAATGAAAGTGCAGATTATCGAGATTCCCCTGGATTACGGGGCGTCGCGCCGCGGCGCGGACATGGGGCCCTCGGCCATCAGGCTCGCGGGGCTCAGGGAAAAGCTCAGCCGGCTCGGCATAGAGTCGGACGACTTCTTTCCCCCCATATCGATCCCGCCCCAGGAGTACATAGACCCCGCCTCAGAGCTCTCGGTGGACAACGCCAAGCACCTGGGGCCCATCATCGACGCCTGCAGCGAGCTCGCTACCAGGGTAGAGAAGGTGATCCGGGCGGGAGACTTCCCCCTGATCCTCGGGGGAGACCATTCCATCGCCCTGGGCTCCCTGGCGGGGGTATCCACGGCCCATGCCTCGGGGGACAGAAAGCTCGGCGTGCTCTGGGTAGACGCCCACGGCGACTTCAACACCACCGATACCACCCCCTCGGGCAACATCCACGGCATGATCCTGGCGGCCTCCTGCGGCTTCGGCATTCCCGAGCTCACGGGCTTCTACGGCCCCGCGCGCAAGGTAGACCCCGCGAACGTGTGCTACATCGGCGTGCGCGACCTGGACCCCAAGGAACGGGCCCTCATGAAGGAAGCGGGGGTTAGG
>QKDA01000095.1 GCA_003246765.1 Spirochaetales bacterium | reverse complement strand
TGGCTTCCGCGGCGGAAAGGGCCTCGGGGGTACCGGATACGACGGTTTGAAGGGGGGAGTTGTAGTTGGCCCCGTAAAGGCCCGCGATGCCGGAGGCCTTGATGGCGGCGTCCACCGCCTCGGGGGAAAGCCCAAGAACGGCAGACATACCGGCTGAAGGCGCCGATGCGCCTTCAGCTTGAAGTTCTGCCCCGGCAGAACTTCCGGCAGAACTCAAGGCTCCCGAGGCGAGTTTGTCGGCGGTTTCCTGCATGATCTTCCCACGCTCGATGACGAGACGGATCGCGTCGGCTTCGGCAAGCACCCCGGAAACGGCGAGGGCGGGATACTCCCCAAGGGGATACTCCCCAAGGCTGAAGCCCGCGCAGGCGGAGGGCTTGATGCCCCTTAAGGCGAGGGTTTTCACGGCGGCCAGGGAAACCACGGTAATGGCGGGCTGGCTCACGTCGGTGCGCTTGAGGGTCTCGGCGTCTGAATTGAGGGTATCCCGGATATCCGAGCCCAGGAGGGAGCTCGCAAGGTCGAAAAGGGCGCGCACCCCGGCTTTTCCGGTCGTATCGGCATCGTAAAGATCAATTCCCATGCCGGTAAACTGGGCTCCCTGTCCGGGAAATAAAAACACGCTCATCGAGACCTCCTGGATCCTTCGCGGAACATCCATTATGACATTACGCGTCAATTCGTCATTTTAAGTTCCAGGGTCATTGTACCTTTTTTATGACAAAAGTCAACCCTTATGTCATCTTCCCGGAACAACCAAGCCCCGAATAACGAGGCTGACGGCGTCTTTCATTTCTTCCGCATCGCTGCGGTCGAGAATGGCGATGCGGTAGATGGTCGATTCTATAAGGCCGTAGAGGAGCTCATTGGCGTCCTTCACGTTGAAGTCGGCGAATTCCCCCGCTTCCTTTCCCGCTATAAGAAGGCGCGAGAGAAGGTGCCTGAGGCGGATGGTGCGTCGTTTTACCCGGGATTCGGGGTCCTTGCCGCTCTTTTGGGCCGAAAGGAGGTAGGTAAGCACCACGTTGAACAGGCGGCGGTTTTCGGTGCAGCGGTCGATGATGAGGTGCATGAAGGTTTCCAGCCGCCGGGCATAGGTTTCGGAACCCGACTCCATGACCGCCAGAAGGGTTTGCTCCACCCCGGTAGTGAGCTGCTTGATGCTCCACACGAAGATCTCGCGCTTGTTTTTAAAGTAGAGGTAGAGGGTAGTCCGGGTGATGCCGCAGCGGTCGGCGATTTTTTGGAAGGTCGCGTCCTCGTAGCCCTCCTCGGTGAATACGTCGAGGGCTTTCTCGAGGATCTCCGCGCGCCGTTTTTCGTGTTCCACCACAATAGCCATGTTCCGCTCCTTAGTGCCGGCCCGATTCCCGGTTGTATAGGTAGAATTTCGTATCCAGATTCCCGCTTTTCAGGGGCTTTTTCTTCGACGCGCTCCTGCCGAGAGCGTCCTCGAAGCCCTCCTGGCTGGTGATGAAACCGAAGTCCCAGCCGGGGAAAGACCGCCACAACTCTCCCATTGAACGGTAGAGGTCCAGGGCGGAGTCAATGTCCCCGAGGCGCTCCCCCCAGGGGGGATTCGATAAAAGGAGACCCTCCGGATAGGGCGCCTCCAGGTCCGCGAAAGAGGCCTGGGTAAAATCGGGCCGGGGGATGCGGGCGCCGTTTCCGATTTCCTGGAGGGCCTGGCCGGCGATGGAGCACGCCCGCTCGGCGTTCGCTTTGGCGGCGGCAAGGGCCTTGGAGTCGATATCGCTGCCGGTCACCCGTACCAGGCAGTCGGTACGGATCTCCGAGGCGGCGGCAAGACGCTCCCGGCGGAGAAGATCGAGGGCTTCCGATGAGGTAAAGGGGGCGAGGTCCGAGAGGGCGAAAGCGCGGCCGAGCCCCGGGGCGATGTTGTGGGCGTAGAGGGTCGCCTCGATGGGGATGGTCCCGGAACCGCAGAAGGCGTCGTGCAGGGGGGTCTTCCGCCGCCAGGAGGCGAGCTGAAGGAGTACCGCCGCGAGGGTTTCCCGAATGGGTGCCTCCCCGCCGGCGGTACGGTATCCCCTGCGGTGAAGGGGCATGCCCGAAAGGTCCAAAAGCACCGAGGCCTCGTCGTTTTCCACGTAAACCCTAACCGTGGCGGCCGAGCCGGTTTCGGGCAGGGTGCGCATCTTCCAGACAGAACCAAGACGCTCGTACACGGCCTTGTGGGTAACCCCCTGAATGGAGTGCTCCGAGGAAAGCTTGCTCCCGCGGGTCCGCACCTTGTCCACGGTTACCCGGACGTTCCGGGGAAACCAGTCTTCCCAGGAAACGGAGCGAACCCCCTCGAAGAGGGCCTCAAAGTCCCGGGCGGGAAAGGAAGCGAGCCGGAGGTATACCCGGTCGGCGGTTCTGAGTCGAAGGTTCGCGCGGTAGGCCGCGGCGAGATCCTCCAGGGGGTTTTCGGGGGGCTGCGAGCCCCCGTCGGCGGCGTTCTCTCCGCCCCGGGTGAAGGCCACACGGCCCACGGCAGAGCCCGCAGGCTTGAAACCGAGCTGTTTAAGCTCGTTGGAGAGGATTTTCTCCGCGCCGATGGCGCAGGGCGCCACGAAGGTCATCATAGAGCCCCATTATAACAATATTACGCATTATGTAAAGTTGATTATGACATTAAAGGGGCCGAATGTCAGGGAAAAAAGGCGTATCTAATTCCGGGGAAGGGAGTATACTGACGGGGAGGAGAATCCCATGGTTGACACGGAACTGCTCGGTATCTGCACGGTGGACGACGCGATTGGGCTCTACAGAAAAATGATTCTCGAACACAGGGCCCGGGATTCCCGCCTCGCGGAGTTTTCCGCGGACGAGAAGAGCCTTCGAACCCTTCTCATGTACAGCCTCGACACTGACCGAAACCTCTTTTACCTGATCCGCAGCCAGGGGCGTTACGTTGGCTTCATCGACAGCGCCCTTACGGACGACGGCAACGGGAAGTGGTACATAAAGTCCTTCTGGACGGAACCGGAATTCAGAAATAGCGCGGTGTTCAAGGCCGTTCTCGCCCGGCTCGAGAAGGGGGTGCGCAAGAGGGGAATAACGACCCTCTACAGCACCGCCTTCCTGGAAGACAGGGCAGCGAACGAACTTTGGGCCGAGGCGGGCTACGTTCTCGAGCCGGGACGCCGGGTCAAAGTCATCCGCTGAGCGGGGGACCGTCCTTCGTTAAGCGGAGAGCCGTATTCCCCGGTCCCCGGCGCCAGAGGTGCCTATACCTTTACCAGCTCGTATTTCCGGGAACCCAAGCCTATCCAGACAGCGTGCTCGAGACCCGCGGCCCAATCCGTGTCGGGATGGATGTGGCCGAACTTCTCCCCGGCGCCGGAATACTTTTTGTCCGTCAGGGCAGTTCCGTTGATGGCGGGGGCGGCGTTCACCGCGTCCACGCAGGCCTGGTCCAGGGCCACGGGATCGGCGCTGGCGAAGATGCCGATATCGGCGACCACCGGGGCGTCGTTGTTCGCCCAGCAGTCGCAGTTG